>NZ_JBQQBY010000029.1:0-102521 GCF_052246385.1 Streptomyces sp. 8N616 | reverse complement strand
CCCCCCCCCCAAGCCCGGAAGCCGCGGGCATGCGTTCCGCTGGGGCGATGGGGGTACCCCCATGCCGTTCAGGCTATGGGGAGGGTGGACACAGCCGGCCCGCACCCGGCGACGGTGGCCACCCGTACCCGTGGGTTGGCGTTTCGCACCCGCTGCACGCCGGTGGTCGCGGTGTGCCCACCCTCCCCAGAGCTCCGCCTGGGAGGTCCCCCCAGCCCCGCGGAACGCATGACCGCACCGCTGTACGCGGACGCGGCGCAGGGGCGGGCGTGGACCGGGGGTCCCGGCCTGCGCGATTCGGCCGCGCCAGCGCGCGATTGGGCCCGCGTCAGCGCGCGCCTCGGTCGTGTCAGCCCGTGACTCGGCCGCGCCGACGCGCGCCTCGGTCGTGTCAGCGCGCAATGCGGTCGCGGAGTGACGCGGCCTCGCGGGCCAGCTGCTCCACGCGCCCCCAGTCCCTCGCCCGGAGGGCATCCGGCGGCAGCATCCACGTACCGCCCACGCAGCCCACGTTCGGCAGCGCCAGATACGACGGCGCCGAGAGCGCGCCGATCCCGCCCGTCGGGCAGAAGCGGGCCTGAGGGAGCGGCGAGGAAAGGGACTTGAGGTACGCGGTGCCGCCCGCCGCCTCCGCCGGGAAGAACTTCATCTCCGTCACCCCGCGCTCCAGCAGCGCCACGACCTCCGAGGTGGTCGAGACACCCGGCAGGAACGGCAGCCCCGACCCCTTCATCGCGTCGAGCAGCCGGTCCGTCCAGCCCGGGCTGACCAGGAAGCGGGACCCAGCGGCGGCCGCGAGCTCCGCGCCCCCGGGCGAGATCACGGTGCCCGCGCCGACCACCGCGTCCGGCACCTCGTCGGCGATGGCCCGGATCGCGGCGGGCGCGGCGCGCGTCCGCAGCGTGACCTCGATCGCGGGAAGGCCCCCGGACACCAGCGCACGGGCGAGCGGCACGGCGTCCGCGGCGTCCGCGAGGACCACCACGGGGATCACGGGGGCGAGGTCGAGCACGGAAGTCATGGCGCCATCCTGCCGGGCGCTCAACGCTATGTGCAATGTGCGTTGCACATGGTGCAACATGGAGGGGCTCTGGCCACCCGCCCGCTCTCAGTGGATCTCGGTCACGACGACATCCAGCCGCCAGGCGGTGCCACGCTTCGCGGGCGCCTCCGCCTCCACCACGTATCCGAGCTCGCGCAGCGCCTCCACCAGCTCGGCCGGGCCCTTCGGCGTGAACCCGGCCGTCAGCAGGTCCCGTACGAGACGGCCCTTGGTGGCCTTGTTGAAGTGGCTGACCACGGACCGCTTCTCGACGCCGTCCACCCTCTGCGAGTGGAGCACGCGTACGGCCGCCGTACGTCCCGCGACCTCGCCCTTCGGCCTCCAGGCGGTGGCGTACGCGGCGGACCGCAGGTCCAGCACGAGCCCGTTCCCCGCCACCTCCGGCATGACCTCGGCCATCGGCTCCCGCCAGTACGCGCCGAGCGCCCCGAGTCCCGGCAGCCTGACGCCCATCGAGCAGCGGTACGACGGAATCCGGTCGCCGATCCGCACCGCACCCCACAGCCCGGAGAACACCAGCAGCGAGCGCCTGGCCCGCCTGCGGGCGGCCGCCTCGAGCGAGGGCAGGCCGAGGGCGTCGTAGAGCACGCCGGTGTAGATGTCGCCTGCGGGGCGGGCCGGTGCGGTGCGCAGGGCGGCGTTCTTGGCCACCTCGCCGCGCAGCCCCTCGCTCAGGCCGAGCACGTCGCGCGCCTTCTCCTCGTCGTCAGAGCAGAGCGAGACCAGCTCGTCGAGCACCGCTTCCCGCGCCCGCCCGAGCCCCTGGAGGGACAGCCCCTCGGGCCTGAGCGGCGCCCCGGACCCGCCGACGGCCTTTCCTTCGGACGGCGGCAACAGCACGAGCACGGTGGATCTCCTTCACGCGGTGGGTCGGGGGTGCGGCCCCGGCGCCGCAGCCTAACGGCCTCCGGCCTCGGGGCTCGCGGCGGCGGGTACCATGGTCAACACGGCAGACGAGCCGAGCGGGCGGTCGCGGCGGGACCTTGGGTCCTGCCGAGGAACGTCCGGGCTCCACAGGGCAGGGTGGTGGGTAACGCCCACCCGGGGTGACCCGCGGGACAGTGCCACAGAAAACAGACCGCCGGGGGCCTCGGCCCCCGGTAAGGGTGAAACGGTGGTGTAAGAGACCACCAGCGTCCGAGGTGACTCGGACGGCTCGGTAAACCCCACCCGGAGCAAGGTCAAGAGGGGCCATCGGCAGATGGCCCTGCGCGGACGATCGAGGGCTGCCCGCCCGAGTCCGCGGGTGGACCGCACGAGGCCGGCGGCAACGCCGGTCCTAGATGGATGACCGCCTCCCACCGGGCCGCGAGGCCCGGCGGAGACAGAACCCGGCGTACAGCTCGACTCGTCTGCCATTGTGGCCCTGGCCAGGGTGTTTGCCCTGGCCAGGGCCACAATGCATCCCGATGGGTTTCCCGCTTGTACCTGCGGCTTCCCGGGAGTTCCCGCGCGATGGTGCACGCGATGTGCACGCTGGCCCAAAGGCGCCATGAGTGTGCCCCCAGCCGACAACTTTCGTCCGCTGGCTGGCGAAGCGGAGCGTGCCGCTGGACGGCGTTCCGGGGCGGCGAAGTGACCTGATTCGAACGAGCAGAGGCTCACGCCGAGGTCGCACACGAGCACTATGTTCCCGCCAGGCACGGTAGACGTGGAGGTGGTGGGTGGGTGGCGAGCGAATTCACGAGAGCACTGCCCGGCACCCAGTGGCAGGGCGAAGCGCCTGGTAGGGCAGGATGCGTAACCTATGGCCTATTTGTGCCCATTGTCGAAATCTGTAGAAGTGCTCAGAGCGGGAGTAGCACGCTCAGAAGGACCGGTAGATTCGGTCGGGATCGGCGAACGCTGCCTTGGCGAATTCCGCGAAGTCCATGTTGCCGATCGACAGATTTGCGTGCACGTCGTGGACGCCGACCGGAACGGTCCTGAATCCGCGAGGTGGCGGGGAGGCGATGAGCGCCTCGTAGTACATCGGGTCGAGGTCTTCGTCTTCTTCGTCGGTGATGTGGAGGGCCAGCAGCGCGCGATGGACAGACCGCATCGTGACCCGGTCGGCGAGGAACACCACGCTCAGGTTTTCATCCCGCCTCGCCGCGTTGAGGACCTCATCGGGCCCGAGATCGGCCCAGGCAGGATCGTCGATGAGGTGGACGGAGGCTTCGAACTCGCCGACGTCGCACCATGACTGAGCCAGGTCCGCCACCACTGCCTGCCATGCGGCCTCGTCGTCGTAGTTGGTCCTGATGACCAGGGCGTCGAATTCATCACGCCCGACAATCTCAGGTATCGCTTTCATGTATCCCCTCCCACATTGCCCGGCATGGGTCCGGCTGTCTCGTGAGCCACCGTCAGTCCTTCGCACGTCGCATTGACCTTCATTGTTGACGCCACCGCCCTTATGTCCCTACTCGAAGGAAGGCTTCTGACCTGCGCAAATGATCGCCAGATCTAGATAGACGGCCGGGCGCGGACACAGTGCTGAGTCCGCCGGCGCCTCCACGACCGGCACGCCTGTGGTGCGTACAGGCGGCGTCAGGGCCGGAGTCAGGGCAGGTCGCGCAGCGGGGCGTAGCCGCGCTCCCACAAGGCCTTGGCGCCGTAGCGGAACGCGATGTTGCGCACGGCGGGCGGCATGGACCTGGACCGGTCGCGCCGGTGGGTCTGCCGCTGGACCCACCGGGTGCGGGAGAGCCTGCGCTGGACGTACTGCTGGAGGAGGTCCTCGGTGTCACCCCCGGTGGCCAGTACCTCGGCGAGGACCTGAGCGTCCTCGACGGCCATGGCGACGCCCTGGGCCATGTTGGGCGAGCTGGCGTGCGCGGCGTCCCCGACGAGCACGACGCGTCCGCGCACCCATGTCTCGCCGCTGACCTCCTCCACCGGTGAGAAGTACGCCTCATGGGCGGCGGGTGTGGCCAGCAGGTCCCGTACGCGCTGGTCATAGCCGGAGAAGAGCCCGAGAAGACCGGCGGCGGTGGTCGGGTCCTTGGGTGAGGCGGCCGCCACGTCGGCGTAGCAGCACACCTGGCCCCCGCCGACGGGGTAGGCCAGGAAGGCCGTCCCCGGGCCCAGCCACGCGGTCCACCTGTCGATGTCGGGGGCGTCGGTCAGGAAGCGCCAGCAGACCTGCCCGAGGTAGCGGGCACCGGCCGCCGGATCGACTGACTCTCGCAGACCCGACCGTATGCCGTCCGCTCCCACGACCACGTCGTACCGGCCGCTCCCGCCGTCGCTGAACTCCACGTGCACACCGTCGTCGGATTGCTTGAGCGAGACCACGGTGACCTCGTGGCGGACAGGCACCGGCGCGATGTCCTGCAGGGCCGCATGGAGGTCGCCTCGGGTGATGCCCACGCAACCGGCGGTGCCTCTCCACAGTTCGGCCATGTCGATGTCGGCCAGCACCCTGCCCCGGTGGTCCATCAGCCGCTGGCCGGGCATGGGCGCTCCCTGCGCGCTGAGGTGTTTCCCCAGCCCCAGTGCGGTCAGCGCGCGGACGCTGTTCCCGGGCAGGAAGAGCCCAGCCCCCATGGCTCGGCTCTCAGGAGAACGCTCGATGACGTCGACGGACATTCCCTCGCGGTGAAGCGCGGTGGCGGTCGCGAGGCCGGCGATGCCGGCTCCGACCACAAGGACTTCAAGGTGACTGGACATGCGAATCTCCTGTACGGCTTACGGGGGTACGTTTTGCACTACGACTTGTTCAGCGGCCCGGTTCTCGGTCGCTGGCTGCCAGTTGCGGTCCCCTGCTCTCCGGGCTTGGCCGCAGTGACCAGCACCGTGGGCGAGGATGCTCTGGATAGGTGACTGGCCCGCGGAAACTCCGCCGCTCAGTTCGCTCAGCTGACGTCACAGGGTCCCGGAGCGCAATGCGAAGGCGACAGCGTGGGCGCGGTTACGCAGTCCGAGGCGGTTGGTCATGCCGCTGATGATGTTCTTGATGGTGCGCTCGGAATAGCTCAGCTTCTGGGCGATCTCTGTCGTGTCCAGGCCGTCCGCCAGCAGCCGCAGCACCTCCACTTCGCGGACCTCCAGTCCGGACGGCGTCAGCCCCATCGGCCCCAGCACGTCGCCGTGGACCGTGCCGATGTGGTTGATGAGCCAGCCCTGGACCGAGGCGGGCAGCACTCCGCATCCGTCGGCGACACCTCGGATGGCCTTGGCGATTCTGTCGAACCCGGCATCCTGGCGCCGTATCACGCTGCGCAGGCCGAACTGAACCGCCCGCACCACCTGGCCCTCGCGCACACTTCCGGTGACCAGCACGATTCCCATGCCGGGATTGACCGAGCGGGCGGACGCCGCTTCCATGAGCAGCATCGTCTCGTCGGTGACGTCTACCGTCAGCATCAGAATCACGTCCGCCCGCTCGTGCTCCTGCGGGGGCAGCACTGTCAGTTCCCGCTGCCTGCTCAGGCAGGAGGCGGCTCCCTCTCCGGTGACCGGGTCACTGGCGAGGATCGCGATCGAGATCACCCGAACCCGTTCCGCCACGATCGCCTCCAACGAACAGATCACCCGTCTCTCTGCCCGCCGGGATCCGCTTCGCCGGACACCTCGCCGCCGGCACCTTCGACGTCGAGGGAGCGGCCAAGCTGAAGATCACCACCTTCAGCGGTCGTCTGGAGTTCACGCCGCGTGGATTCCCTGGGGCATCAAGCCTTGGCGCAGTGCCCGCAACGCATGGCTGGTGCGGGACTTCACCGTGCCGATCGGGAGATTCAATGCGGCCGCAGTGTCCTCAACGCTGCGATCGAGGTAGTACCGGTGAACAAGTACCTCGCGGTGGGGCGGGGTCAGGTCCGCCATCGCCTTCTTCAGAACATGCGAGGTGAGCATGCGCTCGCCTACATCGGGCACCACGTCTACGTCCACGTCCGATGCGCACAGCTCGACCGGACGCGCGCGAGAGGCCCGGACACGGTCGATGGCCAGCCGCCGCACCACGGTGAAGAGCCAGGGACGCGCGAGTCCTTGGGTGGAGATGAGCCGATCCGCGTGGCGCCAGGCCCGTAACAGCGCCTCCTGAACGAGGTCTTCAGCGCTGTGGACGTCACCCAGGGTGAGTGACTTGGCGAAGCACAGCAGGCCGGCTTCCGCTGTGCTGATCGCCCGCATGAAGTCCTGGCCTCTGTCCGGGACCACCTTCTCGGAGCCTGCAACGTGCTGTGCAACGCTGCCGGACAACGAGGCGACCGCGGGCAATTTCCCGTCTTTCTTCAGAGCGATCGAAGAGGACGTGACGTACATGGTGGTTCGACCGAGCCTTTCAGGCCACGCCGACTGCTCGAACGGCGGCGGGTCGGCGTACGGATGACAGCTGGGAACGTCCCCTGATGAACCGCCGCGTCGGAACGCCCGAGGACGTCTCGCATGCTTCTGGCCCTCGATGGACGCGCCGTTGCTTTCTGATACTCAGTCAGTTCGTGACGGGCGGAGCGGGCGGCTGAACCCCCGGCCGGCAGCGGGCCGTAGTAGCGCACGAGGCGGACCGCGCACCGCTGACATGGCGTCTCGCTTCAGCAATGTTCCGCGACGGGCCGCGACCCCGGCCGCCACCCCACATCGGCACGGTCCACGGCGACGTGCTGGGGCCGATGGGGCTGACGCCGTCCGGACTGGAGGTCCGCGAAGTGGAGGTGCTGCGGCTGCTGGCGGACGGCCTGGACACGACAGAGATCGCCCAGAAGCTGAGCTATTCCGAGCGCACCATCAAGAACATCATCAGTGGCATGACCAACCGCCTCGGACTGCGTAACCGCGCCCACGCTGTCGCCTTCGCATTGCGCTCCGGGACCCTGTGACGTCAGCTGAGCGAACTGAGCGGCGGAGTTTCCGCGGGCCAGTCACCTATCCAGAGCCTTGGCGCTACCTGCCCGTGAGCTCTTTCGACGGTCTGATCCCTACCCAGCGACTCCCGTAGCGCCGCAGCCCCAAGCAGGTCACTCATCTCGAACTGCACCCAACTCGCTTCCCAACTCACCTACAAAGGCGAGCAGTTCTCTGTTGCTGGGTGCCGACGGAGTAACCTCATCCTCGCCGCTTCCTGACACCGCATCACTCGCGCAGGAGGAGAACCAGCCATGCGTACCGGCATGCTCATCGGCGGCGAGTGGGCCGCTGGGAACGGCACCACCTTCACCACGGTCACCCCGGCCACCGGCGAGGTTCTCGCCGAACCTCCTGAGGCCCGAGCCGGACGTCGACGCCGCCGTACGGCCGCCGCCCGGGCATTCACCTCTAGCTGTCGTGGACGATCGCGCAGGTTCGCTGGACGCTCGATCATGGCCTGCCCGGCCTGCGGCCCGTAGCATCGCAGGCAGCCGTGGTCACGGCCGCAGCGGCGCGCCGACCGCAGCCCGAACGCGGATCAGCGGAAAGCGGAACATGCGATATCGCCACAGCGAAGGCGCCGCCATGGAGCCCGGCGCGGAACGTCAGTGCTTTTCCTGGGATCAGGGCGGCCGGGCGGCGAGGCCTTGTGCTCGATCTGAGCAGGGGAGAGCCTGAGTGCCGGAACAACTGCGGTTCACCGTCCTGGGGCCTGTCCGCGGCTGGCGCGGGCCGGACGAGGTGGACCTCGGGCCTCCGAAGCAGCGTGCGGTCCTTGCCATGCTGCTGCTCGGTGAAGGCGCACAGGTCTCGGTCGAAGCGCTGGTCGACGCCGTCTGGGGGACCGGATCGCCGGGGTCCCCGGTGGTTTCGCTGCGTACCTACGTCCATCGGCTGCGTCGGCAGCTCGGCCCCCTGGCGATCCTCTCGGTGGGAGACGGTTACCAGATGCATACGTCGCCCGAATCGCTCGATCTGGCTGCCTTCCGGGACCTCGCTGCCCGTGCCGACCGGGCGCGCCGCGACGGCGATGTCAAGACTGCCGCACGGCACCTGGACGACGCCCTCGCTTGCTGGCAGGGGACCGCGCTGGCCGGAGTCCGCGGTGAGTATGCCCAGGCACAGCGCGAAAGGCTCGGCAGGTTGCGACTGGCGGCCCTGGAGGTGAGCCTCGCGATCCGGCTCGAACTGGGCGAACACGCGTATGTCGCAAGTGAGTTGGCGGACTTGGTGGCCGAGCACCCGCTCGACGAACGGTTCCGGGAGATGCTGATGCTCGCCCTGTACCGGTCGGGACGCCAGGCGGAGGCGCTCGCGACGTACAGCGAGGCCCGCACAGTTCTCGCCGGCGAGCTGGGTGTCGATCCGGGACCTGAACTCCGGCACATGTTCGAGCGCATCCTGCGGGCGGACGCCGGACTGACCGCCCCTCCCACGCCCGTGCACCCGGCCGCGCCGGCCCCCGACCAGCCGACGCCGACACAGCTCCCCGCCGACCTGCCGGCCTTTGTCGGGCGTGCGGCGCAACTCGCACAGATGGACCTGCTGCTCGACGGCAACGGCGAGGCGCCCACGACCATCGTCGTCAGCGCCATCACCGGCATGGCAGGAGTCGGCAAGAGCACCTTCGCCGTGCACTGGGCCCACCATGTCACCTCCCGTTTCCCCGACGGTCAGCTCTACATCGACCTGAGGGGCTTCGACCCGGCCGGACCGCCGGTCTCCCCGGACCGGGCGCTGCGCACGCTTCTTGAGTCACTCGGGGCCGATCCGCTGAGCCTTCCGCAGGACACCGACGCGCTGGCGGCCTGCTACCGCACACGGCTCACCGGGCGGCGGTTGCTGCTCCTGCTGGACAACGCCCGCGACGCTCAGCAAGTACGCCCGCTGCTGCCGGCGAGCCCCGGCTGCCTGGTGATCGTCACCAGCAGGAACCGGCTGTCCGGCCTCATCGCCACGGACGGAGCCCAGCCCATCACCCTCGACGCGCTCTCTGTGGCGGAGGCGCGCGACTTCCTCGTACGCAGGCTGGGCGCCGACCGAGTGGCTGCCGAGCCCTCGGCCGTCGACGAGATCATCGAACTCTGCGCCCGGCTGCCGCTCGCCCTGTCCATCGCGGCTGCGCGGGCGCTGACTCGCTCGGCCTTCCCTCTTACGACCCTCGCCGGCGAACTCGCCAACGGTCGCAGCGGTTTGGACGCCTTCAGCGACACCGACACGGCGGTCGACGTACGCGCCGTCTTCTCGTGGTCGTACCACGCCCTCACCCCCGCCGCCGCATGCCTGTTCCGACTGATCGCCCTGCATCCGGGCCCGGACACCTCGTTGGCCGCCGCCGCAAGCCTCGCAGGCCTCACGGTCCCGCACACTCACCAATTGCTGAGCGAACTGGCCCACGCCCACCTCGTGGACGAACCCGTGCCCGGCCGGTACGCAGCCCACGACCTGCTGCGCACCTATGGCGGCGAGCTGGCCCGTACCGCCGACACGCCGGAGGAGCACCACACCGCCCGGGTCCGCGTCCTCGACCACTATCTGCACAGTGCCCACCGTGCAGGGCGGGCGTACTCTCCCGACCGGCCCGCGATCGTGCTGCCTGCCCCCTCCCGGGGCGTCCGGGCCGAGGAATTCGCCCCGGAGCCGGGGCACTCCGGCCCGGCCGCGGCCTGGTTCGACGCCGAACGGGCGGTGCTGGTGGCGGCCATCAGAACGGCGGCCGCTCATGGGCTCGACACGCACACCTGGCAGCTCGCCTGGGCCGTCGGACACTACCTGGACCGGAAGGGGCTGTGGCACGACCTCGAAGCCGTACACCACATCGCGATGGAGGCGGCAGACCGTCTCGTCGACCCCTGTGCCCAGGCACACGTCCACCGGGGACTGGCGCGGGCCGCGACCGATCTGGGCCGGGTCGAAGAGGCACGGCACCGCATGGAGCGGGCGGTGGAGCTGTTCACCGCTGCCGGTGACGTCACCGCCTGCGCCGATAGCCACCGGCAGCTGAGCTGGGTGGCCGAGCGGCAGGGCGACCTGGAGGCAGCGCTCTCCCACGCCCAACAGTCTCTCGCTCTGCAGCGAGCTGCCGGCCACAGTGCGCGCACCGCCGCGGCACTCAACGCCGTCGGCTGGTGCCACACCCTGCTCGGGCAGCACCAGCAGGCGCTCGACCACTGCCGGGAAGCCCTGGCGACAGCGGAACTGCACCACCGTCCCTACCTCAAGGCGGACACCTGGGACAGCATCGGCCTCGCCCAGCACCATCTGGGGCGGTACACCGAGGCCGTCACCGGCTACGAACAGGCCCTCGCCCTCTACCGCGAACTCGGCGTCGCCTACGCCGAAGCGGACACGCTGAGCCGCCTCGGGGACACCCACCACGCGGCGGCCGGGGTGGAGTCGGCCCGTGCGGCATGGGCGGAGGCTCTCGCCATCCTGGAACGGCTCGGCCATTCGGGCGCGGAGGCCGTCCGTGCGAAGCTCACGGCCCTCACAGAGAACCGGCCTTGTCACTGACGCGCTCATACAACTCCCTCGCCGGCTTACCCAGGCGCGGCCCCGCGAGCCAGGTGCTGTCGGCCGGACCGATGGACGTGTTGCTCACCAGCGCGAGGGCGCCGTTCGGACCGCGGGCGAACCAGCCGCCGCCGGAGGAGCCTCCGGTCATCGTGCAGCCGATCCGGTACAGCACCGGCTGGTCGGAGCGGATCGACAGACGGCCGGGCCTGTCCTGGCACGAGAACATCCGTTCACCATCGAACGGGGACTCGGCCGGATAGCCCCAGACCGCCATGTCCCCGATACGAGTGGCCGACGGTGCGCCGAACCAGACCGGCGCCGCCTGACCGATCGTCTCCTGGAGCGAGGCCGGTAGCCCCTGGCGCTGTACATGCATCACCGCATAGTCGAACGGCGAGCCACCACCGCCGGAGGGGGCACCCTCGGCGACCCACTCGGGCGCTACCTCCGCCCAGTCGGCCCACCAGATTCCGAAGGGCGCGATCCGGTCCTCGTCCGCGGCCTGCCGGCCTGCTGCGTCGAGCCCGAGATCGTTGTACGAGGGTACGAAGACGAGGTTGCGGAACCAGCCGCCGCCGGCCCCGGCGTGCATACAGTGACCCGCCGTCCACACCAGCCCCGATCTGCCGGGGCGTGCCGGGTCCTCCACCGCAGTGCCGGAGCACACGCTCGGCCCGTCGGGGGTGTCGAAGAAGATCTTCCCGATCACCGCGGCATTGTCGCGGTACGCCACCTTCTCCGCCGTCGCGGGCACCGGGTCGGGTTCGGGATCCGTGGTGCCGGCGTCCTCGCCGATGCCGTTCGGCACGGCGGTGTCCGCGGCCCGGGCTTCCGACATGCGCTGGGCGGTCCACAGCCCTGGCACGACGGGGTTGGAGAAGGCCGGCAGGCGTGGCGGGGAGTCACAGCCGGCACCTGCAAGGACGAGCAGGAGCGCGGTGACGCAGGCGGCGATCGGTGTGCGGCGTGTCACGGCCCTTTCCATCCTTCGACTCGTGTGGTGCCCGGGGCGGGCGGAACGTAAGGGGGAGTCACCCCACCCGCCCCGGAGAACAGCGGTCAGCCGGCGAAGCGGATCGACCTGATCGTGGTGAACTCGATGTCGGCGAGGTTGCTCACGTTGCCCTCGACCGTGGCGGACCTGCCCTGACAGTCGGCTTCCTCCCAGATCTTGACGGAGCCGTTCGTGCTCAGTGAGCCGAAGGCGCTTCCCCGCCTGACGTTCTGGCAGCCGGGGCCCGCGATGCCCTGAGAGGCGCCGCTCTCGGAGAAGTCGGGCGCGTCGAAGAGGATGACGCTGCTCGCGGGCCTGACCTCCGATGACGCACCGGAGCTGGGCTGGTTGCCGGATTCCGCCTCAGTGGGCCGGCCGGCCCGCTGCCCGTCGGGCGTGACGCCGAACCAGGTGCCGCCCACACCCTGGCCGTTGGTGTCGCCGACCTTGAGATCCTTGCTGAAGAGGTAGACAGGCCAGCCTCCAATGGTGACCTGGAAATTGCCGTCGGTCCGCTTGATGACCCCGATCGCCGAGGGCGTGACCCCGTCGACGAAGATCCGTCCACCCGGAGCGATCAGATACGGCGGCCAGGTGGCGGCGCACTCACCTTCACAGGTGGACTTCGAGGGGTTGGCCGAGTCGTTGTCGAACCGGTACAGCGTGAACCCGGCCCCGTTGACCACCACGTGATTCAGCGTCCCGGCCCGACCGGCCGACAGCTGCACCCACTTGCGAACCACGGGCTTCTTGGCGGCTGCTGCTGGTGCGGCAGCTTTCGCCCAATCGCCGGTGTTCTGCTGCGCGTTGTTCTCCTGGGCTGTGCCGCGCTTGAACGCCAGCTCGATCTCGCCGGACGAGGACGCGGCGGCCGGAGCCTTCTCGCCGGTGGCGCCATCGCTTCCGGCGTCGCCGCCGCAGGCGGACAGCAGAAGCATGCCCGTGGCGGTGAGCGCGGCGAGCATGGCGGCACGTCTGTAGAACATGGGAACCCCCGTTTGAGGAAGAGACCTGTTGCTGCGCGGCCTTCGAAGGGAAGGCCGACGGTCCCTGCTACGGACCCGGCCCACGCGGGGTTCTCTCGTGGCGGCCCGATACACAACCGTGACATCCTCTGCGCCCCGCGCTCAGCTGCCGCGGAGCCGCCCGGTACCCGCTACCGATGGCATTCGGCCAGCGGGGACGGCCGAATGCCCGCTAACGTGCAGGACATGAGATCACCGGTTGACCCGCTGTTCGATGTTCTCGCCTCGTTGAACGTCAGGGCCGGGTCGCTGTCGGGCCTGGAGGCGTGGGGCAGTTGGGCACTGCGCTTCGGTGTCCACGAGCACATCAAGATCGGGGCCGTACTCGGCGGCTTCTGCTGGCTCGGCGCCGACGGAGCCGAGCCGGTGCGTCTCCAGGCCGGTGACTGCTTCCTGCTGGCGGCGCGCGAGTCGTTCGCGCTCTGCGGGGACCTGGATGTGCCATACCAAAGCGGGGAAGAGGTGTACCGAGCCTCCTCCAGTCGCATCGTGCGGATCGGGGAGACGTACCGCACCGCCGACCAGGAGGGGACGCTCATCGTCGGCGGCAGCGTCGACTTCCTCGACGCCACCGTCGCCCTGCTGCTCGACGGCCTGCCACCCATAGTCGCCATCCGCGCCGGAACCGCTCAGGCAAAGGCGATCCAGCCGCTGCTGGAGGTGTTCCTCGAGGAGGTGGGCGCCGTGCGCCTGGGCACCTCCGTGATGTCGGAGCGGCTCACCGAGATCTTGTTCATCCAGGCTCTGCGGGCCGTCGTGGCGGGAACGGGAGCGCCGGACGGGACGGCCCCGCCGGGCTGGCTCGGTGCGCTCGGCGATCCGCGCATCGGCCGGGCGCTGCTGCTGATGCACCAGCAGGCCGACCGCCCATGGACCGTCGCCACGCTCGGTGCTCAGGTGGGCATGTCCCGGGCGAGCTTCGCCGCCCGCTTCAAGGAACTCGTCGGGCTGCCGCCGCTCGTCTACCTCCAGCGCTGGCGGATTCTGGCCGCCGGCCGGGAGCTGCGCCGCAGTGAGCGGACCGTGGCCTCGATGGCCGCCGAATGGGGGTACTCGTCGGAGAGCGCGTTCAGCACCGCGTTCAAACGGGTCACCGGCATCTCGCCGACGCAGTACCGCAGCGCCCCGCTCGCAGCGGTGACGGCGAGGCTGGACGGCTGGCCCGCGGTTCCCTTCCGTGTGCCGTCCGCCATGGACGAACGCGCAGGTTCTTCAGACGCTTGATCATGGTCTGTTCGGTCGGAGCCTCCTAGCGTCGGAGGCAGCCGTGCGGACGTCCGCAGCGCCGTCCACGACCAGAGCACGGATCATCGGAAGGCGGAACATGCAATACGAGCAGTTGGGCGCCACGGGGGTCTTCGTCTCCCGGATCGCTTTGGGGACGATGACGTTCGGTGGGGCGGGGACGCCGCCGTGGAGCCTCGTCGGTGGTCTGGACGAGAAAGCTGCGGACGAGCTTGTCGGCCTGGCTCTCGACGCAGGTGTCAACCTCGTCGACACCGCGGACATGTACGCGGCGGGTGAGTGCGAGGAGATCCTCGGCCGGGTGCTGGGCTCAAGGCGCCAAGGGGTGCTGCTTGCCACCAAGCTCTTCGCCCGCATGGGCACCGGCACCGGTCCCAACGACGTCGGTCTGTCACGCCTGTGGGTCACCCGGGCGCTGGAGGACAGTCTGCGCCGGCTGCGTACCGACCACATCGACCTGTACCAGATCCACAGCTTCGATCCGCTGACCCCCGTGGAGGAGACGCTGGCCGCTCTGGACGACGCCGTTCGGCAGGGCAAGATCCGCTATATCGGCGCCTCGAACCTGGCGGCGTGGCAGATGATGAAGTTCCTCGGCGCCTCGCAGCTGCGCGGGTTGGAGAGCTTCGTGTCCCAGCAGGTGTACTACTCGCTGGCCGGACGGGACATCGAGCGGGAGATCTTGCCGATGGCTGCGGATCAGAAGCTCGCCACGCTGGTGTGGAGCCCGCTTGCCGGCGGGCTCCTGTCCGGCAAGTTCGACCGCAACGGCGCCAGCGATGAGACCGCGCGCCGCGCCCTCGCCGACTTCCCGCCCGTGGACCGGGAACGCGGCTGGGACATCGTGGATGCGCTGCGCGAAGTCGCTTCGTGGCATGGCGTGAGCGTGGCCCGCGTCGCCCTCGCCTGGGTACTCGCCCGGCCGGGAGTCACCAGCGTCATCATCGGCGCGAAGCGCCCCAACCAACTCACCGAGAACCTGGCCGCCGTCGACCTGGTCCTCACCGAGCAGGACCTGGCAGACCTGGACGCGGCCAGCGCACTCCCGGCCGTCTACCCCGACTGGTGGGCGCAGCTCGCCCTCGCGGACCGGCTGCCGCTGCCCGCCTGACCGACGCCGGCCGCGACCGGAGCAAGCGGCAGTCGGCCGTATTCCGGTCGCGGTTCGGCCGCGACCCCGTTTCTGCTCCGCATCCGCCGTCTGCTGACGGCACTACGGACGGAGCGCGACGCAGCCGTGCGAACGCCCGGTATGAGGCGCTCCAGGAGGAGACACGGCACCTGGTCTTCACTCGGCTTCCGGCCTCACCGCCGGGGACGTTTCATCACCGATCGTGGCGGGCCGGAGGAGCTGTCTCAGCGGGACTCGAGTCGCGTACGCCGGGCGTAGGCACGGGCCGCGCGGACGCGATCGCCGCAACGGGTGGAGCACCAGTGGCGGCGCCCGTGGCGCAGCAGGTAGCGGTTGCAGGGGCTGGAGCCGCAGGCGGCGAGGCGTTCTGCGTCGGGGCCGGTGAGCAGCTCGGCGGCGTTGTCGGCGAGGGCGGCCAGGGCGTGATCGACGTTCTGGGTGATCGGGTGCGAGGCGGCCCGGAGCAGCCCGCGGGTGGGGTCCCAGTGCAGCAGGGCGGCCGCGGGAGCCCTGGAAAGGGCGCCGTTGACGGCGGCGAGAGCGCTCGGCGGGGCGGGGTGCCCGTCCACCCGGGAGGCGAGCAGCGCCCGGATCTGCTCACGCAGCGTCCGCAGCTGCGCCGCGCACGCCTCCTGCAGTCCGGCGCCGGTCGGGGCGAGGTCGTGTTCGGTGAGCCACTGGTTCGCGGCGGCGGGGGTGCCGAGGAGGTCGAGGAACCGGCCGCCGGGCAGAGCGACGGCGCTGTTGGCGAAGTCGAGTGCGCGGTACTGCGCCGCGCCCGGTGCGGGCGGAACTACGGGCTCGGCGGTCAGGGTCTCGTCCATGATTCTCATGTTACGGCTTGTATTCATCCGTGAGAAGCCGTTACGGTCTCTCACGGATAAGCCGCTAACTATCCGTGAGGTGTTTCTTGTATATGTCTGCTGTCGGCACGCCCCCTGAGCAGATCCCCGTCCGCGTCTTCGGCGGCCCGACCGCGCTCATCGAGTACGGCGGGCTGAGGTTCCTGACCGACCCCACCTTCGACGCCCCCGGCGACTACCCCCTCGGCCCCGGCCTGGTCCTGACCAAGACCGAGCCCTCCTCCGCCGCGCCCGAGGACCTCGGCCGCATCGATGTGGTCCTGCTCTCCCACGACGAGCATCCCGACAACCTCGATCACTCCGGCCGGGCACTCCTCGCCGACGTGCCCGTCACCCTCACCACCCCCAGCGGCGCGGGCCGCCTGGGCGCCGACGCCAAGGGTCTTGAGGACTGGGAGTCCGTCGAGCTGGACCGTCCCGACGGCGGCACCGTGACCGTGACGGGCGTGCCCGCCATCCACGGTCCTGGGGCGCGCGAGGAGGTCGAACCGATAGCGGGCGAGGTCGTGGGCTTCGTCCTCACCGCAGCCGACCTGGCCACGGTGTACGTCAGCGGCGACAACGCCTCGCTCACCCTGGTCAAGGAGATCGCCGAGCGGTTCGGCCCGGTCGACACCGCCGTTCTCTTCGCAGGTGCTCCGCGCCTGCCCATCTTCGACTCGACGGTTGTGCTCGACAGCGTCCAGGCCGCCGATGCCGCTCAGCTCCTCGGGGCGCGCCGGGTCGTCCCCGTCCACTTCGACAGCTGGGCCCACTTCACTGAAGGCCGCGGCGACCTGGTGGCCGCCTTCACCGCCGCGGGACTGGCCGACCGCCTGCAGCTGAACTGAGCGAACCCCGGCCCGCATCGCGGCATCAGGCCTTCAGTCCAGGCAGAACTCGTTGCCCTCGGGGTCGGTCATCACGATGAAGCCGGCGCTCATCGGGGGAGCGGGCTCGTAGCGACGCACCCGTGTCGCTCCCAGCGCGACAAGCCGGTCGCACTCGACCTCCAGCGCCGCCATCCGCTCCTCTCCCTGCAGTCCGGGAGCCGCACGGACGTCGAGGTGGACGCGGTTCTTGGCGACTTTGTCCTCCGGCACCTGCTGGAAGAACAGCCGTGGGCCGTGCCCGTCCGGGTCCTCGATGGCCGATCTCGTGTTGCGCTGCTCCTCCGGTACGCCGACCCGCGCGAGGAAGTCGTCCCACGCGGCTAGCGGGTCGGCGTCCTCGGGCAGGTCGACTCCGGGCGGGCCGGGGTGGACGTAGCCCAGTACGTCGCGCCAGAAGGACGACAGCGCCCGCGGGTCGTGGGCGTCGAAGGTGACCTGGATGTGGCGGCTCATCGGGTTGCTCCGTTCGTAGCGGTTTCGGCAGGTAGAGGTCGCGCAGCAGGCAGACGTCAGACAGGTGGTGGATCAGCTCGCGGTGGATGTGCAGCACCAGGTCGGCCGTAGGCGCCTCGGGGAAGGGCTCCTTCGCGCCGACCGGGACCCGGAGCCCGGCCTCGCCGAGGCCGCGCACCCAGCCGGCCAGACGTCGAGCTGGGCGTCGAGCTGGTCGAGCGCGGTGGCCGCGCTGCGAGCGTATTCCCAGGTCTCGTACGACGCCGCCGGCGCGCCGAAGTGCGCCGCGTTGCGCGCGGCGAGCACGCCGGCGACGACGTGACGAGTCGCCAGGCGATCGTCGGGAAGGCCGCGGGGACCGGCTCGGGAAAGGCGTAGTCCATCGTGAAGTCCCCGGCACCGACCTGCACGGGCGCTGTCGAGCTGCCGCGCGGCCGCACGCTCCAGGCGTCCGGCACTGGCGACCAGAAGTACGCGTCGTCGGTGAGGCCCTCGAGCCGGGCTCTGAGCTGATGGTTCCAGAGAACTCCCACTGCTCGCGCAGCGTCCGGTTCCCATCGAGTTCGTCTGCATCCATGGAGCGACCCTGACACCCTTAGCGGACAGAATCGGTCCGCTATCTCGGGCCAGGGTGGATGACATGACATGTCAAGCGGCGAGCGGGTACGACGGAGCGGGTGCTCACCCTGCTCGGGCTGCAGCAGCAACATGCAGAAGTTCCTGGGCAGTTGGTGCTCCTGCCCGACCGCATGCCGCCGCAGCGGGACGGTCTGGCGGATCTCGCCTCCGCCCTCAGTGCCCTGACCGTCTTCTACGCCCAGATGCTGGCCGAGGAGGGTCAAGGTCAACGCGCTCGCCCCTGGCCTGCGAGCCACCGACCTCAACCCCCGGGCGGCCGCCGACGGCGGGGACCCGGCCGAGGCCGCCCGGGGGAGCCGTCCGACTGGCCCTCTTGCCGGACGAAGGTCCCACCGGTGCGTTTCTTCTCCTGGGACTGAACGCCCGTGCCGTGGTGAGCGCGCAGACGCCGGGAGATCCGCCGGGGCGGGACGACCTGGGGCAGCAACAGCAGCGATGTGAGGTGGCTGGGCGTCAAATACATCCGGACCATGCAACTCGACGGTCCCCGCCCCATGTTGAGCCCAACGATCAACTCGGCCCAATTTCGCACTCCAGTCGCAAAACTCAGACACCAGGATGCTCAGGCTGTGGGCTCGGTCGTGTCGCCCTCGACGCGTCTGCGGCGCCCATTCGGTTCAACTGGAATGTCGCTGAGCGAGCTGGTGACCAGGATCCTTAAGGTCTTGGTAATGCTCCGTGTCTGGGGCATCTCCCCAGCAGCGCCAGTGTCCCGCTCTGCCGAACATCCGAGGCCGGGTAGGACGGACTGGCCTTGTCGACCAGGAGTGCTGCATTGCGACCCACCGAAGCCTCATCAGTGTCCGGCAGTCTTGGCTGGAACCGTGAGACCGCGACACTGGCGCTGCTGTCGTTTGCGATGCTGATCGTTTCGCTGGACCAGTACATCGTCGTGGTGGCGCTGCCTGATATCGCACGCGATTTGGGCTACTCCGCACAAACGCTTCAGTCGGTGATCAGCGCTTACGCGGTGGCCTCGGCCGGCTTCCTGCTGTTCGGCGGTCGCGCCGCGGATCTGCTCGGGCGGCGCAGCGTCCTGGCGACGGGGCTCGCTCTCTATGCCGGAGCGGCATTTGCTGGTGGTCTCGCCACCGGGCCGGGCATGCTGCTGGCCGCGCGCGCGTTTCAAGGACTTGGTGGAGCTTTGGTCTTCCCCACCACTCTGGCGCTTATCAACACCACGTTCTCGGAAGGTCCTGCGCGTAACCGCGCTTTGGGTGTCTGGGGCGGTGCGGGAGCGGCCGGACTTGTGATCGGTGTGTTGCTCGGTGGACTACTGACCCAGGCTTTCGGCTGGGAAGCGGTTTTCCTGGTCAACGTTGCCTTGGCGGGTCCGGCACTGCTCCTTGCGTTCGTGCTGATCCCGCCGGACGGTGAACGCGAGAAGGGCCGCACATTCGATCTGCCTGGCGCGCTGAGCGTCACTCTCGGCGTCACCTTGATCGTCTTCGCTCTGGTTCAAGGGCCCGGGCTGGGCTGGCTTTCACCAGGCATTCTGATCAGCGCAGTGGTCGGCGTGCTGCTGATCGGAGCTTTCGCAGTAATCGAGCGGCGCAGCGTCGACCCGCTCATGCCCCCTCGGCTGCTGTCGAACCGGAACCTCATCACTGGCGTCGTCATCGCGTTCATATTCATGGCGACCTTCGGCTCGGTGCTCTACTTCCTTTCGATCTACTTTCAGCAGATCCTCGGCTACGACGCTCTGCAAACAGGGGCCGGGTTCTTGATCCCCACGGCGATCGTGGTGGCAGGCTCAACGACGGCCGGCCAATTCGTGACGCGATTCGGGCTCAGGGAGACGTTGGTGGCTGCTCTTGCCATCGGGGCGGGCGGCGCTGTGGCACTCGGCCTTGCGATCTCGCCGGACGGCTCGTACGTCGAACTCATCCCAGGACTCGTGGCACTCAGCATCGGTGACGGCGTGGTGTTCACCACGATGTTCATCGCTGCCGCGACAGGAATCGCCGACCGAGAACAAGGCATCGCCTCAGGGGTCGCTTCCACGGGCTCCGGCGTCGGTGCCGCGGTCGGCCTCGCCATTCTTGTCCTGGTAGCGACCGCAGGCCTCGATGACCTCACCGGCGAGCGCCTGCGGATCGCGACCGCAGACGGGATCAGCACCACGCTGTTCGTCGTGGCCGGCGGGATCGTCCTGACCCTTTTCGTCGCTGTGACCCGGTGCCCGACGCCACGAGTCACGGAACCAACTCCCGTACCCCGCCAGTGGCGTCGCTGCTAAGACATCGCTGCATCGTCGGCACCGAGCTGCAGAGCCACGTCACCGGCGAAGGCGCCCTTGCCAGCTGACCGCTCCGGCCGGCCCGGCCTACGCCGATGCGGGCGCCGGGCCGGCCTGGTGTGGCAGGCCACCGCGGGCAAATTCGGCGATCCCGGGTATCACCCTGTGCGGCAAGGCAAGTTCCGTAAGCACAGCTCCACCCCCGAGATCAGCGAGTTTGGACCGTCGCAGGGGATGCTTCGTCCCTCTCGGTGTCGGCGAAGAGGAGTGTTGGTTCGGCGAGGATGTCCCGGCCGGCCTCGCTCTTGTAGATCTCGTCGACGCTGCCGAAGCGGGCTTCGGTGTAGTCGAGTTCGAGCAAAGATGCGGCCTGGCGGACCGATGCCTCGTCCGGGCCTTCGATCTCGATGAAAGTGGGCAGGTCGGGCCAGGTGTCGAAGTCGAACACGACCTCGCCCAGGCGCCATTCCTCCCGGTAGTTCTCCTGGTAGCGGACCTCGCGCAGGCCGATGTGACGCAGGATCTCCGCCATGGCATGCAGGTCGGTGACCTCGGTCTCGCTCTCGGTGGTGCCGTCGATCGTGGTGGCGTCGGTCACCTGCTTGAGCGTCAGCGTGGAGCACGGTCCTTCGCCAACCCGGACGACATCACCCAGGCCACGGCCGTGGCCACCCTGCAGCTCAACGCCCGCGCCAGACCATGGATCTGGGGCCGGCCGGCCCCGCCACCCGCCACCTGCGACGCTGATATGTGTACTGCCTTTGAGGAATCCAGCACTAACGCCCTCATGCAGTGCCTCCTGTCGTCTCGTCAGCCACATCAACTAGATTCGTATGCCCATACGTTGCAGGACGTGTGTGATGTGACGGGGGTTGTTCGGGGTGGGGAATCGGCCGACGGATTGGCATGTCCTTGACCTGGAGTCCGATCCGGTTCCGGGAGATCCTGATCGGGTCAAGGGACTGGCGCGCAGGCTGCACGACTTCGCCGACGATGTCGGGGACGCGCTGCGCCAGATCAAGGGCATGGCCGGCGATGACGCGCTGCTGAGGTGGGCGGGGAAGTCCGCGGACGCCTTCACCGCCGAGTTCGAGGACGTCCCCAAGAACCTCCGCAAGTTGAAGAAGTCCTACGACATGGCCGGGGACGCGCTGGCGGCGTACTGGCCGGAGCTGGAGAAGGCGCAAGACGACTCGCGACGTGCGCTGGAGAAGGGGCGGGAAGCGCGGCGGGATCTGTCGACGGCCAACACCCGTTTGGAGACGACGAACGACTGGGTGGACCGGGCGGGGAAGAAGGCCAAGGAGTACGAGGACTCGGGCAAGAAGAAAGATGTCCCGGCGCCGGATGAGAAGGAGGTCCGGGCGGCTACCCGGAACCACACCCAGGCCCAGGACTCCCAGCGCGACGCCCAAACCGCGGTCGACAATGCCCAGTCGGCGCTGGATGCGGCCAAGAAGATGGCCGCGGATGCGAAGAAGCTGCGGGAGACGGCGGCGGAGAAGGCGAAGAAGAAGCTGGAGGAGGCCTCCGACGCGGGTATTCAGAACCGTAGTTGGTGGGAGGAGGCGGTCGACTGGGTCTCGGACAACTGGGACACCATCGTCGCGGTCTGCAAGGTCGTCGTCGCGATCGTCGGCATCATCGCCATGATCATCGGCGGGCCGATCCTCGGCGCGATCGTCCTGATCGCCGCCCTCGTCGTTCTAGCCGACACCCTCCATAAATACGCCAACGGCCAAGCCACGCTCTGGGATGTGGCCTTCGCAGCCCTGGACTGCATCCCCGGCATGAAGGGTCTGACCACCCTCGGCGGCCTCGCCAAGGGCGCCAAGGCCCTCGGTAAGACCGGGCTCAAGGGTATGGCCAAGGGTGCCAAGGGCCTCGGCCGTGAAATGCGGAAGTCGGGCGTGCAGATGTCCCGACGGAACGGCTGCGGCGACCCTGTCGACGTCGCCACCGGCGAGCTCATCATGCCGGCCACCGACGTCGAACTCCCGGGCGTCCTGCCCCTGGTCCTCGAACGGCACCACATCTCCACCTACCGCTCAGGGCGCTGGTTCGGCCCGTCGTGGGCCTCCACCCTCGATCAACGGTTGGTTCTGGACGAGGCAGGCGTGCGGCTTTACACCGCGGACGGCATGATCCTGGAGTACCCCGTCCCGCTCCCCGACCCCGACCAACCCGTGATGCCGGTGGAGGGCCCGCGGTGGGGTCTCACCTGGAACGGACAGCCGGGCACCCCGATGAGCGTGCACCAGCCGGAGACCGGCCGCACCCTGCACTTCGCGTCCCCGTCCGGCCGGTCCGGTACCGAGTTGCCCCTGACCGGCATCACCGACCGTAACGGCAACGGCATCGGTCTCACCTACACCCCTGACGGTGCACCCGCGGAAATCGCCCACTCCGGCGGCTACCGCATCGGCGTGGCCACCCTCGACGGGAGGGTCACCTCCCTGACGCTGCTCAGCGACCCTGACCAGCCGCTGATCATGAGCTACGGCTACGACCGGGCAGGGAACCTCGCGGAGGTCTACAACTCCTCGGGCCTGCCGCTGCGGTTCACCTACGACGACCAGGCGCGGCTGAGCCGGTGGGAGGACCGTAACGGCACCTGGTACCGCTACGGGTACGACGTGGCAGGCCGGTGCGTGTTCTCCACAGGCACCGACCGTCTCCTGGAGTACTCCTACCGCTACGACGAGACCAACCATCGCACCACGGCCACGAACTCCCTTGGCCAGGCAACGGTCTACCAGTTCAACGACTGCTTCCAGCTCATCGCCGAGACCGATCCCCTGGGCCACACCACCACCCGGGAATGGGACCGCTACGACCGCATCCAAGCCGTCACCGACCCTCTGGGCCACACCACACGCTATCTCTACGACGAGCACGGCAACCCCGCGGCCGTCATCCGGCCGGACGGCCGCCGGAGCGTCGCGGAGAACGGTGAGCACGGCCTGCCGGTGGCCGTCACCCAAGCAGACGGGCGCGTCTGGCGCATGGAGTACGACTCGCGCGGGAACCTGACCGCCGAGACCGATCCCATGGGCGCCCGGGTGTCCTACCAGTACAACGCCATCGGCGCGGCCACCGCGATCACCGATGCCGCCGGGCGCACGGTGCTGATGGAGACCGACGCGGCAGGTATGACGGTCTCAGCCACCGACGCCGAGGGTTCGACGACGCGGTGCGAGCGCGACGCCTTCGGCAGGCTGGTTGCGCAGACGGGTCCCGACGGGACCCTCACGCGGTACGGGTGGACGCCCGAGGGCAAGTTGAGCTGGCGCACCCTGCCCGATGGCACCACCGAGCGGAGGGTCTACGACGGCGAGGGAAACCTCGTCGAGCATACGGACACCGCCGGGCAGGTGACGCGCTTCGAGTACACCGGATTCGACCGGCCCGCGGCCCGTATCGACCCGGACGGGTCGCGCCTTGAGTTCGCCTACGACGGCGAGCTCCGCGTGACGTCCGTGACCAACCAACTCGGCGCCGCCTGGCGGTACTTCTATGACGACGCGGGCAGGCTGGCCCGAGAGCAAGACTTCACCGGCCGCACGCAGACCTACCGCCACGATGCTGCCGGTCGCCTGGTCGAACAGATCAACGGTGCGGGCGAGTCCACCGTGTACGTGCGGAACGAGCTCGGCAAGGTGGTGGAGCAGCGCACCGCTGAAGGAGTCACGACCTTCGCCTACGACCCGCTCGGCAACGTGCTCCATGTGGGCGGCACGCATGCCGAGCTGACCTACGAACGCGATGCTGTCGGCAGGGTCCTCGCCGAGACGTGCAATGGCGCCACCGTGCGCTCGACGTACGACGTGCTGGGCAGGCGCATACGCCGGGTGACGCCCTCGGGTGCCGAGAGCTTCTGGGAGTACGACGGACGCGACCGGCCCGTGCTGCTGCGGACGGCAGGCAGGACCGTCACGTTCGCCTACGACGCGGCCGGGCGTGAAGTCGAGCGCCAGGCAGGCGCCGCCGTGCTCAGCCAGGTCTGGGACGCGAACGACAGGCTGAGCTCGCAGACGCTGACGGCGGGTGGCCCGTCGGAGGCCCTCGAGCCGAGGCAGGTCCAGCACCGGGCATACCGTTACCGGCCGGACGGAACGGTCGGGGCGATCAGCGACCTCCTCAAGGGCCACCGGGTGGTCGACGTCGATCGCACCGGGCGCGTCACCGGGGTGCAGGCGGCGACGTGGTCCGAGCGCTACGCGTACGACGCGGCGGGGAACCTCACGCAGGGGCAATGGCAGGAGAATCCGTCTGCGCTTCCCGCGGGGAGCGGACCGGTCCGCGAACCGGCCCGCAGCTCGAACGATGTGCGCTACGAGTACGACGCCCAGGGCCGGGTCGTGGTCAGGCGCAAGAAGCGGCTGTCGAGGAAGCCCGACGTCTGGCGCTACACGTGGGACAGCCAGGACCGGCTGGTCGGGGTGGTCACCCCGGACGGCACCCGGTGGGCCTACCGGTACGACCCGTTCGGCCGCCGGATCTCCAAGGAACGATTCGGACCCGACGGCAAGACCATCGTGGAGGAGGTCCTGTTCGCCTGGGACGGATTCGTCCCGGCCGAGCAAGTCACGCTGTCGGGTGACGACGCACCCAGGTGCACCGTGTGGAACTGGGAGCGTGACCGGTTCAGCCCCGTCACTCAGGTCGACCGGGTCGCGCCGCGGGACAGACCGCAGGAGTGGATCGACGAACAGTTCTACTCGATCGTGACCGACCTCGTCGGCGCGCCCGCGGAACTGGTCGACGACCGGGGCGAGCTGGCCTGGCAGGCCCGGACGACCGTGTGGGGCGCCGACCTGAGCGATCCGGGAGACGACCGCGCGTACTGTCCACTGCGCTTCCCGGGCCAGTACCACGACCCCGAGACAGCGCTCAACTACAACTACCAGCGGCACTACGACCCGGAGACCGGCCAGTACGCGTCACCTGACCCGCTCGGTCTCGCGCCCGGCCCGAACCCGCGTGCGTACGTGCCCAACCCGTTCACCGCCGTGGACCCACTCGGCCTCGCGCCCGACTGCGAACGCGCCCTGCAAGCCGCGCGTAACCGGGCGGACGCCGAACAGGCACGACCGGGCGCGAACAAACACACCAGGCCGACGAGTTCGGCGGGACTTGCGGTACCGGGACACCAGCAGACCTTCAACGGCGCGAGCATCAAGGGCGGCGGAAACCATAATCTGCACCCGGACGTGCAGGCCGCCTACGACAAGGTACCGGCAGAGATCAAGGAGCAAATGGGGGGACAGCACGCGCGCTGCGGTGAGGCGGAAGCACTGTCGAACGCACTCAATGCGGGCGTGAATCCGCGAGGTGGAGTGATGGCCGCCGTGAATGTGCGGGCGCCAGGCAATCCAGCGCACGGCACGCCGAAGCCTCCCTGCCCGTCGTGTCAGGATGTGCTCAACCAATTCGAGATTACGGCGGTGACTTAGAGGTGAGTGACGAACTCGGGCAGCGCTGGCCCACTTTGACCGACCGCGTGTTGCGCAAGGCCGGGTGGTACCCCGGCCGTTCAGTGCCCACTGCGACGTGGGAAAGCATCCTGCGCGAGCGCGGCGGATTCGAGTTCCACGAGGCGGCACGGCGGTTCCTCTCCGAGTTCGGGGGCTTGGTAACACATGGGTGGCCCCCGGGCCCGGTCACGGCCCAGTCGCCGTTCCGCCTCGATCCCCTCACGGCAGAGTGGGACAACGAGACTTTCGCGGGACTCAGCGAGGCGGCCGGAACGTACCTATGCCCCGTCGGCCAGGCCGACAGCGGTGGCAGCTACGTAGGCGTGGCTGCGAATGGTGCGGTCTACATCGGCAAGGAGAACGTCGAGCTGCTGGCGAACACTGCGGACAAGGCACTGGAGAAGCTCGTTGAGTCACGGCGCACCACGGCGTCCGTGCCGTGCCTGCCGGCAGGTCCTCAACCAGTTCAGAGTCACGGCAGTCCCCAAGAGGAGGTTGCCGACACTCGGCAACGCTGGTCCGAAAAGACCGAGCGCGTGCTGCGCGCGCACGGATGGTATCCCGGTCGTTCGGTGCCCACTGCGACGTGGGAGAGCATCCTGCAGGAGCACGATGGTTTCGAGATCCATGAAGCGGCCCAGCGGTTCCTCTCCGAGTTCGGGGGAGTGGGGATCCCCCACCCGGAACCAGGTAAGACGAGGGCCTGGATGGTGTTCCACCTCGACCCCCTGCTGGCCAGGTGGGACCACGAAATCTTCGAGGACCTCGGCGAGCAGGCTGGGGCCTACCTGTACCCCGTTGGAATGGCCGCCCAAGGCAACCAGTACTTGGGTATGGCCTCGAACGGGGCGGTCTACATCGGCATGGACAGCGTCGAACTGCTGGCGGACACCTCTGACAAGGCACTCGAGAAGCTCATCGAGCGAATCCGGTAACCCGGGCCGGACAAGGGCGGCGATGCCTGGCATTTGGGCGGCCCGGTGCGTCCTTGGTATCCCTATGAATGGATCGTCTGGGAACTCCCTGCCACAGAGCACCGAGGTGGGTACCACCCGAGCGCATCGACGTGATTTGGCCAGAGCGATACGGACTGCGCAAGCCTCGCTACGGAACTGACACGTGTGTGCAGTAGCGTAACCACGCCGTTCAGCCTTAGGGAGTATGGAAGTTGAAGTTGCAACAGCGCACGCTGACTGCCACGGCCGCCTTGTTCGCAGCCGCTACCCTCACCCTGACGGGGTGCAGCAGCGGCGGGGAGAAGGGCGACGGGAAGATCGCCGGCGCGGAGGAGAAGAGCGGCGAGCCGTCCCCGTCGCCCTCGTCTCAGTCAGGTTCGGTGGCCCGCCCGAAAATCAAGCTTCGGGCTGACCTGTCCTACAACTTTGACTAGGCCAAGACTGGCAACCAGGACAAGGACGCTGTCCTTGCTGACACCGAGCAGATGATCAAAGCCGTGGACATGGCCATCGCCGAGCAGAACCCCACGCACGAGGCATACCTCTTCTACACCGAGGGGATGGCAGCTGCCGGAAGCCAGGAGTTCATCCGTCGTTCGTCGACAACAAGAACCGCATCACCGGGACCAAGAGGTTCTACAACGCCCGAGCCGAGGTCAAGAAGGACAAGACTGCCTCTCTCGTTTACTGCGAGGACCAGAGCAAGGCGTACAACAAGAGCCTCAAGACGGGGAAGACCAGCGTGACGAAGCCGTCGAAGGACGACTTCGTCATCTATGCCAGCCGACTTCGCGCAAACGATCAAGGCGTCTGGATCACGGAAGAGTTGACGTCTCAGAGGGGGAGTTCCGAGTGCCAGGCCTGAGCCTGGCCGGAACCGGTCTCCCTCCGCATCGAACCGGGCACCGAGGATGCGGAAACCTACCCTGCCTCCGGCGAGTGCCCCATCAAGGACGGGGGCATCGGCCAGCCCTACACCAAAGGCCACTCCGACGAGGATCCGCCCTGCGGCGTGAAGTACCTCCGTTCCAGCGGCGACAGCACCTACCCGCTCAAAGCAACCATCACCTGGAAGATCCACTGGACCGGCACCGGTACTCCCGGCGGCAAGCTCCCCGACGGGCACTTCGGCACCACCCAAAACATCACCGTCGAAGAGATCCAAGCCATCAACCGCTAACCAACAGCCGCACGCGCAACGGGGAGGCTACGGCGTGGGCGACAAGCTACGGCTACGGGCTAACACTGGGCACGGGCATGGCCGGGTTGTGAGTATCTCTGTGCGCGCGGAGGTCGTGGAGCTGCTGTTCCAGCCGGCGCTCAGGTCGACTTCGGGTTTCCAACTCAGTAGCTGTTGCCGTACCGAACCGGAGGTCGGCGTTTTCGCTGGTCAGGAATAGGGGTGGCGATCCCCGGCGGGTCATGAGCAGGATCATCGCTTCGGCGCTGGTGGTGCGGCGCTCGTAGTCGCGCGCCAGGCGGCGGGTGCGCATCAGGTGGGCGAAGAACCGTTCGACGATCCACTGCTTGGGCAGCACTACGAAGCCGCGCATGTCGTCGCTGCGCTTGACGATCAACAGGACCAGCGCGAGTGCGGTGAGGCAGTATTCGATGAGGCTGCCGGTGTAGCCGCCGTCGGCCCAGATCAGGGCCAGGCGGTGGTGCGCGTCGGCGACCTGCGTAAGCAGGACGTGGGCGGCGGAGCGGTCACCGGTGGCCGCGCTGGTGACCATCACTCCCAGCAGCAGGCCGAGCATGTCGACCACGAGGTGCCGCTTGCGGCCGTTGACCAGCTTGCCGCCGTCGAAGCCGCGGCTGTCCGCACCGACGACCGCGTCCGCCTTGACGGACTACGAGTCGATCACGCCGGCCGTGGGCTGCGCATCCCGACCTGCCTGCTGACGTACCCGATCACGCAGCCGTTCGTGGGACTCCCCGACCAGCACCTGATCGCGCCAGTGGCGGAAGAACCGGGTGATCGGCCGCATTCCCGAACCGGTGGAGCGGCACAATCACACGTCGGTGCAGCCGAGTTGAACTCCACCGGCGCGAGCACGTACAACTGCGGCAACAGGGTCTCCTGGATCTCGGTTGGCTTCGCAGCCCCGAGCTACCAAGAGGCCCTGTTCTCATGCCCGCGGCCAGCTGCGATCACCCGATCGAGACTCCCGTTCGACACGCACCCCTCAAGACCGGAACGACAGCAGCTACTGAGGAGCAGTCGTCTGCCACCACGGCCAACTGTTCTGTGCGCTGAGCGCGGCCCGAGACCGGGGAAGCCGAACGGATCACTTGATCAGCAGTGGGCCGCTGATGGGCCCCTGGAGACCACCTGCGGGTCAGCAATCGGCTGGACCTCACGAGGGGCTGGCGGCAGCTGAATCCGCAGGCTCACCAGTACCAAGGCCGTGGATGGCCGCAGCCATGGCGCGAGCCTTGACCATGGTCTCCTCGAACTCCTCGGCTGGGTCGGACAGGGCGGTGATGGCACCGCCGATGCCGAAGCTGGTGGTCTCCGGTGTGGCGACGATGGTGCGTATGAGGATGCTGAGGTCGGCGGCTCCGCTGAGGGAGAACCAACCGAGCGCTCCGGAGTAGACGCCGCGGGGTCCGTCCTCGAGTTGTTCGATGATTTCCATGGTCCGCAGTTTGGGCGCGCCGGTCATGGAGCCGCCGGGGAAGGCGGCGCAGACGCAGTCGACGGCGGATACATCGTCGCGCAGCGTGCCCCGGATGGTGGACACGAGTTGGTGCACGGGTGCGTAGGTCTCCACGTCGAACAGCTTCGGCACGTGCACGGTGCCAACCTGGCAGACGGTGTTGAGGTCGTGGCGGACCAGGTCGACGATCATGAGGTTCTCGGCCTGGTCTTTCGCGCTGTTGCGCAGTTCTTGGCGGAGTTCCTCGTCCCGCTGTGGTGTGGCGCTGCGGGGTCGGGTGCCTTTGATCGGTTTCGACTCGGCCACGCGGTCCGGGCCGATGGTGAGGAACCGCTCCGGTGATGCGCTGAGGACCGCGAGGCCAGGGAAGTGCAGCAGTGCGCCGTAGGGAACCGGGCTGATCCTGCGCAAGTGCCGGTAGGTGTGGAGCGGGTCGATGGCGGTGTCGACGGTGGCCAGGTTGGTCAAGCAGACCTCGTACGACTCCCCGTCGCGGATCTTGTCGAGGCACTGCGAGATTCGCGCGAGATAGGCCTTTTTGTCGTGCCGGAGGCCTAGGGACACGGGAGGCTGTTCGACCAGCGGGGCCGGGGCGCTGGCGGCCGCCGCGGGCAGCGACCGCACCTGCCGCTCGGTGGCATCGAGCCACGCGGCCGCGCCAGCGTCGTCGGCGTCCTGGCTCAGGCACAGCAGATGGCAGGCCTGCTCTGCATGGTCGACCACGACGGCGCGGTCGACGAACAGAAATGCGGCGTCGGGGGTTGGCGCGCGGTGCCGGGTGGGGGAGCCGGTCTCGGCCCGCAACTCGTACCCCAGGTAGCCGACGTAGCCGAGATTGAAGGCGAACGGCAGCGAGTCGTCGGCGGGCAGGGCCCGGTTGCGCAGTTGCCGGTCGAGGTAGTCGAAGAAAGGCTGCCGGACGTGGTCGCTCTCGCGCCCCGGGCGGCACACGGTGATCTGCTGCTCGGTGACGTCGTAGGTGATGAACTCGGCGAGGGGGCCGCTGCCGTCGCCGAGACAGGAGAACCGGCCGCCGCCATCGGCGTGGCCGCTGCTGTCGAGCCAGAAGCTGTGCGGCTGGCCCGCGAAGAGGGTGGTGTAGACGGCCTCCGGGTCGGGGGCGTGGTCTATGCGGCGGGTGTGTAGGTGGTAGCTGGCGTCGCTGTGCCGCTGGGCGCGGGTGAGGTTGCGGAAGTTGGCCAGCAGCTCGCGACCGTACTCGGTGCCGATGGACTCCGGGTGGAACTGGACACCCCAGATCGGCGCGCTGCGATGGCGGATGGCCATCAGGGTGCCGTCGTCGGCCCAGGCGATGCCCTCGAGTTCGGCGGGCAGGGTGGTGACGGCCAGGGAGTGGTAGCGCACCGCTGAGAACGGTGACGGGATCCCGGCGAAGATGTCCTGGCCGGTGTGGCGCACCTTGGTGGCTCGGCCGTGCACCGGCTCCGAGGCGTGCGCGACCTGGCCGCCGAACAGGTGGCAGATGCCCTGGTGGCCCAGGCACACGCCGAGCACCGGCAGGCCTGACTCCCGGATCGCGCGGGCGCTCACGCCGAAGTCCCGGTCCCGGTCGGGGCGGCCGGGACCGGGGGAGACGACGATGTTGTCGAAAGCGCTGATGTCCACCGAGCCCCAGTCGACGTCGTTGCGGACCACGGTGGGCGGCGTTCCGTTCACCTCGCCCAGCAGTTGGTGGAGGTTGTAGGTGAACGAGTCGTAGTTGTCGATCAGCAGGGTGCGCATCTGGCGGTCCTCACCCCGCCGCGGGTGCGTCGATCACCAGCGTCTCCACCCGGCAGGTCTCGGCGATGATGATCTCGTAGAGGTTGCGCAGGAACGCTGGGTCGATGCCTTGCTGGTCGGCGAACTCCGCCGCCCGCGCTTGGACGACGCCGATGCGGTGCGGCTGCATCATGGGCACGTCGTGCTCGCGCTTGTACTCTGCGATCCGCACACAGCAGTCCAGCCGCTCGCGGATTGTGCCCAGCAGCCGCTGGTCGATCCGGTCCAGCTCGTCCCGCAGTGCTTCCAGCCCGTCGGCTCCGGATTCCTTGCCTGGGGTCATCTCGCCTCCTCTGCTAGGGGGTGGGATACGTGCGCCAACCGGGTGGCGGCGCGGCGGATGGTGGGGACGCACGCAATGCCGGCCAGCAGGAACACGGCGGCCAGCAGCAGCCAGCCGGCCAGCCCGAAATGGATGACCGTCCCGGTGACCAGCAGGGGGCTGAGCAGCATGCCGGCGGCGTTGCCGATGTTGAACACCCCCTGGTACTCGCCTGGTGCGGCCGGGTCGGCGAGGTCGTAACTGAGCGACCATCCCGCTGCCTCCGAGAGCATCTCGCCCAGGGTGTGGACGATGCCGCCGAGGAGCAGGACGAGGACCGCCAGCGGCGCGGGCAGGCCGTGCGCGAGGCCGAAGACCACACAGCCGGCGGCCAGCAACCCTCCGGCGCGCCTCAGCGCCCTGGCCGCCCGCTGGGGGGTCTCCGTCCCCCGGCTGGCCCGCACTTGGAGGGCGACCACCATCGCCATGTTGACCACCATGACCGCCGAGATCGTCCACCGCGGGGCGTCGGTCGAGCCGGCGACCCACAGCGGCACGCCGACCGTCAAGACGCCGGAGTGCGCGGCGGTCACGCCATTGAGGACGGTGACCAGGAGGTAGGGGCGGTCTGCCAGTGCCGGCGTGCGGGACCGCTCCCCCTGCCCGCGCCGGACGTTCGGCCGTGGTGGCGGGGTAGGGGCGGGCACGCGGAGTAGCAATGCCGCAGCCACCAGGAACGTGACGGCGTCGCCGATGACGACCCACTGGTACGTCTCGGCGGTGTCGCGCTGCAACGCCAGGGCGGCCACAGCCGCTCCCGCGCCCATGCCGACGTTGGCCACCGCCCGCAGGAACGCGCGTGCCCGCACGCGGTCCTGGGCCGGCAGCACTGCCGCGACAAGCGCCCCCCGCACCGCGTTGCCGCCCTGGTCGATGAAGCTGACCACGGTGGCCAAGGGCACGAACACCGCGAACGAGTGCACCGTGGTGTAGCTGGCCACACCGACGCATTGGACGGCCAGGATGACCAGCAGGACCCGCCGTGGCCCCCACCGGTCGGACAGCCGGCCCAACGGAACGCCGGCGAAGATCGCGACCGCGCCGGCGATGGCCAGGCCCAAGCCCACCTCGGCAGCGCTCAGGCCAGCCGCGCGGATGAAGAACAGCACCTGCGTCGCCAGGAACATTCCGTTGCCGAACGTGTTGGCGAGAGTGACGCAGGCGATCCGGCGCAGTTCGGGCGGCTCGGGGAGCAACCGCTCTATCTGCCCAGGCATCATATGGTCGCGGCCGGATCGGTCTCGATCACCACCGAGGCCATCAGCTCCTCCAGCGCGTCGACCGCAGCCTGGCGGGTCGGGCCGGTGGTCGCCAAATAGGTGGAGCGACCCAAATAGGAGGAGACAGGTTGGACTTGGTCGCCGACCTTCAGGTCGCATTTGCTGGCCAAGACGCGCGGGTCGGACGCGGCCTTGTCCCACCCCTCGATCTTCGTGATCCGCCCGGGAGCGGGAGTGAAGTAGCGCATCGTGGCTCCACGCTGGACCGGCCACGCGCTCGGATCCACCGCGCGGCCGAGCATCTGGTCGAAGACCGCCCCGTGCAACTCCACCCCCGTGATGGCTTCGACCATGGTGGGAATGCGGTCGCCAGCGGGACGCACGTGGACCTCGCCGAGGACGACCTCATGCTGGTGGTACCAGAACTCCACGTGGAACAGGCCCATGTCCACGCCCATCGCCCGCAGCGCCGCGGTCACCGTCTCCTTGACCCGATTCTCGGCGTCGGCGTCAAGGCCCGCCGGCAGTGCGTGCCCGAGCTCCGCGAAATGCGGCGGGCCCGAGGTCAGCTTCTCCGTCACCGCCAGCACATGGGGCACGCCGTCCACGCACACCCCTTCCGCGCTGTACTCCTGGCCGTCCTGGAACTCCTCGACGAGGAAGACCGTCGGATCGCTGTGGATCTCCGGCACGCCCTGGTTGCGCAGCCAGCCGCCGAACGCGGCGCACGACGACCGTAGGTGCGCCAATGCCGTGTCGACCTCGTCCGCGCCCGACACGCGGCTCACGCCCACGCCGCCCTGCGCCGACCGCGGCTTGACAATCCACGGGCCGGGCAAGGTGGTGGCGATGAACGCCCGCACATCCTCAGCCGTCCGGCACAACGCCACCCGCGGCTGCCGGAAACCCCGCTCGCGCAGTGCCTCGCGACAGCGTGCCTTTTCCCGCAGCCGCCGCACCGTCTCTCTGTCCAGACCCGGCAGACCGAGCACCTCCGCCACCGCGGCGGTGGACTCCATGGCCATCTCGCGGTATCCGTGCACGCCGAGGAACTCCTGCCCGGCGCCGTGCTCCTTGGCCCACGCCACGCATGCCTCGACGTCGTTGTAGTCCAACGTGATCGCCTTCTCCGCCAGCCCCACGATGTGCGGGAACCGCTCCAAGTTGGCTGCTGAGTCCACCAACCAGACATCGAGGCCCCGCTTCACCGCCTGGTGCACGCACTCCTCGCCAGCGGGGACCGAAGCGCCGCCGATCACCAACAACGGCCGGGTAGAACCCACCTGTCAACCTCCACTCGCGCCTCAAGGCATTGATCAACGACCACTGAGTGCTCAAATCGTTCCCAAGCCCCGCGCCGCCATCAAGGCCGATGTTCTGAATGATCGGTAAGTGGCGCTTACCGAACTCCGCAAGATAGAGGCGTTCCTGGCCGCTGCCGAGGAGTTGCACCTCGCCAGAGCAGCATGACGGCGCCAGTAGATACTCCGAGCTGTGGCTGTGACAGCAATGCCTGGCCCCACTCGGCTCGCGAGTGACCCGAGAAGGAGGAGGCGCCGCTTGCGGACCTCACCTGTCCAGTTCTCCTGGCTGACGCCGTACGGCCTGGCGGGCGTGTCGAGCGGATTCAATCGGCCTGGCAGACCGGGGACGAGGGCGATGGTCTGCCGCCCAGTTCCTGGGCGACGATGCTCCATTCGCCCTTTGGATCGCAGGGCACACAGATCCGGTATCCGAAGGCCACGGCCCGTACTGCGAGGGACTTGGCCAGGGCAGATTTGCCCATGCCGATTCCGGCGAGCAGGATGGCTTGGCCTCAGCGCCAATGGCCCGCCTGCGCGATCGGGAAACTGACAGGCAATCAGCAACGCGCCCAGGTCAAAGACTCCCCGTGAAGGAGGCCCGGCTCGGTTGCACTTCAGTGCGCTTGTTGGCAACAGCCTTGAAGGCGCGCGGGTCACACCTTGACCGCCGTGAGCTTCTCCGGGTTGCGGACGCAGTAGATGGCCGTCACGACACCGCCGCGGATCTCCACTGAGGTCACCTGATCGAGTTCGCCGTCGATGAGCACCGCGAAGGAGTGCATCCCGTTGTAGGTGCCGATGCGGATGTCGAGTTCGCCCATGCGGGCACCCTTGGCCAGGAGCCCGAGAAGCAGCCTGGCCACCTTGTCGGGCCCGACCACGGGGCGCCGCACCGCGTTCACGACCCCGCCGCCGTCAGCCAGGAACACCACATCGGGTGCGAGCAGGTCCATGAGGCCTTGGACGTCACCGGTCGCGGCCGCCGTCAGGAACCGTTCGGCGACCGGCTGTGCCTCAGCAGGGGTGGCGACTGCAGTGTGTCGCCTCGCGCGCACGCTGTTGCGGGCGCGCTGGTTCAACTGCCGCACCGCGGCCTCGGACTTGCCCACCGCAGCGGCGATCTCCGCGTAGTCGAAGCCGAACACCTCGCGCAACACGAACACCGCGCGCTGGGTAGGGGTCAGGACCTCCAGAACCAGCAGCATCGCGGTGGTCACGGCCTCGCCGGTGAGCACATGGTCGATGCCGTCGGGTGCGTCGCCGGCAGCGTCGGTCACCAGCGGCTCGGGCAGCCACGGCCCCACGTACTGCTCCCGGCGGCGGACGGCCGACCGCAGTACGCCGAGCGCCTGCCGGGTGACGATCTGCGCCAGATAGGCCCGCGCGTTCTCCACCGAGGTGTGGTTCACCGACCGCCACCGCAGGTAGCTGTCCTGCAGGACGTCTTCGGCGTCGGCCACCGACCCGAGGATCTCGTAGGCGATCGAGAACAGCAGGGCCCTGTGCGTGGTGAACTCGTGCGCGGGATCCGGCTGCTCGGTCACTTCGAGCCCTGCAGCCAGGCGTAGATGGCGGTGCGGGCGCCGAACTTCGCGTAGCGACAGACTCGCTCCTTGGCCACGGCCGCGGTGGGCCCGGCGAAGTAGAGCCGACGCACGGTGTCGTTCCTGCGGCTGACCTGCAGCAGCCCGTCGCGCCGGCCCAGGCTCAACGCCTGTCCGGTGTACCCCATGGAGTAGGGCTTGGGCTTACGGCCTTGGATCATCCGCGCCAGCGTATCCGCTGCGTGTGCGCCCTGAGGCATGGCCGTCGCGCAGGCCGCTCGAGAGCCGGGAACCGCCGCGCAGTCGCCGACGACGAAGATCCGCGGGTCGGTCACGCTGCGCAGATGCTCGTCGACCACCGCACGCCCGTCGGCATCCACCTCGAGTCCACTGCGGGCGGCCAGGTCGGGCACGCTCCCGATGATCGCCCACAGCGTGAGGTCGGAGGTGAACTGCGGGCGCGCGTGGAGACGCACCATGTCGCCTCGTCCCTCCCCGGCGCCAGGGTCGATCTGCGCGACGGAGTCCTCCACGACCTCCACGTTCAAGCGGTCCAGGCCGGTGCGCACACGCTTCTGCGCTCCTGCCGACAGGCTCGCGGCGATCGTCTGTCCCACGATCCGCACGCGGAGGTCGGGTCGGCCGAAGGCGATCTCGGCTGCCGTCTCGATGCCCGTCAGCCCGCCACCGATGACGGTGACCACCCTCCCGCCGGGCAGCCCGGCCAGCGCGGCCCGCGCCTCCTGCGCACCCTCCCAGGTCCCCACCGGAACGGTGCCCGGCAGCGGTGCGACCGTGCTGCCCACCGCGAGGAACAGGGAGTCGAAGTCGAGACTCGCCCCGTCGCAGAGAGTGACCTGACCGTCGCCGATCTTGTCGACGGTGCCCACCCGCGTTGCGACCCCTTCGCGCAGCATCGACGTCAGCGGGGTCGCCGCGGCTCCGGTCCCGGCGATCTGCTCGTGCAGCCGCACCCGCTCGACGAAGTCCGGACGGGGGTTGATCACCGTAATCTCCGCCGCCTTCACCTTCTTGGCCAGCCGGTTCGCCGCGATCGTCCCCGCGTAGCCGGCTCCCACCACCACGACCCTCATGTGTGCCTCCTGTTGTGGAATCAGTTCACACACGGGATGCAGCCCACCTCGCGTTTGTGACGGGCAAGCCGAGTGACCTGCATCACCGTCGCGCGGGGTGCCGGGTACCACCATCTGCCCGATGCCGGCGACGTGGTACGAACCCCCGTACGAGCGCGAGGCCGTAGGGCGGGTTTCCGCGGGCCCGAGCCTGGAACTCGGGATGGAACCAATGCCGCATCCCCGCCAGGACGTCAGCTGACTCTCCGGACGGCGCGCGTCCGCCCACCACACCGAGCTGCTGCCGTAGTGGCGGGCCGAGAGGAGTCCCGCCAGATGACAGAGAAGGTTGCCGATCACATCCTCGCCCGCCTGCGCGAGTGGGATGTCGCCCACGTCTTCGGATATCCCGGGGACGGGATCAACGGCCTGCTGGCCGCATGGGGCCGGGCCGGCGACGAGCCGCGGTTCGTCCAGGCCCGGCACGAGGAGATGGCCGCCTTCCAGGCCGTCGGCTACGCGAAGTTCAGCGGCCGGGTCGGGGTGTGCGTGGCGACATCGGGCCCGGGTGCGATCCACCTCCTCAACGGGCTGTACGACGCCAAGCTCGACCACGTGCCGGTCGTCGCGATCGTCGGGCAGACGCACCGCTCCGCGATGGGCGGCTCGTACCAGCAGGAGGTCGATCTGCACACGCTGTTCAAGGACGTGGCGTCCGACTTCGTGGAGACGGTGACCGTGCCCGAGCAGTTGCCGAACGTCCTGGACCGGGCGGTGCGCACGGCGTACGCCCGGCGCGCCCCCACCGCCGTGATCATTCCCGGGGACGTGCAGGAGCTGGACTACTCGCCGCCGGGCCATGCCTTCAAGATGGTGCCCTCCAGCCTCGACCGCAGCGGCTGGGAGTCCGTGCCCTCTCAGGAGTCGCTGGAGCGCGCGGCGGAGATCCTCAATGCGGGCGACAAGGTGGCCGTACTGGTCGGGCAGGGCGCGGCGGGTGCGCGCGCCGAGGTCGCGGAGGTCGCGGACCTGCTGGGCGCCGGGGTCGCCAAGGCGCTGCTCGGCATGGACGTGCTGTCGGACGAACTCCCCGGTGTCACAGGGGCCGTCGGGCTGCTGGGATCCCGTCCCTCGTACGAGCTGATGCGGGACTGCGACACCCTGCTGACCGTCGGCTCCAGCTTCCCGTACTCGCAGTTCCTCCCGGGCTTCGGGAAGGCTCGGGCGGTGCAGATCGACATCGACCCGCACATGATCGGGATGCGTTACCCGTACGAGGTGAACCTGGTCGGCGACGCCCGGGCGACCCTGCGCAGGCTGCTGCCGCTGCTGCGACGCAACACCGCCCGCGACTGGTACGACGAGACGTGCGCCGCGGTCGATCGGTGGCGCGAGGTGATACGGCGCCGGGCGCAGCTGTCCGCGGACCCCATCAACCCGGAGTACGTGGCGCACTCCCTGGACCCGCTGCTGCCGGACAACGCGATTCTGACCGCCGATTCGGGTTCGGCGACCAACTGGTACGCGCGGCACATCCGCTTCCGCGGCACGATGCGCGGCTCGCTGTCCGGCACGCTCGCCACGATGGGCTGCGCCGTGCCGTACGCGATCGGGGCCAAGTTCGCCCAGCCCGACCGGCCGGCGATCGCGCTGGTGGGGGACGGCGCGATGCAGATGAACGGCATGGCGGAGCTGATCACCGCGGCGAAGTACCGCGACGCGTGGGACGATCCGCGGCTGGTCGTGGGGGTATGGAACAACCAGGACCTCAACCAGGTGACGTGGGAGATGCGGGCGATGGGCGGGGCGCCGCAGTTCCTGCCCTCGCAGTCCGTGCCCGACGTGTCGTACGCGGCCTTCGCGGCCTCGCTCGGCCTCACCGGCATCCGGGTCGAGAAGCCCGAGGGCGTGGAGCCGGCATGGCGGGAGGCGCTGGCGGCGGAGGGGCCCGCGGTCGTGGAGTTCCTGACAGACCCCTCCGTGCCGCCGATCCCGCCGCACGCGACGTGGGAGCAGCTGGAGGCCACGGCCGCGTCGCTGCTGAAGGGGGATCCGGACCGCGTGGACGTGGCAATCCAGGGTCTGAAGGCGAAGGCGCAGGAGTTCCTGCCGGGCCCCTCGGGCGAGTTGCCCACCGGAGGGGGCGATTCATGAGCACGGGTTGGTGGAGCTGCTGATGCCGACGTCACCGGCGAGCCAGGAGCACGCAGAGGCTGTGCCGGGGGATCTGCGGCGCCGACCAACGGTCACGTGCCTCCACCACCGGCGAGCCGATCCAGAGGCGGTTGCGCTTCGGTGTACAAGTCGTCTGTGGACGTCGAGGAATGGGGAGAAGGGCCTCGCCGCGTGGCCACGCCGCCCACCCGCGCCATGTGCACCGCGCGGCGGTGGCGATGGAGTGCGGTGGCGGGGACGGCAGCCGTCCTGCTGGTGACGGTGGGCTGCGGCGCGGTCGAGGAGCGGCGCAGCGCTGCCATGGCGGCCGCTCTGGACTTCGAGCGCGCCGTGCGCGCCGAGGACGCGGCCACCGTGTGCGAGGTGCTGGCGCCGGGCACGCGCGAGGAGGTGGCGCAGTCCGCCCGGGCGGACTGCGCTCAGGGGGTGCTCGATGAGGACGTCCCGTCGGCCGGGGACCGACCGGGGGATGTGCGCAGCGTCGATGTCCACGGGCGGCAGGCACGTGTGGTCCTGACCGCGGACACCCTGTTCCTGTCGCAGTTCTCCTCCGGCTGGAAGGTCGTGGCCGCGGGGTGCACGCCGCGGCCGCAGCAGCCGTACCGCTGCACGCTGAAGAACGGCTGAGGGGCGTATGAAGGTCATGTTCACGCTCTGCTTGCTGGTGATCGTCAGCGGCCTGGCGTACTGCATTGCCCTGGGGGTGCTGTACCGGTGAAGCGCTCCGTGCGGAGATTCCTGAGGGAAAACGGCCTGGGACTGGCGTTCGGCGTCGCATTCCTTCTTGCTCTGCTGGGACAGGCGTTCGCGGGCCACGCGGACTTCAACAATCAGCTCGTGGCCGAGAACCTCCAGCCGATCTCTGTTGGCGACTACATGGCCTCTTCGGACTTCGCTGTCGACGTAATGGAGAACTGGCAGTCGGAGTACCTGCAGTTCTTCCTCTACATCTTCCTCACCGTGTGGCTGGTGCAGCGCGGCTCGCCGGAGTCGAAGCGGACGGACAGGATCGGGACGGAATCCGACGAGGCGCAGCGCGTCGGCCGGCACGCGGGCTCGGACGCTCCCCGGTGGGCGGCCGCGGGCGGGATCCGGCTCAAGGTGTACGGCAGTTCGCTCGGCCTCGTCATGGGGAGCATCTTCCTGCTCTCCTGGCTGGCCCAGTCCATCAGCGGTGTCGCCGCGTACAACGAAGAGCAATTGAGGCAGCTTCAGGCGCCTATGAGCTGGCCCGACTACATCTTCTCCGCCGACTTCTGGAGCCGTACGCTTCAGAACTGGCAGTCCGAATTCCTCGCCATCGCTTCCATGGCCATTCTTTCGATCTACCTGCGCCAGCGCGGGTCACCGGAGTCCAAACCGGTGGGCGCCGCTCACACCTCCACCGGCGTCGCGGGGTGAGCTCGGCGTCGAGGGGTGAGCTCCTCCACCGGCAGGTGTTCGTAGCCTGTTCGTAGCCGACCTGCGGCAGAGCGCCGTGGCGCTGCGCTGGCACGCTTCCTGCCCCAGGTGTGGTAGCACCTCGGGCTCGTCGGGGGATGGGCGTCGCGCGCGATAATCAGCGCCCCAGCGCCTTGGCGAGCTCGTCCTTGTTCATCGACGAGCGGCCTTCGATACCGCGCTGCTTGGCCTCGTTGTAGAGCTGGTCGCGCGTCGGGCCCTTCGGGCCCTCGCCCTTGCCGGAGCGCTGGCCGCCCCGCTGGGAGGGCGACTTGTCCTGAATGGAGGTACGGCTGGCGGTCCGGGACTCCCCGCTGCGGGCGCGTTCCTTGTTCACGGTCCTCGCAGCGATCTCCTTTGCCCGCTTGGTCGACGTACCGCGCTCCTCCGCGCCCTTCTTGATCTTCTCGTACTGCCGTTCTCGCTTGGAACTGGATCCTCGCGGCATGATTTCCTCCTCGTGATGTTGTTACGAGTCCCGCGCCAGCACGTGCTTAAACACCCTCGTCGTGTCGCCGGCGGCGGAGGCCCGGGATCGATCCAGCGGGCGAGCACACCGTGGTACCGCAGGTGCGTAGAACCATGGAGTCCGGCAACTCGGACGGGTATGTATGGTCCAAGCCATCGCTGGAGCGTGGTGATGGCCCCGCCTCCGGAGGATTTCATGCTGCCGACCATGGGAGCGGAAGAGGAATTCCTCCTGGTGGACGCGGAAAGCGGCCGCCTGGCGCCGAGGGCGGCCGATGTCCTGGACATCGCAGAGCAGGCTCCGGCGGCGGCGTGCGGCGGCGAATTCAAGCACGAACTGCTTTCGACCCAGGTCGAGGCGGCCTCCGGTATATGCAGTCGGCTCGACGACCTCGGCGCCCAGATGTTCTCCGCCCGGGAGGTTCTGTCCCCGGCTGCGGAGCGAACGGGCCTCAGGCTGGTGTCCTCCGGGACATTTCCGCTGTCCGGCGAACCGACGCCGGTGACACAGGGGAGCCGATTCCGCCGAATTCTGGAGCTCTACGCCGGGGTGGCCGCCGACTATCAGGTCTGCGGCTGCCATATCCACGTCGGCGTTCCCGACATGGAAGTGGCTGTGGCCGTCACCAACCATCTGCGCCCCTGGCTGCCGACCCTGCTGGCGCTGTCCGTCAACTCCCCCTATCACCAGGGCACGGACACCGGCTACGCGAGCTGGCGCATGGTGCAGCAATCGCGGTTCCCCGGATCCGGAGTACCACCGCATTTCGCGTCCGCGGCGGCCTATGAGCACGAGCTCGCGCGGCTGGTCGACTGCGGCTCACTGGCGGATCCGAAGATGAGCTTTTGGCTGGCCCGGCCGTCGTTGCGCTTCCCCACCGTCGAGTTTCGGGCAGCGGACGCCGCTGCGACCGTGGGCGAGGCCCTGCTTCAGGCGGCGCTGTCGCGGGCCTTGGTGCTCACTGCGCTCGCCGCGCTGTCGGCTGGCCGGGAAGCCCCGCCTGTACGCGAGCAGGTGGCTGCCGCCGCGGTCTGGTCGGCTTCCCGGTACGGCATACGGGGACCCGCGGTGCACCCGTCGTACGAGCGGAGGGTGCCGGCCCTCGAACGCGTGGCGACCCTCGTGGACCACGTGCGCCCCGCGCTGGAGGAGGCCGGTGACCTGTCGTTCGTGCGCAGCCGGATCGAGGAGATGGCTGTGCGCGGCACAGGCGCCGAACGTCAGCGCGCGGCGGGTGCCGACGGCCCGGGTGCAGTTCTGCGGTACTTGATCGGGCAGACGATGTCCTCATCGCCACCAAGGTCACCGCACGCTGCCGAGACGGCCTCCACCGCAAGAGGGGGCACCGGAACACCTGACCCGGGAGGCACGCCGTGAGCGATCTGGCCGACCTGTATCCGACCTCGGCGATCCACCCACCCGACCTGCCGGAGCCGCGCGGTCCGCTGTCGGCCGCGGTTGCGGAGAGCCTGCGCTCGCCGGCTCCCGGTGCCCACCGCAGCTGGCCGGAGGTCGATGGCTGCGACCCCTTCGGTGAGGATCTTCAGCTGGTTCTGCAGCTCTGCTACGAACTGCACTATCGCGGCTTTCGCGGGGTGGATGAGGCCTGGGAGTGGGAACCGGAGCTGCTGGGCTTCCGCGGTCGGGCCGAGCGGGCCTTCCTCGATGCCCTCCGCTCGGGCACGGCAGGCGGTCGTGACGTCGGAGCCGCTCTCGGCGAGCTGCTCGTGGAGCCGGCGCAGGGCACGGGCGTCTCCCACTACCTCAGTGACCACGGGACGTGGTGGCAGATGCGCGAGTACCTGGTGCATCGGTCGATCTACCACCTGAAGGAGGCCGACCCGCACGCCTGGGTCATCCCACGCCTCCAGGGCCGCGCGAAGGCATCGCTGGTCGCCGTGGAGTACGACGAGTTCGGCGGTGGCCGGGAGGAGCGTATGCACTCACGGCTCTATGCCGACCTGCTGCGCGGTGCAGGCCTGGAGACCGGCTATCTGCACTACCTGGACACCGTACCGGCGCCGTCGATGGCCACCGTGAACATGATGTCGCTGTTCGGCCTGCACCGCGGGCTGCGCGGTGCTCTGGTCGGCCACTTCGCGGCCGCCGAGATCACCACCGCGCCGAGTGCGCGCAGGATGGTCCGGGCCCTGCGGAGGATGGGCGCGAGCCCCGCATGCGTGCGCTTCTACAGTGAGCACATCGAGGCGGACGCGGTGCACGAGCAGGTGATGCGCCACGACGTACTGGCCGATCTCCTGGCCGGGGCGCCGGAGCTGGCCGGGGACGTGGTGTTCGGAATGCAGGCCTCGGAGCTGCTCGAGGACCGGTTGGCCGAGCATCTGCTCAGCGCGTGGAGCCGCGGGCGATCATCACTCCGACCATCCTTCCCGTGAGGTCCCGCCGCCCGTGCCCTCGGGCTCGAACTCGGTGCGAGGGCGCCGCCGGTGACTCGTGTCGCACCAGGGATACGTGTGACTCCGCCGACATGTGCAGACAGCGACCATGAAGCGATCGGAGGTCACCGTCCGGCCGTTGGGGAGCACCACCTCGACCGGTCCTTCGACGAGAACGGGTCCCCCCGGCTCCACGATCACGCGGCGCGCTTCGGGGGCGGGAGCGGCATGACGGGGTCGGTTCGGCTCGGATTCAGGACGAGACGCGGTCGGCACGAATGACCACCAACTCCTCTTCTCGCTGGCCGGCGGGGATGAGGCCCTGCTCCTCCAGCCACGGGGCACGGCTCATGAGCACAGGACCGAAGGACTGTCGGTGCCGGGCGACGACGGACGCCTTCAGCCCGGCGTCACACAGCATGCGCAGAGTCACCGCCGGCCGGCACAGGCCTGACTGGACCATCAGCAACATGCCGTTCGGCTCGAGCAGCCGTGGTGCCGCTGCGCACAGCCGGTCGAGGTGAAAGCGTCCGTCTTCTCCGGCGTCCCAGGCGCGGGCCCGGCGCCCGCCGGTGGCAGGTGCTGCTGGGCACGGTACGTAGGGTGGGTTCGCTGTCACCACGTCGAACCGCCGCCCTGCAGTGCAGGAGGAGAAATCCCCGCGGAGAACGGTGACCCGGAGCCGGTTCAGGCGTGCGTTGCACCGGGCTGCGACGACCGCCGACGAGGACACGTCCACCGCGCAGACCTCCGCGGCGCCCAAGCGCGCCGCGGCCAGGGCGAGCACGCCGGTACCGGTGTACGCGTCGAGGGCCCGTGCACCCTGCGGTACTGCCGAGCTGATCAGGGCTTCCCGCAGGAGGTAGGAGTCACCCTGCGGTGAGTAGACCCCAGGCGGCCTCAGGAGAATCACGAGTTCCGAGTGCCTCCGGTGCCTCGTACCAAACGCCGCCCGCGGTACCGCAAGGTCGGCCCGAGGCGACCATCCCGATGTGCGAGACCTTGTGATGGGCGAACCTGGCCGCGTGATGTCCGGCGCGCGGGGTACTCGGCGACGCATGCGACTGGGCGTAGTAGACGTGGGTTCGAACACGGTGCGACTCGTGATCGCGGACGGGGACGGCTGGGTGCCGCTGCCGGTGCACACGGCCAAGCGCCGGCTTCGCCTCGCGGAACACGTGGACAGCGACGGTCGGCTTGCTGACGAGGCCGTCGAACGCCTGGTCGACGCCGTCCAGGCCGCCCGGGAGGAAGCGCATCGTTGGGACGTGAAGCAGACCTTCGCCTTCGCCACGGCGATCCTGCGCGATGCCCCGAACCGGCAGGAGATCCTGGAGGCAGTGAACGCCGGAGCCGAGGCTCCGCTCCGCATCCTGTCGGGACATACCGAAGCGGAGCTGACCTTCTTGGCCGCTCGCCGGTGGATGGGATGGCGCGCGGGGCCCTTGATCCTGCTCGACATCGGCGGGGGCTCGTTGGAGGTGGCATTCGGCCGAAGCGGGCTGCCGGACTTCGCCGCGTCTTTGCCCCTGGGCGCCGGCCGCCTGACACGCGAATACTTCGGCAAACATGATCCACCGGCGCGGCGCGCGATCAAAGCCTTGCGCCGCACGGTCCGGCACGAACTCCGGGACGTTGCTGCCCGGGTTCGCTGGGAGGCGCCCAGCACAGCCGTCGCCACCTCGCGCACCTTCCAGCAGCTGGCCCGGCTGTGCGGTGCCGCGCCCGGCCGTGATGGTCCTTTCGTCCCCCGTCGGCTGGTACGGAGCGATCTCCGCCCCGTGGTGAAGCGGCTGATGCAGCTGCCCGCGGCCGAACGCGCGCACCTGCCGGGCATCTCGGCTGCCCGCTCGCGGCAGTCGCTGGCGGGAGCGGTGGTCGCGCACACGACGATGAAGCTGATGGCGATCGACACCGTGACGATCTCTCCATGGGCCCTGCGGGAGGGCATCCTGCTGAGGCATCTCGAGGCCGGAGGCTCGGCCTGGTGGCCAGAGCTGAGCAGCGTGAACGACAACGAGGAAGAGGCGACAACACTGCATCTGGCCGCGGGTGGCCGAGTCTCGGGCTGATGCTGTGGAGGTCGCGCTATGGCAGTGGTGTCCCGCCTGTGGCGTTGAGGATCTCGGCCGTGATGAAGCTTGCCTCCTGAGAAGCGAGGTATACGAAGGCCGGTGCCATCTCGGCAGGTTGGGCGGCGCGTCCCAGAGGAGCCTGCTTGCCGAACGTCTCGGTGTCCGGCAGCGTCGCGGGGATCAGCGGGGTCCACACCGGACCGGGGGCGACGGCGTTGACCCGGATGCCGCGTTCGGCCAGGCTCCCCGCGAGTCCCTGGGTGAAGGTGACGATGGCGCCCTTGGTTGTCGCGTAGTCGAGTAGGTGGGGGCTGGGCTTGTAGGCCTGCACGGACGTGGTGTTGATGATGCTGCCGCCCGCCGGGATGTGGGGGAGGGACATCTTGGAGAGCCAGAACATGCCGTACAGGTTGGTGCGGAGTACGCGGTCGAACTGCTCGGTCGATATGCCTTCGATCCCGTCTGGCTGAGCCATCTGATAGGCCGCGTTGTTCACGAGCACATCGATCCGGCCGAACTCCTTCACGGCGAGGTCGACCAGGTCTCGGCACGCTTCCTCCTCGCGGATGTCGCAGAGAACGGCTATGGCTCGCCGCCCGGCCTCCTCCACGAGGCGGCTCGTCTCGGCGGCCTCCTTCTCCTCCTCGGCGAGGTGGGTGAAGAGCACGTCCGCACCCTCGCGCGCGAAAGCGAGTGCCACAGCGCGCCCGATGCCGGAATCACCGCCCGTGATGACGGTCCGCAAACCCTCAAGCCGCCGGGAACCGCGATACGAGGCTTCACCGTGATCGGGTCTCGGTGCCATGGGCTCAGTGCCCCCTGGATGGGGCTGATCCTGCTGCGGAAAGGGCGGCTGCGGGTACTGCTCCACGGGATTCTGCTGGTCACGAGGGTTCATGTTCTCTCCCGTCCGGGACATCGCCGGCGCTTTCCCTGGGCACCCGTCGTGGTCCTTCCTCTCCATCGCGAACTCTTCCGAGCTCCGGCTTGCCGTCGTGGTGTCCAGCGCCGGGCTTCGGCAGATCGGGGACTTCCACGACGGGAGGCAGATCGGGGGTGAGGGCTTGCCTGTTCTTTCCATTCATGCGACCCGGGTACCCGCCGGGCAGTTGCTCACCCGAGCGAGTGACCCTTCGGCTCAGGCCGGGTCGGCTTCGCCAGGGCGGAGGGGCCGCGAGATGCCCAGGCGTACGTTCCGCACGCCTTCGGAGAACGTGACGGATGCGTCGCCAGCGGGTGCCGAGATGCCGGCCGCGGGGGTCAGCGTTTCGTGCAAGTCCTCGAGCGTGGCCTCATGAAGCGACCATGGCTCATGCCAGATGGGGGTCTCCCAGAGGACGCCCAGCCGATGGGTGTAGGCGCGCCATCGCGAGGTCAGCCAGACCTCTCGTTCCGACGGATCGATCGTCGCTCCGGGGCGCACGATGAGGTGATACGTCGGTTCACCTCCTCGCCGGGAGCCGCCGTACGACACCGTCCCGTCGTACGCGAGCACGCTGAGGTCGCCCAGGTGGTAGGGCGCGCCCATGGTGCGTGCGGCCAGCATCATGGCGCTGCCCACCTCGATGGACAGGAACCACACTCCATGACGTCCACCCGGCGCGCGGACGTACGTACGCAGATTGGTCTCCGGGAAGGGGGAGGCTGCCAGCGCAGGCAGGGGTGAGATACCGAGCGGTCGCAGGTCCGCCATGAGGAACGGGGTGAGGCTCACCCAGGCCGCGCCGTCGTACTGGTCCACGACGAGGCCGTTCGGCAGGAGGGCCTGGATGTCCTCCGGAGGGTACGGCCAGTGGAGAAAGGCCTGCTGACGCCACTGGGCTCGGAGGAGCGGCACCCGGACCCGCTGGGCCGGTTCGGAAGAGACCACGTGCGACGAGTGCCCGCCCCTGGCGCGACGAACCTGCGTCCGGCCGATCACCGCTCCCGTGCGCCTGACGTCGGCACCCTCAGGAGAGAGCCCGTCCTCGCGCCAGTCCGAGCCCTTCCGGCGTCACCGTCGCCGCCCCGCGCCGGTGTCAGGTCGAAGAGCAGCTGGAGCACGAGCGCACAGAGCTGTGTCTCCGCGAGGCATCGGTGCGGATCCCCGCCGCCGTCGGCAGCATCCAGGGCTGTCTGCCGCAGCGACCGGTAACGGCGCTGGGCCTCCTCCAAACGCCCTTCGGGCGGGGTGTCACCCGACGTGCCGCTGCCGACCACCAGCTCGGCCAGGAGGTCGAGCAGATCGCCGAACTGCTCCCGGAAGCCGTCATGGAGGAGGGATGGATCGGTGCCGGCTCCGCTCCGCCGGGTCTCGCGGGTGAGCACGCGTGCCTGCTCGGCCGCTGCATACAGTGCATCCAGCGTCGCGTCCGCGGGTCGGTCGCGGCGATGCCGTGACAGCCGGGTCCGGAGGTTGAACCGGTGGCTCTCGACCGCCGTCGCCTGGGCGTCTGCCACCCTTACTACGCTGCGGTGCACCGCGTGCGAACGTTCGTTGCGGTGATCGGTGCCGAACAGCTCGCCCTGCCTGACCTCCTCTGCCGTATCGCGGAGTAGGTCGGCGGTTCGTCTGCTGAGCCGGTGCGCCGCGGCACCGGGCTCCCGCCGATGTGGGGCGGGCGGCAGCGCGGTGTTCACCAGGAGGCCCAAGGCGACGCCGATGCCGACATCAGCGAGTCGCGGCACGGCGTACGCGACCGGCTCACTGCCCCCGGCCAGCAGAACGAAGACGGCGGTGAACGGCACCTGGATGCCCTGCTCGTCGAGTCTCGGCCACGCCGCGATCAGCAGAGCAGCGGGGACTACGACGAGAATGCTCCAGCCGGTCGGCCCCAGCAGGAGCGAGACCGGCACGCTGACCAGGACTCCGAGGAGGAAGCCGCAGGCGAAGCGAATGGCCTGGCGCAGCGAGCGCAGCACGGTCGGGTAGACGCCGAGCAGCGCGGCCAGTGCGGCGAAATACGGCTGATCGTGGCCGGGCAGCAGCCGTGCCAGCCACCAGGCGCAGGCGGCTCCCACCGTGGCCTTGGCTATCAGCTCGGCTTCGGGGACGAGATTTCTTCGGTTCGGCAGGTTCCGGCACAGACGATCAAGCATGAGCTCGGTCAGCCGGGTGGTGCGGACAACGGATTCTGCAAGCAGTTGATCACCAGTGATCGCATGCCGCTGGAAGTACCCGTCCAAGCGTCAATGTAACGGTCGACGAACCTGATGGAACGTCAGGAGCCGTCATACATCGCGACGTTCGCTCCGCTCGACCTTCGGCCCGCGACGCGTTCGGACTCACGAGGGGCGGTCACCCTTCGGCTTGGCGTGCGTGGCAGGAGTGCCGTGCGGCGGTGGGTGGATCGGCTCGGGTGACGTCTCGGGGCTTACCGGAGAGCCCTTGGCCGGTGGACCAGGCTGCTCGGGACGCGTCCTGTCCCCACCCTGTGACGGCGTGCTACCGCTCTTCAGTTGATCAAGGCGGGCGGTGAAGAGCTCGATGACGGGGCGCCGGTCGGCGTGCTCGCGTTCGTATTGCAGCAGCAGTTCCAGCTCCTCACGGGATAGCCCGCGTATTCGGTGCTCCAGCGCGCCTACGGGCAGGTGGTCATAGTCGGCGAGCGGCAACTCGCCGTGCTGCCGAGTGCTCATTGCTCCTCCTCACGGGTCTGCCTGCTTCCATGGGATGCGCCCACGCCTGGGCCGCTGCTCGCATCCGCATAAGCCCTGGTCACGGCCGTGCCATCTGACGCAGACGCGGGTCGGGTGCCCGGCCGGCCTTCCAGCGAAACGGGGCACGGTGCGGGTGTCGGGTGGCGACCCATCCGGACGGAGCCATGCTGCATGGCGTAGCTGATTTCCCGTATGCCGATGAAATCGTGCAAATGTGTATTTATAGATTGCTCGACAGGTTGTGGGAGGCAAGGGAAATGGCGCGCCCGGTGTGGTCGGGGACCCTGACGTTCGGGCTGGTCACCCTGCCCGTGTCGCTGGTGACGGCGACCGAGTCGCACACGATCCGCTTCCGCCAGCTGGAACGGGGCACTTCCGACCGGGTCCGAAACAAGCGGGTGAACGAGCGGACCGGCAAGGAGGTCCCGTACGACAAGATCGTCAAGGGCTACGACACCGGGGACGACGAGTACGTGATCGTCGAGCCGGACGAGCTCGACGAGATCGCCCCCGGCCGCTCTCAGAGCATCGACGTCGACCGCTTCGTCGATCTCGAGGAGATCGACCCGATCTACTTCGACACCACGTACTTCGTCCAGCCGAAGGAGAAGGCGTACAGCAAGGTCTACGGGCTCCTGCACGACGCCCTCGAGGAGGTCGGCCGCGCGGGCATCGCCACGTTCACGATGCGGCAGAAGGAGTACCTGGTCGCCGTCCACGCCGAGGGCGGCGTCATCGTGATGCACACCCTGCACTGGGCGGACGAGGTACGCGATCCGCACCGGACGCTGGACAACCTGCCTTCCGGCTCCAAGGAGAGCCCGAAGGAGCTGCAGATGGCCACCCAGCTGATCGAGGCTATGACCGCGGAGTGGAATCCCGGCGACTACCGCGACCGCACTCAGGAGCGCGTACGCGAGCTGGTGAAGGCCAAGCGGGCCGGAGAGACGGTGGAGAAGGGCGAGCCGGCGCCGGAGTCGACCAAGGTCGTCGACCTGATGTCCGCGCTGCAGGCCTCGGTCGACGAGGCACAGAAAGGCCGCAAGACCGGTGCGACGAAGAAGTCCACCCGCGGTGCCACCCGGCGAACCGGCGGCAGGAAAACCGCGAGCAGGACCGGCGGGGGCAAGGCGAGCGCAGCGAAGAAGAAGGCCTCGACCGCCGACGACCTCGGCCGGCTGACCAAGGCCGAGTTGTACGAGCGCGCCACCGAAGCGAACATCCCCCGCCGCTCCAGCATGAACCGGCAGGAGCTGCAGCGCGCGGTCGCGCGGGCTTCCGGCGCGCGCCGCCGCCGGCGTGCCTCCTAGCGACGGAGGCGCGTGGACCAGCAGTACGAGGCGGGCCGCGGCGGCGGGGCGCACCGCTCCCGGCGCCCTCCGCGACGAGCTCGGCGGCTTGCGCCGGCCGCCGCCGGCCCCGACCACCCCTAGGCCGGTCGTGGCCCGTTGCCACTGGCTCGGCCGGCGACCGCCAGGACTTGGGGAGCAGCTTCCTTCAGGCGCGTCTTCAGCCACTTGACCTGCGTGAGGGTCTGGCCGTGGAGAACGGAGACCTCCTCAAGGAGCTCCTCGTCGCGTACGGCCCGGGCTACTTGGCCGAGCACAGTCCAGTGCAGATTCACATCCTCGGCCGTCAGATAGAGCTGCCGGAGATCGCGCAGCAGGAGGATGCCGGTTTCTGTCCGGGTGCTGAGGAACTTCGACGCCTTGTGGAATACGGCATCCCTGGCCGCAGCCAGGAGCTCGGAACGGCGCGGCTCGGAAAGGTCCTGGCCGTAGTGCTCGGCGATGACGCGTACGCGTTCGGCGTGGGCATCGCACTGGGTCGCCAGCGTGTGGCACGTGTAGTAGGTGCCGTGGTCGGTCGCTTGGCGTTCGGCAACCCTGCGGTACGCGTGGGCAAGGGCGTTCTCGACGTCGTGGAGCTCGGAGAGCAGCGGTCCGATTCCGGTCATGGTCAGTACCTGCCAGGGGCGACAGCGCGGGCATTCGCGATCTTCTCGACGCGCACGGCGGTCACCTTGTAGATCGGCTGTTTGGATACGGGGTCCCACTCCGTGCGGGTGAGCTCGTTGGCCGCTCGGGTGTGCCGGAAGGGGTCGGCCTGATCGAAATAGCCGTAGTGGAAGGGTGCGAACACCAGGCCCGGCCGGTGCCCGCGGAGGACCGCCGGGGCGTCGATCTCACCTCTGCGGGAGCGTACGCGTACGAGATCACCGTCGACGATTCCGAGCGGCTCGGCATCGTCGGGATGCAGCTCCACCCACATCTCCGGGGCTGCTTCCTGCAGTTCAGGTGCTCTGGCGGTCTTGGTCCGGGTGTGCCAGTGGTACACCCTCCGGCCCGTTGTGAGCTGCAACGGGAAGTCGTCATCCACCGGCTCGTGCGGCGGTAGATAGGGGGCGGCTTTGATGAGGGCCCGGCCGCCCGGTTCATGGGCCCGGTATTCGTCGGCTTCGTTCTGTGCGCCGGTGATGAGGTCGTGGCCGTAGTCCTCGCAGTAGTCGGCCTGGGTGGCGAAGACGTGGTCGGCGTAAAGCCGCTCGGCTCCCTGCGGCGCGTACTCCGCACAGGGCCACGTGATCCCGCTGCCGCCGCGCAGCTTCTCGTAGGTCAGTGAGCTCTGGTCGCACGGCCGACCGCGCGTGTGTGTGATGAAGGAATTCCAGGCGTGCTCAGGCTCCGTCCACTTCAGCAGCGGCTCTCCGTCCTTGTCGCGCAGGTCCATGCGGCGTGCGTAGTCGAGGAGGATGTCGAAGTCGGAACGCGCTTGCCCTGGCGCGTCGACCGCCTTCTCGGAAAGGTGAACGGTGCGGTCGGCGTTGGTGAAGCAGCCGGTCTTCTCACCCCAGAGGGCAGCGGGCAGCACCACATCGGCAAGCGCGGCGGTCTCCGTCATGAAAGCGTCCGAGACGACCAGGAACAGCCGTTCCTGTCCGTAGATGGAGCGGATGCGGTGCAACTCCGGAAGGGAGACGGCGGGGTTCGTCCCGGTCACCCACAGGAACTTGACCGATCCGCTTTCGCAGTGGCGGAACATCTCCATGGCATGCGTCGGCGGCCCCCAGTGGGGGATGCGCAGGACATCCACGTTCCAGGCCTCGGCGATCTCCTGCATATGGGCGTCGTTCTGCCAGTTGCGGAACCCAGGCATCGTTCCGTTGGCCCCGGTCTCCCGCGTGTTCTCGGCCGTCGGCTGGCCGTTCATCTGAAACACGGTGCAGCCCGGTCGGCCGATCATGCCCCGCAGCAGGTTGATGTTGTTGACCTGTACGGCGGCCGCGGTCGCCTGGTGCGACTGGTAGACCCCTTGCAACACGGTCGACACCAGGCGCTCCCCGGTGCCCAGAATCCTGGCCGCCCGCCGGATGGCGTCCGCCGAGACTCCGCAGATCTCGGCCGCCTTCTCCGGTGTGTACTCCGCGACCATCCCCCGGAGCTCCGCGAATCCGACGGTGTGCTCACGCACGAATGCGGTGTCGACCCAGTCGTGGCCGATCAGTTCGTGAAGGATCGCGTTGAGCAGGGCCACGTTGGTGCCAGGCCGGATCGCCAGGTGGACGTCCGCTTCCTGGGCCGTCGGCGTACTCCGCGGGTCGACGACGACCAGGCGCGGACGGTCCGGCCCCTGGAGGCGGTCGAGCAGACGCGTCCACAGCACCGTCTGCGTCTCGGCCATGTTGTGTCCGACGAGGAACAGCGTGTCGCACACGTCGATGTCGGAGAACGATCCGGGGTTTCCGTCGCTGCCGAAGCTCTCCACCAGCGCCCACTCCGCCGTCGCCGTGCACAACCGTGTGTTGCCGTCCAGGTGCGGTGTGCCGATGCCGCCGCGGGCGATCAACGTCTGGGCGTAGTACTCCTCGGCGAACAACTGGCCGCTGGTGTAGAAGGCCATCGCCAGGGGGCCATGTTCCGAAAGGATCTCCTGCGAACGAGCCACAACGGCCTGCATCGCGGTGTCCCAGTCGGTGGGCCGCAGTTCGCCCTCCACGCGTATCAGGGGCTGGGTCAGCCGGTCCGCGGAGCTGTTGGCCTGCCAGCCGAACAGGCCTTTCGGACCCAGTCGTCCGTGATTGACCCGGTCCTGAGCTCTGCCGCGTACGCCGACGATCCGTCCGTCGGCGACGGCAATGTCCAGGCCGCAGCCGTTGGAGCACAACACGCATGCGGACTGCACCCACCGCTCGATCCGGGACTCCTCGAGCGTCAGGTGCTGATCGACCCGCTCCGGCCACTGCACACCGGGAGCGAAAGGCGTCCGATCACCCCAGACATCGACGATCCTGCTGGCCATTTCCCGTTCTCCCGTCAGCCCGCAAGCACGGTTCCAGGACCTCCGGTCCGTTGAGGAGCCGGACGCCGGAGGGGCCGGGTACCCCGCAGCATGAGGAGCGCAAACCAGGCTTGCCCGGGACTGGCGGCCCTGGCGCCGACGGCCGCACTGCCCATGCAATGGCCCCTCGAGGCGTCGGCCTGCGCCATGGCGGGCGAGCCGGGTTGGCGTGGTGATTCAGAGTTTGCGGGTATCCCGGGGCTCGACGTAGGGCTCCTCGCCGGGTGGGTGGCCGGTTTCGATGGCACGGCCGCGTTCGAGTTCGGCGTTGAACTCCAGGCCGAGCAGGATCGCGATGTTGGAGATCCACATCCAGATGAGGAAGATGATGACCGCGGCCATGCTGCCGTAGGTCCTGTCGTAGCTGCTGAAGTTCGCCACGTACAGCGCGAAGAGGGCGGAGGCGACGATCCAGATGAGCACGGCGATGATGCTGCCGGGGCTGACCCAGCGGAAGCCGCGTTTGACGTTCGGGGACGCCCAGTACAGCAGCGCGATGATCAGCATGAAGAGCAGAACCATCACGGGCCACTTGGCGATGTTCCACACCGTGACGGCCGTGTCGCCGAGCCCCAGGATATCCCCGGTCCTTTCGGCCAGGGTGCCCGTGAACACCACGCCCACCGCGATGGCGGCCAGCAGCACCACCACGACGACGGTGATGGCGAAGCGGATGGGCAGGGTCTTCCACACAGGCCGGCCTTCGCCGATGTCGTAGACGGCGTTGGAGGCGCGCATGAACGCCGCGATGTATCCGGAGGCCGACCACAGGGCGACCACAATCCCGATGATCAGCGCGATGCTTGCTCGGCCCTGGTTGCCTTCCAACTGCTCCAGGGTGCTGGTGAGGATGTCGCGGGCAGCTCCCGGGGCGATACTGCCCAGGTTGTCGATCAACGGCCTGATGGTGTCCGTGCCCAGCAGTCCCAGAATCGACACCAGCGCCAGCAGGGCGGGGAAGATCGCCAGCACCCCGTAGTAGGTCAGAGCGGCAGCCCAGTCGGTGAGGTTGTCGCCCTTGAACTCCTTGACAGTACGTTTGAGCACTCCTGCCCAGGACTGCTTGGGCAGATCCGTCGGCTTCTCGGCCGGCGGCTGCGCATTCGCCCCCGGCCGGGACGCTCCGTTGTCCTGTGCATTGCCCCTGTCCTCTGGATTGCCTCGCGCCACGACTCACCACCTAAGCTCCGGGCCGCCGTACGGGCGCGGGGTGACCGCCATCGGCCGCCTGCGCCGCCAGGCTGCGGGCCGGGGAATCGCCGGGCGCGTTCTGTGCCGGCCCGGCCAGATCATCCGCCCACGCCCACTGTCGCAGGGTCTCTGCCGTTCGCTCGGTCTGGGTCTGTACCTGTTCCGTCACGCGCTCCTGCAGATCACCCACCACGGTGCCGGCCTGCTGCCGCGCCTCACCAGCCACTGTCCTGGCCTGCTGTACGGCGGTACCGGCCACCTCACCAGCGGCCTGCTTGGCCTGACCGGCGGTAGCCGATGCCTGCTCTGTCGCTGACTGACCGGTCTGCTGGACACGGCCGGCAGGCCCATTCGCGGACTCACCACTCATGGGTTCCTCACTTCTCCAGGGGGAGGGGACGCACACAACCCCCGGATTCGACGAAGCCGCACTTCCCGCGTATCGCTGTCACCATCCCCCTGGGCTGGTGCTGTGAGCTGCGCATACGCCCGTCATTGCGCGCTCACTCCGGCCTCGGGTAGCCGCCGCACGCGCGGTGAAACGCAAGGCACCGCCGTAATCGCCGCGAGATCGACGGCGATCCGGCCGGGATCGTGCCCGGTGCCACCTGGGCGGAGTCGGCGTAGCGCTTCGCAGAAGGCGCAGGTCAGGCCGGTGGCGCTGCCGGGGAGTCGTTCGGGGCGGCGGGCTCAGGCTTGGGGAGGCTGCCGGTGCAGGTGGCCCGCCCGTAGGGGCCGAAGGCGGTGGCGCGCTGGACGTGCTTGCCGTGGATGGAGAGGGTGCAGCTCGCCTGGCCGCTCTTCTTGCCGAGGGTGATGCTGACGATGGGTTCCTTGCCGAGCGGGACCTGGACCGTCTTCTTCCAGGGGAGCTGGACGCCGGTGGCCACGGTGGCCTTGCCGGCCTCGCTGCGCGCCAGATACGAGATGTCCGCCGTGCCGTTGCCGAGTACCTCATAGGTGACCTCGGCGGTGGGGATGGCGCGGGGTTTTGGCTCGTCCTCGGTGGTGAGGATGCCGTACGCGACCAGGCCGCCGCAGGCGAGCAGCAGTGCCCCGGCCAGGGCGACGCCGCGGCGGTCCGCGCCCTGCGCACCCGGGTCTCGAGCGTCGGCTCCTGCGTCAGGGTCGCTGCCGGTCTCAGGGGTTTGGGTGTCCGGAGCCTCAGCGTCGAGAGTTGCGGTGTCCGGGGTGTGAGCGCCGGAGGTTTCGGTGTCGGGGGAGTGCACGTCAGAGTCCTCGCCGGCTGGGGAATCCGTGCTCGCGGTATCGGTGCCGGAGATGCCTTTGCCCATGAAAAACCCCTCGTGCAGACCGGAGTCCTGCAAATTCTGGCTGGGTTATACACGACGGCACCCGCCCCTCACCAGCGTCGGAAGAAAAGGGACGTATGCCCTTCGTGATTCGCGGGTGTAGGTGGCAGTCGGGATGCATGAGTACCTAAGTTTCCGAAATCTCCGGCCGCTTGACGTGACATCAAGTCCGTGCGATAGAACCTGCGTTGACCGCGAGAGCTGTCTCGACCGTGCGGACGTTTCTCTTGGAGGACCCCCTGGCCAGGGGTTCATCCTGGAGATGCGTCGGTCGCTTTTCCGTGCTGTCGCGCCGCATTCGTGGTGCTGGTCCACCCGTTGACTGCTCCTGGAATTTCCGGAGCGGTGATTTGGCCTGCCCTTTCTTTCGCCCGCGCGAAAGCAGTAGCAGGCTGGGAGAGGGAGTTGGCAACGTGAGGATTCGGTACCGCAGGCTTCTTTCGGGCCTGGTCGTATCGGCCGTGATGGGCACCTTGCTGCCCCAGGTGGCGTATGCGGCGCCGGCGCCGGGGGGCGGTGATGGGGGCAAGGGCGTTGTCGACACGATCAAGGGCTGGTTCTCCGACGACGAGGGGGAGGCCAAGCCGCCGGGTGATCCGAAACGTGGGATCGCGGACCGGGAGAAGCCCTCTTGGGGCAAGGCTGAGGCGAAGCCCGGGCGGGTCAGGGAGCTGACGGGCCGGCGTACGCCTACCGCGCGGTTCTGGCAGATGTCGGACGGCCGGGTGCAGGCGGAGTTGTCCGCGGCGCCGATGTCCTACCGGGATGTGAAGTCGAAGTCGTGGAAGCCGATCGACACTGCCGTTCGGCCCACCGACGCTAAGGGCTTCGAGCTCGCCAACGCCGCCAACACCGGCCGCAGTTACTTCGGCGCTCGAAGCGACAGCCTGATCCGCTTCGAGGCCGACAGCGGCGCCGTCACCCTCGGCCTGGATGGCGCGGGCCGGACGCTGGAGCCCGAGGCGGACGGCTCCGCGGTGACATACAAGGGGGCGGCCCAGGGCGCTGATCTGCAGTATGTGGTGGGCCGGGGCCGCGTGAAGGAGAACATCGTCCTGGCGAAGCGCCCGGACAAGCCGGTCTCGTTCACCTTCACGCTAAAGACGGACGGGTTGATACCGAAGGCCCGTAAGGACGGCTCGGTCGCCCTGTACGGGGAGTTGCCGCGCACTCCGGTGATGGTGATCCCGGCGCCGTACATGACGGATGCCAAGAAGGGCGATACGTCGGTCTTCGGGCGGACTCACAGCACCAAGGTCACCCAGAAGCTGACGCGCGCCGGCAGGAACTGGAAGCTGACCGTCACGCCGGACGCCGAGTGGCTTGCGGTCAAGGGGCGCAGCTATCCGGTGGTGATCGATCCGACGATCACGATCGCTCCCTCGCCGTCCGCCTCGCAGGATGTCATGGTCCTGTCCGACCAGCCGTCGACCAACTTCAACACCACCTGGAAGCTGTCGGCGGGAAAGACCGACACGGGCATCGCCCGCTCGCTGATCCAGTTCCCGCTGGACGAGATCCCCTCGGGCACCAAGGTCGACTCGGCGCGGCTGGAGATGTACTTCGACCAGGCGCACACCACCAACGGCAACGATGTGACGATCGAGGCCCACCGGGCGACCGGCTCCTGGAGCGAGTCGATGGCGACCTGGAGCAACACCAGCTCGCTGGTGGGTGAGCTGTCCGGCACGACGGTGCAGGTCGACGACGAGGACACGGGGACTGCGGCCTCGGGGGTATGGCCGACCTCGGGTGTGACGTCGAATGCTGTCGGGGACACCTTCCGCTACAACCTGGACTCCATCACCGGGGACACCTTCACCTGGCCGGTCAAGGTGCCCGACACGGGCAGCTACCGGGTGGACGCGCACTATGTGCAAGGCGCCAACCGGGCTACCAACGCCCCCTACACGGTGACCGCCGCCGGCGGCGCGACCAGCAACTACACCGTCGACCAGTCGGCCGGCAGCGGCGGGGTGTGGACGTCGCTGGGGGGCTCCACCAACCAGTTGAACTTCAACAAGGGCGGCGCCTACAAGGTGGTGCTCGGTGACACGGGGGTGGCGGCCAGTTCGGCGGTGATCGCGGACGCGGTACGGCTGGTGAATCCCGCCCAGATCGTGAAGAACACGGGCGAGTACAACCAGTGGCACAAATTCGCTGTCACCGACACCGTCCAGAAGTGGGTCGACGGCACCGCCAACCACGGCTTCGTGCTGCAGGCCAAGAACGACACCTCCTCCACGACACCGACCGGCGGCCCGCGCTACGAGGCCGGTGACGGAGACTACGGCGGCGAGACCTCCACCATCCCGCGGCTGACCGTCACCTACGGCAAGGTCGGCACCACGCTGGACTCCCCGACCGTCGTGCACGGCACCGGCCCCGAGCTGTCATGGAAGGCGTACTCCAACACCACCGGCGACGCAGACCTGAACATCGTCGAGTACCAGCTGCACCGCTCGACGCAGCAGGCGTTCACCCCGTCTGCGGCCACCCTGGTCGCGCCGATCGACAAGGCCGCGACCACCTACACGGACACCACCGCGACCCCCACCCCCGACAGCTCCTCGGGCGAGATCGGGCGGTCGTACTACTACCAGATCGCGGTGAAGACCGAGGACGGCCAGCTGCTCGGGTCGCCGACCCGCATCGTCGGCGTGCCCAAGGCCGGCCGCACGATGAAGCTCATCCAGGGCACAGCGGGAGTCACGGACACCACCCTGTCCTCTGCCCAGCCGACCGCCAACCAGGACACCATCCAGTCCTGGGGGGTTGACCAGAAGTGGCTGAGCGTGGGCAACAACTCCACCACCTACGGCAAGACCCGCGCCGCGATGAAGTTCGCCACCGGCGACATCCCCACCACCGCCACCGTGCTGGAATCCCGGCTGTTCATGTGGGGGGCGGAGACCACCACCGACACGAACGGCGCGATCTACGAACTCCGCGGCCTGACCCGGGACTTCGCCGAAACATCCGCCACCTGGAACAACGCCACCTCCACCACCGCCTGGACCACGGCAGGCGGTGACTACTCGCCAACCGTCTCCAGCACCGTCGCGCAGGTCTCGGAGGTCGGCCGCCAGTCGTGGGACGCCACCTCCCTCACGCAGGGCTGGATCAAGACCCCGTCCAGCAACAAGGGCGCCCTGGTCAGGCTCAAGGACGAGTCCTCCACCGGCCCGCAGGAACGCACCCTGTTCCTGGCCTCGGAGGCTGCCGACTACCAGCTCGGCCCACTGCTGCGCGTGATCTACGTCGACTCCACGACCGAGGACACGTACTACGCGCCGACCACCCCGGCCAGGATGACCCCCAACTCCACCTACACGGTCGAGTTCACGGTCACCAACACCACCAATACGGCGTGGGCGGCGGGTGAGCGGGAGCTGTCCTACACCTGGAAGCTGCCCGATGGCACGGACGCCACCACCGGCGGCAACCAGCTGAAGACCGCCATCCCGGCGCTGCCTCCGGGAGAGTCCGCCACCATCCAGGCACAGGTCAAGACGCCGATCAACTCGGCCTCGGGCAACAAGCGCACGGACTACGTCCTCGGCTGGGACGTCCGCAAGGTCGCCGACGGCAGTTGGCTGTCGGCCGGTACGGGCGGCATCCCGCCGCTGAAGCAGAACGTGGCGGTGGAGGAGACGACCTCCAACCAGCTCGGCCTGGAGAAGTTCTACTCCTACGCGGGCAAGAACACCGGCGCCGGCTCCACAGTGATGAACAACCTCGCCTCGGGCAACAGTGTCTGGTCCTACAACGCTTTCACCAACCCCGGCCGGGGCCTGAACACCTTCTTCCGCGTCGCGTACAACTCGCTGGACACCTCTGACACGGTGCTCGGCCACGGTTGGTCGGGCCAGGCGGCGGGACCGCTGCGGCTCGGCGCTCCGCTGGAGCTCCACCCGAAGTCGAACCCGACCGAGATCAAGCTCCCGGACGGCGACGGAACCACCCACATCTTCCGCAAGCAGGCGGACGGGTCATGGAAGGCCCCGGCGGGCGTCCACTTCAAGCTGGGCCCGAAGACCGGTCTGGACTGCACCCCGGCAAAGGACCCGGTGCCGGACGCCTGGACGCTCACCAGGCCCGACGGCACACGCTTCCTCTTCGGCTGCGACGGCTATCTGACGTCGGTCCTCGACAAGAACGGCAACACGCAGACGTTCACCTACGAGGAGCGCAAGTCCAACAACAAGCCGACCAAGTTCCTCAAGTACATCACCGACCCGGCCGGCCGCCAGTCCCTGACGGTTGCGTACTACACCAAGGGTGACGCCACCTACGAGTACATCGACGCCACGGGCGCCAAGGTCAGCGGCACCAACCTGAACAACCCCAAGATCTCCGACCACATCAAGTCCGTCACGGACATCTCCGGCCGGAAGATCAACTTCTACTACACGACCGAGGGCCTGCTCGGCCGGTTCACCGACGGTGAGGACTCCTCGCAGCCGAAGGTGTTCAAGTTCACCTACGACGCCACCCAGGGCATGAAGAACGTCAAGCTGGTGAAGGCCACCGACCCCCGGGGCAACTCCACCGACCTGGCGTACAACCAGCCCCCGGCCGACGATCCGAAGTACCACTGGTGGACCAAGACCATCACCGACCGTCTGGGTGGCAACACCAACTTCCTGTACACGGTCAACGCGAACAACGCCGAGTTCGTCGACACCAAGGTCACCGACGCCGAAGCGCACGCCTCTACCCATGTGACGGATGACTACGGCCGCCCGGTCCAGGTCACCAACGCCAAGTCCCAGGACACCAAGATGAGCTGGGACACGGACAACAACGTCACGTATCTGGAAGAGGCCAACGGCGCCAAAACCGCGTACTGCTACGACCAGAAGACCGGCTACCCGCTACGCCAGTGGGACGCCGAGACGACCAAGTCGTGGGCACCCGCGGCATTCAACCCCACCGACTACTGCGACCCGGCCAACTCCGCCACCTATCCCAACCCGACGAAGCTCGAATACCAGACCCGTCTGGACGGCTACTCCGCGGACCTCTTCAAGAAGACCTCTCCCGCGGGTCGCACCTGGCAGTTCGGCTATGACACCTTCGGCAACCTGAAGACCGTCACCGACCCCAAGGGTGTCGCGACGACGACGGCGGACGACTACACCACCAAGTACGACTACGACGTCTACGGCCGGCTGACGAAGGCGACGGACGCCAACGGCAACCCGACCACCAACAGCAACTTCGGCCCCACCGGCTACCCGGCGACGATCACCGATGCGCTGGGCAAGCCCACCTCATACGTCTACGACGAGCGCGGTCAGGTCACCGAGGTCACCGACGCGCTGGTCAAGAAGACCACGCAGACGTACGACTACTTCGGCCGTCCGCTGGTCAGCACGGTGCCCAAGGACCAGAACGCGGGCGTGCTGATCACCACTCCGGCGCCGGAGTACGACGCCAACGACAACGTCACCAAGGCGACGGCACCCAACGGCGCAGTCTCCACGGCCGTGTACGACAAGGCCGACCAGATCACCGAGGCCACGGCCCCGAAGGACACCGCCACCTCGGCCGATCGCAAGACCTCGTACAGCTACGACAAGGTCGGCAACCTGCTCAAGACGGTCGAGCCCAAGGGCAACCTGACCACCGCCGATCCGAACGACTACACGACCGCCAACACCTACGACGCGATCTACCAGCTCACGGACGTGGTCAACGCGGCCGGCGACAAGATCTCCTACAGCTACGACAGCGTCGGCAACCCGATCAAGGTCGTCGACCCGAAGAAGAACGCCACCGCTGACACCACCGACTTCACCACCAAGACCGACTACGACCTGAACCACCGGGTCACGACGGTCACGGATGCGGCGGGCAAGACAACCTCGCGGACGTACGACAAGGATTCCCTCGTCGTCTCCAGCACGGACCAGGAGGGCAACAAGACCCTCATCTCCTACGACGAGCGCGGCAAGCAGACCGAGGTCAAGGTCCCGCACTCGGGCACTTCGACGATCACCTACCGGACGACGAAGTACGAATACGACCAGGTCGGCAACGCCACGAAGGTGATCACCCCGCGCGGTGTGGAGACCGCGAATACGGAGGATTTTGCCTCCCGGACCGAGTACGACGCGCTGAACCGCCCGGTCAAGCAGTTCCAGCCGTACGACCCGAACGACACCCGCTACAACAGCCCGAACGTCTACACCCAGACGTCCTACGACGCGGTGGGCCGGGTCTCCAAGACCTCTCTGCCGCCGTCCGAGGGCCAGACTGTCCGCAACGACACCGCCTACACCTACTTCGACAACGGGTGGGTGCAGTCGTCCACTGACCCGTGGGACATTGTCGCCACCTACGACTACAACGAGATCGGCAAGCAGACCACGCGTACCCTGACCTCGGCGGGCGGCTCCTCGGACCGGACGATGGGCTGGTCGTACTACCCCGACGGCAAGCTGAAGTCCCGCTCGGACGACGGCGTCCCGGTCGGCAAGCACGTGGTGCTGGTCGACAACTCCGATTCGCAGAACACCTCCACCACGGGCACGTGGACCAAGGGCAGCGCGTCCGGTCAGCAGGGCTATGACCATCACAAGCACGCGGCGGGCACGGGTACGGACACCTTCACCTGGAAGCTGAACGTCCCGGCCGACGGCACCTACACGGTCTACGCCAAGTACCCGTCGGTGACCGGCGCGGCCACTGCAGCGAAGTACACGATCGCGCACAAGTCGCTGACCGGTGACACCACCACCGATAGGACCGTCGACCAGACGAAGAACACCGGCACGTGGACTTCACTCGGCTCGTACACCTTTGCCAAGGGCAACAGCCACAAGGTCACGCTCGCGCAGAACAGCGGCGGGGTGGTCGTGGCCGACGGCATCAAGCTGGTGCGTGACACCACGGGGGAAGTCGACACCGAGAAGCGCACCTTCTCCTACACCTACGACGCCAACGCCAACCTCACCGACATCGCCGACAGCTCCTCCGGCGCCAGGATCGACGCCTACAAGGTCGGCTACACCGGCCTGAACCAGGTGCAGAAGGTCGAGGAGCTGGCCACGGGATTGGTGAAGGAGACCACGTCCTACACCTATGACGCCAACGGCCTGACCAAGACGCTGACCAACCCGGACCAGTACAGCGAGTACACCTACGACCCGCGTGACCTGGTGTCCAAGGTGAGCGTGGGTGCCAGCCCGACCGACACCAGCCCGAAGGCCACGACCTACACCTACACCGACCGCGGCCAGAAGCTGCGGGAGGTCAAGGGCAACGGCAACACCGTCGACCACACCTACTTCCTCGATGGTCAGCTCAAGACGCAGGTGGAGAAGAAGCCCAACGCCACCCTGGTCAGCGAGCACACCTACGCCTACGACCCGAACGGCAACAAGGCGCAGGACGTTGCGAAGAAGATGAACGCCGACAACCACGCGGCGTACCTCTCCTCGACCACGGACTACACCTACGACCCGGCCAACCGTCTGGCTAAATCGGTCAAGACCGGAAATGGCGCGGGGACGGAGACGTACGTCCACGACGACAATGCGAACGTCATCAGGCAGACGGTCAAGGACATCACGTCCACGTACACCTACGACCGCAACCGGCTGCTGTCGGCGGACGCCGGTGGATCGTCCGCCAAGTACAACTACGACCCCTTCGGTCGGCTCGAGTCGGTGACCGGCGGCGACCAGGTCATCGAGCGCAACACCTACGACGGCTTCGACCACGTGGTGCAGCACACCAAGCTCACCGACACCGGGGGCACGAAGACGACGAAGTACACCTTCGACCCGTTCGACCGCACCGCAACCAAGACGGACAACGCCGGCGCTGCGGGTGAGAAGACCACCAACTTCGATTACCTCGGCCTGTCCGGCGAGGTGTTGGACGAAGAGGTCGCGGGCAAGGTCACCAAGTCCTACCAGTACAGCCCCTGGGGCGAGCGGCTGTCGCAGATCAAGCACAACACCGACGGCACCAAGGAAGACGGCTACTACGGCTACAACAGCCACACGGACGTCGAAACCCTGACCACGGCCGGCGGCGACACCAAAGCCACCTACGGCTACACCGCGTACGGCAACGACGACAAGTCCGAGTTCACCGGCATCGACAAGCCGGACGCCGCTGACCCGACGAAGGAGGCGTACAACCCGTACCGCTTCAACTCGAAGCGCTGGGACGTCAACAGCGGCACCTACGACATGGGCTTCCGCGACTACAACCCGGGCCTGAACCGCTTCACCACCCGGGACATGTACAACGGCGCCCTCGCCGACATGAACCTCGGCACCGACCCGCTGACGGGCAACCGATACGCCTTCACCGGCGGGAATCCCACCACATTCATCGAACTCGATGGGCACGAGAGCTGCTACCCCAACTACTGCTCCGGCAGCAATGGCACCTACGGCACGTACCAGCCCAGCAAGGACCCCGGCTCGAGCTCGGAATCTACGCAGACTGCGGAATGCCCGATGGTTCTCCTGATGTGCGGTGACAGGGGCGCATCGCATCCGCCGATGGCTCTGCTGGATTCCCAGGTCTCCACAAAAGGTCAGTTCTCCCTGCGGGCCGTTCTGGACAATCCCAACGTGCTGAAGGGAATGACGCCGGATGAGTTCTTCACCCGGTGGGACGGGGTCTTGCCCGATGGATGGAAACTTGAGATCCCAACTAAGGGGCAGCGCAAGACAGGCTTCAAGTTCCAGCAGTACAACGTGCGGAAGGGCAGGACGGGACAGGAGGTCTGGACCCAGGGGAATGGCATGATCAAGTGGCAGCCGGGCGGTCGGCATGGCACCGGCTGGCGAGTGAACCAGACGGGTGGTGGCAGGTCACCGCACCTCAATGCGCCTGATTCCAGAGTCTGGGTGAACGACGATCCGCTGGAGAAGAATCTCGGGGCGATCCGGAAGGCCAATCCCTCGATTCCCAGATCCGGGGCGAACGCCGCGAACGCTGCGGGTGGTGCCCTGGCCGTGCTGCAGATTGCGGACTTCAGTGTTCTCGCCTACAGGTACGGATTTTGGAACGCGGTTGATATGCAAAATGCGTGGATGTTCCAAGACGATTCGCAAACCGGTGGATACTCCGAGGTCGTCGGAATCAATGGCGACGGGACAGCCTGTGACCCGTCGTCTGGCTACTGCGCCTAACTCCTGATGCGCTAAGAGAGGCCTGAGCCCGCCTGATCCCGATTCCGGTATCAGGCGGGCCCGCATCTTTGAGTGCTAGGATTCGTGCATTGACCGAAAAGGGGTGTGTATGTACAGCTTGAAGTTGCAGAGATTCCTGAACCTGATGAGGCTGCTCGACGTGATGTCCGCGGAGCCTGTGATTCAGTTGGAGTATCTGCGGTGGAATGATCACCCCGAGCCTGAAATGGCGATGGCTGAGTTCCTTGAGGATCTTCAGGGGTATGAATCGCTCCTCGAGGAAATGACGGAGAGTGGGGAGGTGCTTCCCGAGGAGAGAGAGCTCTTTGACCGGCTGCTCCACCTCTCTGAAGTCATCGATTCGCAGTCGAACTCCTATACAACCTCTGAGATTCTATATGGCGAGAAGTGGCGTGAGATGCGGGATACCGCCCTCCTGCTGAGGATGTCCGCTTCTTCGCGATCCGTGCTGAAGCTCATGCGCTGACTGACGGCGGCTGCTCGAAGTAGGGGCGGAGGGCTGAAGACACAGATCGCTAAGGAGTCGAACGGCACCCTGATCTCCGAGCACACCTACGTCCACGACGGAAATGCACTTTCGACCCGCTGGACCGCACATCGACCAAGCCGGACAACGTCGGCGCTGCGGGTGAGAAGACCACCACCTTCGACTAGCTCGGCGTGTCCGGCGAGGTCTGGACGAAGACGGGCCAGGATTTTGTTTCTCATCACCCGAAGGCGCCGCCGCGACCCTCAGGGGAACCGAGGAACCTGAGGGGTGGATATAAGGCCTTCGGTATTGCGGGAATAATAGGAATCAGTGCTGCGCAGGCCCCCAGCTATATCAGACAGTATGGGATCGTCGGTGGTTTCTGGGAGATGTTCAAGGATGGCATCGATCCATTCGGATTCCACGATCTGACTGAGCCCCCGGGCCCTGCACCCTTGTCCTAGCATGGAGGCCCGTTCGCCCCTGCGCGAACGGGCCTCTACCCTTTGCGAGGGTTTTGTATGGATGCGATTGGCTGCCGGGATGTTGTCAGGGAGTTCGTGCGACTGGTTCCTGGTGCACGTGAAGCGCTGCAGGCAGTCGAAGAACCGGATCGACGATATTTTGCCGAATGGCCAAGTGTCGACTCAAACCTTTCCGACTTCTTGTCGATAGTCCTTCACCCCATCCTATTTTCCGCCCTGAGTGGTGAGGAGGAGTCGGATGACGTGCTGAATGGCTGCTTCGACTTCATTGAAGGGTTCTTTCTCAACGAAGATCCGCATGTTCAGGATGTGATCTATTGGGAGATTCTGGATCAGTTCCTAAGGAGTCGCGAGGTGCTGATAAAGGCCCATGAGCGATGCAGGCCTGCCACCAAGGCGGCATTGATGCGGATGCTGACCGAGGATTATCCTGGAATCTTTCGGAATATCAACTGGTTCCCCGTCGAGTGAATTGGGAATGAGACCCGGATCTGCTGTCTGCAGGCGTCAGTGGCGCTCCGTAAAACTATGATGAACCGAACTCCCGTCCCGTACCCGGCTCCCCGGGCAGCCCTATGCGGCGCAGTGCCGCTGTCGTGATCGACCTTGGCAACGCCGTAGCGGTAATTCTGGGCCCGCTGCTCGCATTCGATCAGATGCTTATGGCGTCTCCGTCGCGGATGATCTGACGCGAACCATTTGGCGCAGGACATCGCTGTTGCTCGGCGAGTATGGCGCGCGACGCGGGCGGGCTGGAACCCTGCTCAGGTGATCGTCTCACTGCTGTACCAGGTGACACGGAAGCTGCTCGCGGTCCCGGCGGCCGCCCAGCCGCTCGGGTACGAGGGAGCGGTGACCGCGCTGCTGCTGTGCGTGTTCATCACCGCAGGGGCCGTCGGTCCTGCCGCGGTGTTCTGGGTCTACATCTCCGAGATCTACCCCTCGCGGACGCGGGGTGTGCTGATGAGCCTGGCCACCGCAGCGCACCGGGCAGCGGACTTCCTGGTGGCAACAACGTTCCTGCCGCTGGTCCAGGTAACCAGCGGAACCAGAAAGGGGACTCTCCCATGCACCCCGAACTCGCCCCTACCAACGCGGGCTGTCTGCTGTTCGACTGGGACGGCACCCTGGTCGACAGCCAGTACGCCAACTACCGTGCCATGTCGGGTGCCCTGGCCCCCGAGGGCGTGACCCTGGAGAAGGAGTGGTTCGACGCCCGCACCGGGCTCTCCTCCGCGGAGATGATCCACACCCTGGTGGACGAGCGCGCGCTGCGGCTGTCCCGCCCCGTGGAGCAGATCGTCGCCGACCGCGACGAGCTGTTCCTCAAGGGGGCACACGAGGTGCGCCCGCACACGGAGTTGCTCAAGGTCGTCGATGCCATGCACCACCGGCTGCCGATGGCTGTGGCATCCGGCGGGTCCCGTCGCATCATCGAAGAGACCCTGCGGCATCAGCCGTTCCACGACCGCTTCGACACCCTGGTCACCCGTGATGACGTGGAGCGCGGCAAGCCCGCCCCGGACATCTTCCTGCGCGCGGCCGAGGAGCTGGGAGCCGCGCCCTCACGGTGCACGGTCTACGAGGACAGCGACGAAGGCATCGCCGCCGCCCACGCCGCGGGCATGGCCGTCATCGACGTCCGGCCCTTCACCGGCACCGGCGCCCACGCCTGAGGCGCACGGCGACTGCGCGTGCGAGTGACCTAGCTGCCGTCGGACGGGAAGACGGCACCACCACCGCCGAGCAGCAGCTCTTCCACTATGACGAGGTTTGGGCGTACGGCGGATTGGTGCATTAATGCACATTTGCCCCTAAAGGTTCCATACTGTAGTCGTGGCTCTCATCCCCCCGATCGAACCGATGCTGGCCAAGGCCACCGACACCCTGCCCGTGCCGAGGGCCCTGCCCGGCGGCATCGCCCTGGAGCCGAAGTACGACGGCTTCCGGCTCCTGGTCTTCCATTCCTCCGGAACGACGCAGCTGCAGTCCCGCTCCGGCAACGATCTCAGCGCCGCCTTCCCCGAGATCACCGACGCCGCCGCGGCGCTGCCCGAAGAGGTCGTCCTCGACGGCGAGGCCGTGATCCTGATGGAGGGCCGCCTGCAGTTCGGCGCGCTGCAGCAGCGCGTGAACCGCCCGCTGGCCACGACCCGACACCTGGCCCACCTCCAGCCCGCCCACTACCTGGCATTCGACTTGCTTCAGCGCGGCACGGCCGAGCTCCTCCACGAGCCGTACCGGGTCCGCCGCGCCGCTCTGGAGGATCTGTTCGCCACCCACGACCTGGGCGCGCCGTGGACCCTGACCCCGGTGACCGACGATCGGGAGCTGGCCGAGCAGTGGCTGACCCTATGGGGACCCGTCGGCGTCGAGGGAGTCGTGGCCAAGGGCTGGGACCAGGCCTATCACCCGGGCCGCCGCGGCTGGATCAAGGTGCGGGCCAAGGAGACCAGCGAAGCCATCATCGGCGCGGTCACCGGCCCCGTCACCGCCCCGCTCACGCTGCTGCTCGGCCGCTACGACACGGACGGCATCCTCCGTCTCGCCGCCCGCAGCACACCGCTCACCGCCTCCCTCCGCAGCGAATTGGGCCGCCTGCTCACCGCCGGTGGTCCGGGGCATCCGTGGGCGGACGTACGCATCACAGCGTCCTGGAGCAGCCGGGAGCCACTGGAGTTCACGCCGGTCGAGCCCGAACACGTCGTGGAATTCCACGGCGACACGGCTGTCGACGCCGGCCGATGGCGTCACGCAGTCCGGCCCCTGCGACTGCGCACCGACATCGCCCCCGCCGACGTCGCGCCCTTCGGCGAAGGCCAGCGCCCCGTCAGCGGGTGAACGCGGTCGCGCTCGTCGGCCTTCGACCAGGAGCAGCGCCACGCGCGTCCGGCTCGGTCTCTCTCCCCGGTTTCTCGGTCTCGCCGACGGCTGCGGGCCGACTGCAAACCGCTGCGCTCCGATCCTGGGCCTCCTGCACCGCGGGCTCGTTCCGCCAGGCACGGAGTTCGCGGGCGGCGCGGAAATACGGGCCCGTGCCGCCGCCTACCGCCGCGAGAAGGGTCTCCCCGAGTCCCTGGGCGTAACAACCGACGCGCACTCGAGCTGCCCACGGACGAGGGTCATGGCCGACCGCCGCGGCCGGGGCCTGCACCCGTTGGCGACGAGTTGGGGTGGGCGTGGTGGCCCGGTGGCGGTGCTGGATGCGGGCGCGGATCTGGTGATCAGCCGAGGGCCCGGTGCGCCTCATTGATCACGCGTTGTGCGTCGGCCCCGAAAACCGCGGATTCCCGCAGTGTCTCCCACACGCGCATGTACGTGCCGATGCTGTCCGCATCGTCGAGCCACAGCTCGGCGTGCCAGTCCTCCGTGATGGCGAGCCGTTCGTCGAAGATCCAGAATCCGTCGGCGGGAGGGATCTTCAGGGGCGCTCCGAATGGGACGATGCCGAGCCGGACGGTGTCCATGCCGACAACTCCGGCGAGACGGTCCAGTTGCGCGGCCAGCACCGATGGTGGGCAGATCAGGGCCCGCAAGGCTGCTTCCCACATGATGATGTGGAACTTCTTGCCGGGCTGGTAAAGCCATTCCTGCCGCTTCATGCGGGCACGGACAGCGTCCTCGGTGTCGCGTGCGGACTTCTGCAGCTCGGCGTAGCGGATGAAGACATGGCGTGCGTAATCTGCTGTCTGGAGCATGCCGGACACCATGGAGTTCTCCCACCCGTGGATGATCGAGGTCTCCGCGACCAGCGCATTCCAGGTGTCCTGCACCGGACGGTGGCCAGATGCAAGCTGCCTCCGCCACGAGCGGATGTGCGACTCGAACCCGTTCAGACGCGCGTGCAGTTCGTCGTAAGTCTCGGGCTGGCCGGTCGCCTCAGCCCACGCCCGCAGATCCTCGGCCGTCGCGGTCTGCCGTCCGTTCTCCAGCTTGCTGACCTTCGACTGCGTCCAGCCGAGTCGTTCGGCCAGTTGTGTACCGGTGAGCCGACCGCCAGGGCACGAGCCGCGGAGTTCCCGGAGTCTTAGCCCGAGGGCGGCCCGCGCCTGCTGGTAGTCCGTGCTCACCGGTTGCACACGCTACTTGGCCGCGGCGAGCCCCGCCGCGAACGTCTTGTACGGGAGAGCGTGGTGCCACGCGGCGTCGCGTGCCAGGGAGCACCGCACGACTTCGGCGGGCTCCGTGATGAGTTCGACGTTCACGAGCTGGTCGCCGTCGTCGAAGTTGAGCTTGGCGATCAGCCGCGAATCGAAGATCCAGAAGTCCTCTTCGGGCAGGCGTAGCCGCTGGGCGTCCGCCCGCCACAGGTTACGGATGTCCTCTCCCAGGGCGCTGTTCCGCTTCGCGTTGTCGAGCAGGTAGAGCTGGCCGGTCGTGGGCGGGCTGTCGACGATGCGGACGCGCTCAACGCGCTTGCCCTGCTCTGTCTGCGTCCGGATCATTTCGCAATACGACTCGTTGAAGTCCCACTGCGCGGCGCCGGTCTCGATGAATTGCTGGTAGGTGTCCGTCGCTTCGTCGCTCGCGTACCGGCGCCTGGTCTCCAGACGCCATGCGGTGTGCTGGAACGTCCTGAACAAGGTCTCGAACTCGTCCAGGTCGATGATCCTCGCCGTGCGTGTGGCGTCCTTCGGCGCGTAGTCCACGAGGAGTTCGCGCGGTACCACGACCGCTACCTCTCCGTCGGAGAGTGCTGGAGCTGCGCGGTGTCTTCGGGGTCTGTCAGCGGCAGGCCGTGAACGATGACCTCCCGGCTGTCCAGGTCCTCATGCAGTGACGGGCAGCCGGTGCCGCCGCTGCCCGTGCCATTGAAGCGCAACCTGCGTGCCATCGCTCTACCCCTCTCTGGGAAGCCCTCGGCTCACAGGATGTCGGCGGCAGCGCGGGAATGTCGACGCATCGTCAGCCACGACACGAGAATAATCGAGAATTTCCTCTCGCGTCATTCAACTGCCGGTCCATAGCTTTCTGTTCATGAGTGATCCCACGACGACCATGGCTGCGCCCGTGCACGTCGGCCTGCCCACCGAGGCTCCGAAGCCGACTGACGGATGCGACGTGTGCGCCGCCCTCGATAGGCAGCGCTCCACCGCGGCGGCGGCCCGGAACTGGTCTCTCGTCTCCGATTGCAGCGTAGAGATTGCGCGGCATCCTCACGCGAGGCGGTCATCGTGAGCATCCGGGCCAGGTACGCGTTCGTGCCGCACACGCTGACCGCCGACCCGAACGCCGAAGACGCGATCTTCGAGGCCGAGTGCACGACGTGCTCCGATCGGTCGCAGCCGTCTGGCGAGGACCGTGAGCCGGTCGAGCTGTGGGCGCTCTCCCACACGGGGCGGACCGGCCATACCGGCTACCGCGAGATCATCACCCGGTTCTGGCGGGCTCTGCCGACCCCATGAGACTCCTGCCCTCCTTGTGATGGTGGCGGCGCAGCGCAGCGACCAGCTCGACTCGTCTGCTGGTTCCCCGCATGCCGCTATGGCTGCGGATCGAGCGCTGCCGCACCCTTGGGGGTGGCCGGCGCGGGAGACGCGGTGTCTCCGGCCAGTGTTTTGATCATGTTCATGATCGCGGTGATCTGTTTGCCGCTCTTCTCGGCGTAGTGGGTGTCGCCGCCGTAGGCCCACCAGTTCCAGCAGCCGCGCGGGTTGTCGCTTGCGGTCGTGGCCTGCGGGTACAGGACGATCATGTCGTTGGTGTCGGCGTATTCGTTCAGGTAGGCCTGGCCCATGAACGTGTTCCCGATCAGGCCGTAGTACTGGTAGCAGCCGTGGAGGGCGACCATGAGCTTGCATGAGCCGGACCCGCAGGACTGCGGGACGTAGGCGAAGCCCTCGTTGCCCATGCTGATCGCGGCCGCGCTGCCTCCCGGCGCGTAGCTGTTCTGGTCGAACTGGATGAGTTTGCCGTTCAGCGGGGCGTCGGCGGCGGGCTTCACGGTGCCGAAGAGGTGGGTGAGCATGTCCCTTTCGGGGTCGGTGCCGCAGTTGTTCATGTAGGGCGCGGCCGTGGAGGAGCAGGGGACCTCTCCGAGCGGGCTGACCCAGCCGTGCCCGGCGCTGGAGGTCGTGTCGTAGGAGACGTCGGCGCCGAAGTCGCGGTAGTACGTGGCCAGATCGTCTTTGACTGCCCGGTCGACGGTCTGGTCGGAGCTGCCGTGGTAGAGCCAGACCGGGTCCCCCGACAGGTTCGCGACCGGGTCCAGACTGCCGGCCGTCGCGCGGTCGCGGGTCTCCTGTTCCAGCTGGGCCGGGGTCTTGCGGGGCAGGTAGGTGTCCATGCACGCGTACAGCGCGGTGTTGAGGTTGCCCTGCGAGCAGTCGTACGCGCCGGCGGTGAAGATGCCGGCGCCCTTGAAGACATCGGAGTGGGCGACGTGCAGCTGGTTGGCCATGTATCCGCCGGACGAAACCCCCGACACGTAGACCGAGTTGATGTCGTACTGCTGCAGGGACCCCGGAGTGGGGTCGGGGACGTCGGCCACGGCGCTGGTGCCCGTGGTCGCCGTCACCAGGCCGAGGGCCGCTGTCATCGTCAGGAGCGTCTGTTTGAACCTCATTCATGTCTCCAGGTAGGGGGTGGGTCCGCCATCCTGGAGGCTCTCGTTGTACGTGACGACGTGGGGCTCCGACTCATCCCGAGGGTCCGGCCTGGTGCACGACACCATTGTCCGAAGGCGAGTTCGGCGGGCGGTGTGGTCCCGGGTGTGACATGTGGCCGCCTGCGGGTCATGCCGAGCGCGCGGTGTGACCCGTGCACATGGTCAAGCCCGGTTGACGCCGGAAGGGTGAGCTTGCTGCCGGAGAGACCGCAACGTCACAGGGTTGTGGGGCAACATCCCGAGGGATGTGAGGTGACATCCCGAGAAAGAGCGACGCAATACGGCTCCGTCCTTCGCACGCCAATTTCCTTCGGCGCGCGAGGACTTTCTGCCTGCCTATGACGCAGACGTCAACATATGACGCACCGGCGAGATAACCCATACGTGTCACGGTCATGATCCACGCGTGAAATCGCCGGACGTGGGAGGTCCGGACCAAGGCGGGCGGCCGCCCGCCTGCGTCAACCACCGCCAACGCGGGGAGCATGGTTACCTGTTGACTATCCGGTAATGCCGTCGCTAATTTCGGCAGCGCGCCGCCGATCCGGGCATCGCTCCGGGCAGGAATCCCCAAGCCCGTACACCCAAGCGCATGCCCGAATTATCTCCCTTTCCCCCCACTGCACCACCAAATTTTTCGGAGATTACATGACCTCCGCTGCGCACCTCGACGACCTTGTCATCGGAATCAGCCCATTCGGCGAACCGGACGCCAGACTCGTCACCGCGGTCAGCCGCGCCGGCGGGCTCGGCGTGCTCGACCTCGGTACGGGCGACCGGCAGGCCCAGGAAGCACTGGAGCGCATCCGCAGCTGGACGGCCGGTGGTCGGTACGGAGTCCGGGTAGCCGCCGGCTGCCGGCTCACGCCCGCGGACTTCCCCGTGGGTCCCACCCAGGACGACGGCACCAGAGCGCACACGGTGGTGCTCGGCGTCGACTCTCCATGGGCGGTTCGCGACATCGCAGGCCCTTGCCGGGTGCTGGCCGAGGTCACCGGCCTGGACGAGGCCCTCGCCGCCGTTCAGGCGGGGGCGCACGGCCTGATCGCCCGGGGCAGCGAGAGCGGCGGCCGGATCGGAGAACTCGGTACCTTCGTGCTCCTCCAGCAGCTGCTCGGCGAGCGGGCGTTAGCCGTACCGGTCTGGGCCTGCGGCGGCATCGGTCCGCGAACGGCCGCGGCTGCCGTGGCCGGCGGAGCGGCCGGGGTCGTCCTGGACACCCAGCTGGCGCTGCTCGCCGAATCCGGCCTCCCGGAGGAGGCGGCCTCCGTGCTCCGTTCCATGGACGGCTCGGAGACCACCGTCCTCGGCGGCCACCGGGTGCTGCGGCGCCGCGGTCCCGGCGCCGCACTCCCCACCGCCGACCGTGCGGACGGGCGCGGCGGACAGGGCGCCGACGGCCCGGAGTCCGCCCGTATCGCCGCCCTGCTCGGGGTGCGCGACCTGCGCACCCGGCTGCTCCCCGTGGGCCAGGACGGCTTCCTCGCCGCGCGCTTCGCCGAGCGCTGGCATGACGTCGGCCGGACCGTCCGGGCCATGACCGACGCCGTACGGGACGCGGTACGGGACGACTCGGGCGCCTCGGCGCTACGTCCCGGCGCGCCGATGTGCGGCACGCTCGGCACCCGGCTGCCGATCGCACAGGGCCCCATGACCAGGGTCAGCGACCAGGCCGGGTTCGCCTCCGCCGTCGCCGCGGACGGCGCTCTGCCGTTCATCGCGCTCGCCCTGGCCGGGCGCGAGCAGGCGCGCACCATGCTGGAGGAAGCCGGAGCCGTCCTCGCCGGACGGCCCTGGGGGGTCGGCGTGCTCGGCTTCGCCCCGGATGAGGTCAGGAATGCCCAGCTCGAGGCCATACGGGAGGCCCGCCCCAGCCACGCCATCGTTGCGGGTGGACGGCCCTCGCAGGCCGAGGCCCTGGAGAAGGACGGGATCACCACCTTCCTGCACGTTCCCTCGCCGGGGCTGCTCCGCCAGTTCTTGGCGGCCGGTGCTCGCCGATTCGTCTTCGAGGGCTCCGAGTGTGGCGGTCATGTCGGCCCGCGGAACAGCTTCCCGCTCTGGGAGGCGCAGATCGCGGTGATCGAGGACTTCCTGGACAGCGGCAGCAACAGCGACAGCAACAGCGGGAGCGGCAGCGGCAGCGGCAGCGACGTCGAGGGTGACGGCAGCGGTGGCGGCAGCAGTGCGCCCGGCCGGATCGAGGTCTTCTTCGCCGGCGGTGTCCACGACGAGCGGTCCGCCGCGATGGTCGCCGCGCTCGCCGCCCCGCTGACGCGGCGCGGCGTCGCCGTGGGCCTGCTGATGGGCACCGCCTACCTCTTCACCGAGGAGGCGGTGGCCCACGGTGCCGTACAGCCGCTCTTCCAGCGCCAGGTGGTGTCGGCGCGGCGCACCGCGCTGCTCGAGACCGCCCCGGGCCACGCCACGCGGTGTGTGCCCAGCCCCTTCACCGACAGCTACCGCGCCGTCAAGGAGCGGCTGCAGGAGCAGGGAGTGCCGGACCGGCAGCGCTGGGAGAGTCTGGAGCGGCTCAACGTCGGCCGGTTGCGGGTCGCCAGTAAGGGGGTGGAGCGCGGCGCGGACGGGGAGTTGGTGCCGGTCGACGAGGACCGCCAGCTCACCGAGGGCATGTTCATGGCCGGACAGGTCGCTGTGCTGCGCTCGGACACCACCACCATCAGCGCGCTGCACCGGTCGGTCGCCTCGGCGGCCGCGGACTTCCTCACCGCAAGCGCGGCGGCGCTCCGCGAGCGCCTGGGTGTGGATCCGGCCGGGGAGCGCGCCGAGCCGGAAGCCCCCGCGCCGCTGGACGTGGCCGTGGTCGGTATGGCCTGCATGTTCCCGCAGGCTCCCGACCTCGCCTCCTTCTGGGCCAATGTCCTCGGCGGCGTCGACGCCGTCACCGAAGTGCCCGCCGAGCGATGGGATCCGGCCGTCCACTACTCGGCGGACGGGCACGCCAAGACCGGCACCGGCAACAGGACCCCCGGCACCGGCGTCAACGACGGCGGCAGCGGCGCGACGAACTCCAAGTGGGGCGGCTTCCTGCCGCCGATCCCCTTCGACCCGCTGCGCTACGGCATCCCGCCGGCCTCACTGAACAGCATCGAACCGGTGCAGCTGCTCGCGCTGGAGGCCGCCGCCCGGGCTCTGGACGATGCCGGATACGGCGACCGGGACGGGCGGGCCTTCGATCGCTCCCGTACCTCCGTCGTCTTCGGTGCCGAAGCGGGCAGCGACCTGTCCAACGCCCAGACGCTGCGCGCCGTCCTGCCGTCCTACCTCGGCACGGTGCCGCAGGGCCTGGCAGCACAGCTGCCCGCGCTCACCGAGGACTCTTTCCCCGGCATGCTCGCCAACGTCATCTCCGGGCGGATCGCCAACCGGCTCGATCTCGGCGGCGCCAACTACACCGTGGACGCGGCGTGCGCGTCGTCGCTGGCCGCCGTCGACGTCGCCTGCAAGGAACTGGTCACCGGGACCAGCGACGTCGTCCTGTGCGGCGGAGCCGACCTGCACAACGGCATCAACGACTACCTGCTCTTCTCCTCGGTGCACGCGCTGTCCCCGACCGGCCGCTCCCGCACCTTCGACAGCTCGGCGGACGGCATCGCGCTCGGCGAGGGCGTCGCCTGCGTGGTGCTCAAGCGGCTGGCCGACGCCGAACGGGACGGCGACCGCATCTACGGCGTGATCAAGGGCGTAGGAAGCTCCAGCGACGGGCGGTCGCTCGGCCTGACGGCACCGCGCCCCGAGGGCCAGCGGGCCGCCCTGGAGCGCGCCTACCGCAACGCCCGCGTCTCGCCCTCCGACGTCGGCCTGGTCGAGGCCCACGGCACCGGTACGGTCGTCGGCGACCGTACCGAACTGACCGTTCTCAGCGCGGTGTTCACCGACGCCGGGGCCGGGCCAGGGCGCTGTGCGCTGGGCTCCGTCAAGTCCCAGATCGGCCACACCAAGTGCGCCGCCGGGCTGGCCGGCCTGGTCAAGACCGTGCTGGCGCTGCATACCGGTGTCAAGCCGCCGACTCTCCACCTGAAACGGCCGAACGCCGCCTGGGAGCCGGGGAGCAGCCCCTTCTCCTTCCACACCGAGGCCCGTCCCTGGGCGGCCCCGCCGGCCGAACGGATCGCTGGAGTCAGCGCGTTCGGCTTCGGCGGCACCAACTTCCATGTGGTGCTGGCGGCCCACGACGGCGGGGCGCCCCCGGCCCATGGCCTCGACGCGTGGCCCGCCGAGCTGTTCACCTTCCGCGGCGCCGACCGCGCGGCGGCGTTCCGCGCCGTCGAGGAGACGCTGAGGACGGCCACGGCGAACGAGGCGGCCGGGCGGCCCTGGTGGCTGCGCGACCTCGCGCTGGCCGCCTCCCGCCGCTCCGACACCAGCCACGAGCCCGTACAAGCAGCCGTGGTCGCCACACACCTCGACGGGCCGGGCGGTCTGGTTGGGCAGCTGCGGCGGGTGCTGGCGGGCGAGCACGATCCCGCCGCGGGAGTCCACCTCGCCGGTGCGGAACAGCAATCCGGCGGTACGCCGGACAGCCCTGGACCGGGGACGGAAGTGCGGGCGGAACCGGGTCCCGGCAAGGTCGCCTTCCTCTTCCCCGGCCAAGGCAGCCAGCGGCCCGGCATGTTCGCGGAGCTGTTCGTCGCCTTCCCCGAATTCCAGCACCTCCTCGAACTCGGCCGCACGTACACGGATGTGCTCTACCCGCCGGCCGCCTTCGACCAGTCCGCGAAGGCGCGGCAGCAGGCCGGGATCACCGACACCCGGATTGCGCAGCCGACCCTCGGAATCGTCGGGCTGGCCGCGTACTCCCTGCTCACATCGGCCGGTGTACGGCCCGACATGGCAGCCGGGCACAGCTACGGAGAGCTGGTCGCGCTCTGCGCGGCGGGCGCCTTCACCCCACGCGACCTGCTGGAGCTGAGTGCCGAGCGAGCGGCCTCGATCCTGGAGGCCGCGGGGGAGGAGCCGGGCACCATGGCGGCGGTGGCGGCCGGGGCCGACGACGTTGAGCGGGTTCTGTACGAGGCAGGGCTCGCCGGCCGGGTCGTCCTCGCCAACCGCAACGCGCCCCGGCAGACCGTGGTCTCCGGTCCGGAGCAGGCGGTGGGCACCGCCGTGCAGCTGTTGCGGGAGGCGGGGTACGGAGCCAAACGGATTCCGGTGGCCTGCGCCTTCCACAGCCCGCTGGTCGCCGGCGCCGGGGACCGGTTCGCCAAGGTCCTGGCGAGCCGGCCGGTGATGGCGCCGGAGTTCCCGGTCTGGGCCAACCGCACCGCGGCCGTGCACGGCGACGCTCCGGACGCGCTCCGCGCGGAACTCGCCGCCCAGATCGGGGCGCCGGTCCTCTTTGCCCCGCAGATCGAGGCCATGTACGAGGCGGGGGCCAGGGTCTTCGTCGAGGCAGGGCCCGGCAGGGTGCTCACCCGGCTGGTCGGGGAGATCCTCGGCGACCGGCCGCACCGCGCCGTCGCCTGCGAGGGGCGGCGAGGTCACTCCGGCGGCGTGCGCGGCCTCCTCGACGCCCTCGCTCAACTGGCCGTCGCCGGGCTGCCCGTGCGTACCGGCTGGATGTTCCGTGACCGCGACGCCGTTGACGCGGGGCGCACCGCGCCGCCGAAGCGGCCCGGCTGGACGGTCGACGGCCAGCTGGTCCGTACGGCTGCCGGTGAACTCCTTCCCGGTGCGCTGGCACCGGCTCGACGTGTCATGGAGGCGAGTGTGAGCCAGTCGGAGCGGGCAAGCGGCACGCAGGGCGACGGGGACGTGCTGGTCTCCGAATTCCTCAAGGCCAGCCGGGAGATGGTCGCCGCGCAGCGCGACGTGCTCCTCAGCTACTTCGCAGCCGCGCCGGGCGGCCGGCCCGCGGCGCCGGCTGCGCTCGCCGCGTCCGCACCCGCTGTGTCCGCACCCGCAGTCCAGCCGCAGCCGGTGTCCGACGAGCCTCCGCACGGCATCACTCCGCAACCCGGACCCGCAGCGGTGCTCGTACCCGCAGCGGTGCCCGCTCCCGTCGCGGTCACCGAGGACGAGGTGCTGCGGGTGGTCTCCGAGATCATCAGCGAACGCACCGGATACCCCGTCGACATGATCGAGCCCGACCTCGACCTCGAAGCCGACCTCAGTATCGACTCGATCAAACGGGCGGAGATCGCGGGTGAACTCGCGGAGCGTCTGGGTGTGGCCGGTGCGGGTGCCGCGGCCCTCGGTGACGAGGAGCTGGAAGAGCTGGCGAAGGCCCGTACCGCCGCCGCCGTCACCTCCTGGCTGACCGGACGGCCGGCCGCCCCCGCCGTCCCGCAGTCCGCCCCTGAAACCGCCGCCCCGCCCGCGGCGGCACGGCAGGAGCCGCCTGCCGTGAGCGGCGAGGCTCCCAGGCGGCTCCGGCTCCAGCCCGTGCCACTGGGCGATCCGGGCGGCGCCGCCGATCCCGGGTCCGTACTGGGCGGCAAGCGCTTCGTCCTGCTCGGGGACGGCGACGGAGCGGCTGACGCGGTGTCGGACCGGCTGGCCGCGTACGGCGCCGAGGCGCTGGCCGTATCCGCCAGGCATCTGCTCACCGAACAGGACGGCCCGGTGGACGGAGTGATGCTGCTCGACCCGCTGGCCGGCATCGGCGCACCGGTGCTGCCCGAGGCGTTTCCCGTGGTCCAGGCGGCTTTGCGGCGCGGCCCGCGCTGGCTGTTGGCCGCCCGTCCGGCGGAGCCGCAGAGCCTGCGTGCGGCCGGGCTGCACGGGCTGTTCCGCACGGTGGCCAGGGAGTACCCGCAGACCGTGGCCAGGGTGGTGGACATCCTCGCCCCCGAAGCCCCCGAAGCCCCCGAAGTCCCCGAAGCCCTTGAGGCTCCCGAAGCCCCCGGCCTCACGCCCGCCGTCGTCGCCGACGCGCTGCTCGGCGAACTGCTCGCCCCGGACGGCCCGCCGGTCGTGCTGCGCAGAGCCGCCGGCCGGCACGGTCTGGAGCTGATGGAGAGCGGACTCGGCGTCCTCGGTTCCTCAGGCGCCGGTCCCGCGGGCGACGGAGCGGCGGAGGCCGCGGCCATCGGCCTCGACCGCGACTCCGTGGTCGTCCTGGCCGGCGGGGGACGGGGCATCACCGCGCGATTCGCCGCCACCCTCGCGGCAGCCGCCCGCTGCCGGATCGAGCTGCTGGGCCGCACCCCCGAGCCCGTCGGGCCCGAGGATCCGTTCACCGCCGGGGCCCGCGACGAGGCCGCCTTGCGCGCGGCTCTCGCCGCCCAGGGCAGCCGGACGCCCGCCGAGATCCAGCGGACCGCCGCCCGGATCCTGGCACAGCGCGAGGTGGCCGCCACGGTGGAGGAGGCGCGGAGCCTCGGTGGCCAAGTCCGGTACCGCTCGGTGGACTTCCGGGAGCCCGATGCGGTGCGCCAGGCGGTGAAGGAGATTCATGCCGACCACGGCCGGCTGGACGGCGTCGTCTACGCGGCGGGCGTCATCGAGGACCGGCTGATCGAGGAGAAGTCCGCCGAGTCGTTCCAGCGGGTCTTCGATACGAAGGCGGGCGGCGCGAGCACGCTGCTGGAGGCGTTGGAACAATTGCCGGACGGACCGTCCTTCGCCGTGCTCTTCGGCAGCATCTCCGCCGTGCTCGGCAACCGCGGCCAGGTGGACTACGCGGCGGCCAACGACGTACTGGAAGCCCTGGGCACACAGTGGGCGGCCCGTACCGGCCGCCGGGCGCTGACCGTGCACTGGGGCCCGTGGGCTCCCGCGGGTTCGCACACCGGCATGGTCACCCCGGAGCTCGGGCGCGAGTACGCGCGGCGCGGTATCACACTCATCGATCCCGAGGAGGGAACGCTCGCACTGCTGCGGGAGCTCGCCTGGGGCGACGAGTCGGCCCGTGCCGTCGTCTACACGGCATCGGGATGGTGACCGTGGGGGACGGGAGGACGGCCGGCCGGATGCCCCCGGTCGCCATCGTCGGCATGGCGGTTCTGCTGCCCGGTGCCCCCGACCTGGCGGCGTACTGGCGGAATCTCGTGAGCGGCGCGGATGCGATCACCGACGTCCCGGCCGGGCGGTGGGACGCCGATTTCTACGATCCGGACGGTGGGCGCGGTCCGGCCGTGGCCGACCGGGTGTACTGCCGACGGGGCGGGTTCGTCGACGAGTTCGCCGAGGTCGAGGTCACCCGGTTCGGGATCATGCCCGCCACGGTGTCCGGCACCGAGCCCGACCAGCTGATCGCGCTGAACGTGGCCGCCGCGGCCGTCGCCGACGCGGGCGGCGAGGAGCGGCTGCCCGACCGGCACCGGGTGGGTGTGGTGCTGGGTCGCGGCGGCTACCTCACCCCCGGCCTCGTCCGGCTCGACCAGCGGGTGCGCACGGCCCGGCAGCTCGTACGCACCCTCGGCGAGCTGCTGCCCGGCCTCGGGGCCGACCAACTGGAGCGCGTCCACGCGGCCTTCACCGACCAGCTCGGCCCCGACCATCCCGAAGCGGCCATCGGTCTTGTGCCCAACCTGGCCGCCTCGCGTGTGGCCAACCGGCTCGACCTGCGCGGCCCGGCGTACACCGTGGACGCCGCCTGCGCCTCGTCGCTCGTCGCGGTCGACCAGGCTGTGGGAGAGCTGGCCTCCGGCCGGTGCGACGTGATGCTGGCGGGCGGCGTGCACCACTGCCACGACATCACCCTGTGGAGTGTCTTCTCGCAGCTCCGCGCGCTGTCGCCGAGCCAGCGGATCAGGCCCTTCCACCGGGGGGCCGACGGAATCCTGATCGGCGAGGGCACCGGCGTCGTCGTGCTCAAACGGCTCGCCGACGCGGAACGGGACGGGGACCGGGTCTACGCGGTCATCCGGGGCATCGGGGTGGCCGGTGACGGCCGTGCCGCGAGCCTGGTCAGCCCGCACCCGGGTGGCCAGGCGCGGGCGGTACGGCAGGCGTGGCGGGCGGCCGGCCTCGACCCGCGGGAGCCGGGCTCGATCGGGCTGCTTGAGGCGCACGGCACGGCGACGCCGGCCGGCGACGCGGCCGAACTAGCCACCCTGGCAGCGGTGTTCGGCACCGGCGGCACCGGCGGCACCGACGGCACCGGCCTCACCGGCGGCACCGACCTCACCGGCGGCGACACCACCCACGACCGGGCCGTGATCGGGTCGGTGAAGTCGATGATCGGCCACACGATGCCGGCCGCCGGGGTGGCCGGCCTGGTCAAGGCCGCCCTGGCGGTCCATCACGGACTGCTGCTGCCCACCCTGCACTGCGACGACCCGCACCCCGCGCTGGCGCCCACCCGGTTCCGTACGATCGACAGGGCCGTGCCGTGGGAGACCGGCCCGGACCGGCCCGTACGCCGCGCCGCGGTGAACGCCTTCGGCTTCGGCGGGATCAACGCCCATGTGGTGCTGGAGCCCGCACCCGCGGCCGCCGCGCCGGGCCCCGCCCCGGCCGTACCCGCGGCCGCCGTACCCGGGGCACCCCTACCCAGGGCACCCGTACCCAGGGCCGCCGTGAGCGAGCCGGAGCGCGTCCTGGCCCTGGCCGCCGATACTCCGGAGCAGCTGGCCGGGCTGCTCGCGGCGGACGACTCCGGCGTGCTCGCCACCGCGTCCGCGCGGCCCGACGACGCGCGGCGCAGCAGGCTCGGCATCGTCGACCCGACTGCCAAGCGGCTGGCCTTGGCCAGACGCATGGTGGCCAAGGGCCGCCCCTGGCGCGGCCGCAACGACATCTGGTTCACGCCCCGTCCGCTGCTCGGCGCCTGCGACCACAGCGACCCCGGCGAGCCGGGCAAGCTCGCCTTCGTCTTCCCCGGCCTCGAGGGGGAGTTCGAGCCCCGGGTGGACGGCGTCGCCGCATACTTCGGGCTTTCCGGTCCCGCTGCCGACCGCTCCGTCGGGCAGGCGCGGGTCGGCGACATCGGCCGGCACGGGGCCGGCGTCTTCGGCGTCGGCCGCCTCCTGGACGGCGTGCTGCGGCGGATGGGAGTCGTGCCGGACGCGGTGGCAGGGCACAGCGTCGGCGAGTGGACCGCGATGGCGGCGGGCGGACTGTACTCCGGTGACGCGGTCGACGACTTCCTCGACTCCTTCGACCCCGACGCGCTACGCCTGCCCGGCGTTGCCTTCGCTGTCCTGGGCGCTCCCGCCGAGCGGGTGCTGGCCGCCCTCCGGGAGCGTGCGGACGACCGGATCGTGCTCTCCCACGACAACGCGCCGAACCAGTCGATGGTGTGCGGACCCGAGGCCCCTGTCGAGGAGTTCGTGCGAGCGATGCGTGCCGAGGGGGTGATCGCACAGGTCCTGCCGTTTCAGTCGGGCTTCCACACGCCGATGCTGGCCCCCTGCCTGGGGCCGATCAGGGCCGTCGCGGAACGGTTCGAGTTGTTCCCACCGGCCGTCCCCGTGTGGTCGGGGACGACGGCCTCCCCCTATCCGCCGACCGAGGCCGCGGTGCGCGAGCTGTTCGTGCGGCACCTGCTGGAGCCGGTGCGCTTCCGGCTTCTGACGCTGGCCATGTACGAGGCGGGCTTCCGGGCGTTCGTCCAGGTCGGCACCGGACAGCTGACCTCGCTCATCGGCGACACCCTGAACGGCAGGGAACACCTCGCCGTGGCCGCGAACTCGCCGCGCCGCGACGGTGTCGCGGGGCTCCGCCGGGTGGCCACCGCCCTGTGGACGGAGGGCGCGACCGTGGACCCGTCGCTTCCCCGTCCCGTTGCCGCGGGGCATGGAGCGGTACGTTCCGCCCGGCCCGCGGCTGCCGCGCGACCGCCGGTGCGGCTCGACCTGGGGGGTGCGCTGATCTCCCTCGACGGGCCCGACGTGGCGATCCTGCGCCGCGAACTCGCGTCCCGCTCGGCGGACCTGACCCCTGATCCTGGACCGGAGTCGGCGCTCGCGCTGGACGCTTTTGTGGAGCGCTTCCCGGTGGCGGCGGAGCTCGGGGCGCTGCTGCGGGAGACAGCCGATACGGCCGCCGAGCTGATCGCGGCATCCGGCCGGCTCCCGTCCGCTCCCGAACCTCCGGCGGCAGCCGAGCCCGTGGCTTCCTCCGGCGGTGCGGCGGCGTCCCCGCCGACGGGGCTGTCCGTGCCCCGGGCGGAGGCGGCGGGCCCGGCCCGCGAGTGGCGCACCGTCCTGCGGGTTTCCACCGATGCCATGCCGTACCTGCGCGACCACTGCTTCTTCCAGCAGCGGCCCGGCTGGCCCGACGAGGCGGACCGATGGCCTGTCGTCCCGGCCACCACGATCGTCCAGCACCTCATGGACTCGGCGGAGCAGGCCATGCCCACGCTGCGGGCGGTCGGCGTGCACAGCGCACGGTTCGACCAGTGGGTGACCGCCACACCGCCCACCGATGTGCCGGTCACCGTGACGCCGTCGCCCGACGGCTCGGACCGGTTCGCCGTCGCCTTCGGCCGAAGCGCGCGCGGCGAGGTGGAACTCGCGCCCCGGTACGCGGACATCCGCCCGGCCCCGTGGCGTACGGACCCGGCCGCCGAGCGCATTCCCGACCACAGCGCGGCCGAGCTCTACAGCGAGCGATGGATGTTCCACGGCCCGGCGTTCCAGGGCATCACGGAGATCACCGCGATGGGGGAGCGGCACGTACGCGGAAGGATCACCACGCCGCCCGCGCCCGGCGCGCTGCTGGACAACGTCGGCCAGCTCCTCGGTTACTGGATCATGGCGACCCGCACCGAGCGGACGGTGGTCTTCCCCGTCGGCATACGGCATCTGCGCTTCTTCGGTCCGCACCCGCGCCCCGGCACCGAGGTGGAGTGCCTGGTCGGGATCGCCTCGCTGACGGACGCCGTCCTCGAAGCCGATGTGCAGCTCGTCGCGGACGGGGAGGTGTGGGCGGAGCTCACCGGCTGGCAGGACCGCCGTTTCGACAACCATCCCGAGACCAGAGCGGTGGAGCGCTTCCCCCAGCGCACCACACTGTCCAGGCCGCGGCCCGGCGGCTGGGTCCTGCTGCACGAGCGCTGGCCGGACCTGGCCTCCCGCGAGCTGATCATGCGGAACCATCTGGGCGGCGCCGAGCGGGCCGAGTACGAGCGCCGTCCGCCACGCGGCCGCAGGCAGTGGCTGCTCGGCCGGATCGCGGCCAAGGACGCCGTGCGGCAGTGGCTCTGGGAGCGGGGAGAGGGCCCGGTCTTCCCCGCCGAGATCCAGGTGTGCAACGACGAACACGGCCGCCCGTACGCCACCGGCATCCACGGCCGGACGCTGCCGGAGTCGGCCCTCTCGCTCGCGCACCGGGCGGAGGCCGGGGTGGCGCTGGTGGTGCAGCGCCCACCCGGTCACCACACGGGCCACCACGGCGGGCCGGGCCCCGGCATCGACATCGAGGAGATCGCCGACCGCGACCAGCAGACCCTCGCCGTCGCCTTCGCGGAGCCGGAGCGGAAACTCCTCGCCGAGGTGTGCGCCGCCACTGGTGAGTCGGAGGCACGGTGGGCCACGGCGTTCTGGGCGGCGAAGGAAGCCGTCGCGAAGGCGGAGGGCACCGGCTTCCTCGGCCGGCCGCGGGACTTCGCCGTGGTCGCGGCGGAACCGGAACGGCTCCTGGTCGAGGTGGCCGCGGCGGGCGAACGGCCCCGGCGCCGCTACCGGGTGCACAGCACATGGACGGTCAACCCTCCGGGGCTGCCGAGCAGGGACTACGCCGTGGCCTGGACAACCGGCCCGGCAGACGAGACCGAGGAGACCGATCAGTGACCAGCAGCGAGCAGACCGCCCCGGCGCCCGCGGCGGACGAGCCGGCCGTCCTCGCGGACATCGCCGGGATGCTCGAGGCGATGCTCGACGAGTACGGCCTCGACGACATCGAGATCACCATGGAGACCCGCTTCACCGAGGATCTGGAGCTGGAGAGCATCGACCTGGTCACTCTGGGGGGCAGCCTGGAGGCCCGCTACGGGCGGCAGGTCAACTTCGCCGAGTTCGTGGCCGGTCTGGAGCTCGACGAGATCATCGGCCTCACGGTCGGAAGACTCGTCGCGTACGTCGTCCGCAGCCTCAGGGCCGCGGAGGAGGGAAGCCTCAGCGCCGCCGAGGAGAGCAGCCTCATGGCTGCCGAGGGGAGCTGACCCATGACGATGATCCACACCGGCGACGGGCCGGGCGGCATCAGGCTCCATGTGCAGCGCCTGGCCCCGGCCCACGGCCGCCCGGCCACCGCCACCGCCGTACTCCTGCACGGGCTGCTCACCGACAGCCTGGCCAGTTACTACTTCACCGTTGCCCCGGGCCTCGCCGCCGCCGGGACAGATGTGGTCATGTACGACCAGCGGGGCCACGGACGCAGCGAGCGCCCGGCCGACGGGTACCACCTCGACGCGTTCGTCACCGATCTGGAGCGGCTGCTCGACCGACTGGAGATCACCGGCCCGGTTCATCTGGTCGGCAACTGCTTCGGCGGAACGGTGGCCTTCGAGTACGCCATCCGCCACCCGGAGCGGGTGGCCGGCCTCTCGGTGATCGAAGCCAAGCCGGCCACCGAAGCCTGGGCGGCGGAGATCACCGGGATCCTCCGGCGTATCTCCACCGAACTGGTCGCGCACGAGGCCGAAACGCTGGCCTGGATCACTGCTCACCAAGGTGCGCACACCGCCCGGCTGGCGAAGTCGGCGGCCCGGCTGGTGCGTACCACCTCCCTCGCCCAGGAGGTCCCGGAAAGCCAGCTGCTGAGCGAGGGTCAGGTCAGGGCGGTGTGCTGCCCGGTGCTCGCCGTCTACGGCGCCGACTCGGAACTCGCCGGGGACGTCCGGTGGTTGGAGGCGCTGCTTCCCGGCACCCGTTCGGTCGTCGTCCCGGGCCACGGACACTCCGTGCTGGCCGAGGCGCCCGCGCAGGTTCTCGACCTCCTCCTGTCATGGATCCGCGAGCCGGGCGGCATGCCGCCCGGCCCTGCCCTGGCGGAGGCTGACGCGCGGTGAGCCGCTTCCTCTTCGTGGTGCCGCCCCTCGTCGGGCACATCAATCCGACCATCGGCGTCGGGGCGGAACTGGCTGCCCGCGGCCACCAGGTGGCCTGGGCCGGAATGCCGGAGTTCGTCGGACAGCTGGCCGGGGGCGGGGCGGTGGTCTTCCGCTGCGCCGGGCAACGGCTCGGTGAGGGCGGTGCCGTCCGCCCGCCGGATGTGCGAGGTCCGGGCGCGCTGAAATTCCTCTGGGAGCGGTTCCTGGTGCCGCTCGCGGAGGAGATGGCCCCGGGTGTGCACGCGGCGGTCGAGGCGTTCCGCCCGGATGTGCTCGTCGCCGACCAGCAGACCGTCGCCGGCGGTCTGATCGCCGAACGGCTGGGCGTGCCGTGGGCCACCTCGGCCACCACCTCGGCCGAGTTCACCGGAGCGCTCGACGGCATGCCCAAGATCGACGCCTGGCTCAGCGGGCTGCTCCATGAGCTGCGCGGCCGCATCGGCGACCCGGACGCCACGGCCGACCCCCGCTTCTCGCCGCACCTGGTGCTCGCCTTCACCACCGAGGAACTCGCCGGCCGGGCCTCCCGGGCCGGCGAGCGGATCCGCTATGTCGGCCCGTCGATCGCCGCGCGCCCCGTGGCGCCGGGCTTCCCCTGGGAGTGGCTCGACCCTGCGCGCCCCACCGTACTGACCACCCTCGGCACCGCCAACGCCGACGCCGGCGCACGGTTCCTCGCCGAGTGCCGAGAGGCCGGGCGCAGCCGCGCCGACCGCCTGCAGATGATGATCGTCGACCCGGCCGGTTCGCTCGGCACTCCGTCCTGCACCTCGGCCGGCCCGGAGGACAAGGACATCCTGGTGCTCCCGAGCGTCCCTCAACTGCCCTTGCTCGAACGCGTCGGCGCCGTCGTCTGTCACGCCGGGCACAACACCGTGTGCGAGGCCCTGTGGCACGGCGTCCCGCTGGTCGTGGCGCCCATCCGCGACGACCAGCCCGTCGTGGCCGCGCAGGTGGTGGACGCCGGGGCGGGCATCCGGGTCAGGTTCGGCAGGGTCAGGGCGCCACAGCTCGGCGAGGCGCTCGACACCGTCCTCCACGAGCCGGGTCACCGCACCGCGGCCGAGCGCGTCGGGGCATCCTTCCGCGCCGCGGGCGGCGCCGCCGCAGCCGCCACCCACCTCGAGCAGCTGGCCGTCGAGGTCGCCGCCGAAGGCCCCAGGGAGAAGCGATGAGCAGCAGCACCGACGGACGACCCGAAGAGCCCGCGACGGCCGACCGCGCCGAGGCCGTCTCCGCGCTGCGTCCGGGCTACCAGGCCGAGTTGGCCCAGGGCACCGAGCGGTTCTTCGAGCCGCGGCGGGACGACTGCCCGTGGTGCGGCTCGGGCCGGCTCCGGGAACGGCTTCGGACGTCCGATCTCTTCCAGCACAAGCCGGGCCGCTTCCTGCTCGACCAGTGCCTGCAGTGTGGTCACGTCTTCCAGAACCCCAGACTGAACGCCGGGGGCCTGGAGTTCTACTACCGGGACTTCTACGACGGGCTGGGGGAGAAGAGTCTCGGCGGCGTCTTCGCCGGACGGCAGAAGATGTACCGGCAACGCGCCGAGTCTCTGCGGCCCTTCGCCGAACGCCCCGGGACCTGGCTGGACGTCGGCACCGGGCACGGCCACTACTGCGAGACGGCCCGCACGGTCTTCCCCGGCACCTCCTTCGACGGGCTCGACCTCAGCGCAGGCGTCGAACTGGCCGAGCAGGCCGGCCGGGTGGAGCGGGGAATCCGCGGCAGCTTCGTCGACCTGGCCGAAAAACCGGGCGACGGCTACGACGTGGTGAGCATGTTCCACTACCTCGAACACAGCACCGAGCCCAGAGGTGAACTCCGGGCGGCACGGCGGACGATCCGACCCGGAGGCCATCTGCTGATCGAAGTGCCCGACCCGGAGAGCCGCTGGGCCCGGCTGCTCGGCCGCTGGTGGCTGCCATGGCTCCAGCCGCAGCACCTCCACTTCATCCCGGTGGCCAACCTGCGCCAGGAGCTGGCCGAGCTCGGTTTCACCGTGGTCGCGGAGCAGCACGCCGAGCCGCATGACCCGGTCGACCTGCTCGGTGCCGTATGGCTGCTGCTGGATGCCGTCGCCCCGCCGGAGGACGCTCCCTGGCTGGCGACGCCGCCGACCCGGCTCCGCCGTCTGCTGCGCACCGCGACTCTGCTGGCGGGCGTTCCCGCTCTTCTCGCCGCAGCCCTGCTGGACCGGCTCCTGGTCAAGCCCTTGGCACACCCGTGGGGCCTGGCCAACGCCTATCGGGTGGTCGCCCGGCGGGACTGACGCGATGCGGCGTACAGCGAGCACGACTCTGCTCTCGGTAACCGTATGCGTGGGCTACCGCGGCCGGCCCCGATCCCGTGCCCACCGGGAAACGACGTGCTCTCTCGAGAACGCCCGCGATCCGCGTTCTCAATCCCCATGGGAAATCGGCTCTTCCGCTTTCTCGTCGGCCATTGCGGCTGCGACTCCCGTTTTCCCGAGGGTAGTTGAACATTCCATGTCTGCGGGAAGGGTAAGGCCCTCGAGAGCGCGAATGCTGTCCCCGGCGGCGTCCCCCGCTGGTCATCTCTTCCCAGGTGGGACGGCAATCGCCGTCCCGCCGTCCCAAGATCCCCGCTCCCGGTTGTGCGGCCGTGACGCCTCCGGCGATTGTGCGGGCACATTGACGCCTTACATCAAGGGAGGGCAATGCCCAGGCCAGAAAGAGTGATAGATCCATCGGCCGGCACCGTGCAGCGGTTCGCCCACGAACTGCGTGAGCTGCGAACGGATGCCGGAAGACCCTCCTACCGAAAAATGGCGGAGTCCGCTCACTACTCGGCCGCGACCCTCGCCGAGGCCGCACGGGGACTGCAACACCCCTCTCTGGCCGTCACGCTGGCCTATGCCGAGGCGTGCGGCGGAGACGTCGACCTGTGGGAGAAGCGGTGGCACGCGGCCGCCGAGGAGATCGCGAACGAGCCGGAATCCAGGGGCTCACCTGTGAGGACCGAGGCTCGGCAGGCCCAGCGGGACGAGGCGGGGGACGCCGCGCCGCCGCCTGTCGCGATCTCCGTGGCCCACCGGGCACAGCTGGAGGCGTGGCGGCCCGCCCAGGCGTTGCTCGTCGTCGGTGCGGCGTCCGCCGCCATCGCCATCGTGGCCGCGATCGTGGGCTTCGTCGTGGGGGCGGCGGTGGTGTCCGATTGACCTGCCCCCGCCTCCCGTAGCGTTGACAGGTTTTATGCGGGACGCCCTTGAAAGAAGCCGCCATCCCTCCCGCCGGATTCCCATACCGCTGACACGTTTTTGTGGCTAGCTTTTCGCTCGGTTCAACCCGCACGCCAGGTTGAGTAATAGTCGAGGAGGAACGAATGGCAACCATGTTGCAGAAGGTGAACGCCAGCGAGGAACTGCGTTCCGCCGCCTCCGGTCTCGCGGACGTGGAGAGTCTGTCCGCGAGCGAGCCGGTGCTCGCCACCCCCGCGGCCGTGGCCGCAGGCGTGACCGTCACCGCCGCCGCGTTCGGCGGGGGCATCGCGGTCAGCTGGGCCGTCAACGACTGATTCGTCCGAACCAGATCTGAATCCATAGAAAGCCGAGGAGAAGTAGATGTCTTCTGTCCTGGAGAAGGTGAACGCCAGCGAGGAGCTGCGTTCGGTTTCGATGCACTCGGCGGAGTCCGAGTGGATCAGTGCGATGAGCCCGGTGCTGGCCACACCGGCCGCCTTCGCCGCGGGTGTCGCCGGCGCAGCCGCCTCGGCCGGTGCCTTCGCGGCAGGCGTGGCGGTCGGACAAGCGGTTTTCGGCTGAAGTCCCCGCCGCCGGGCGGTATCGACGCGCAAGCGTATGCGTATGACCGCCGTTGATTCCGGACGGCACATGAAGACCGATGGCCGGGGAAAGGAACGGGAACAGCAGTGGGGTCGGCGATTTCCTCAATCGCGAGGAGAGTGTTCTCCTCCCCGGCCATCGGCCGGAACACGGCGCTGACCGCCGGAGAGCAGATCAGCGCGATGACGCACCTCGTCAGCAGCCTGGAGCTCCTGGTCACCGAGCGGGACCGGTGTGAGGGCGGGCTGAACAACTGGGACCTGGCCCGGGAGAACTTCGCGGCGGCGCCACTGGTGGTGCGCAAGGCCCTCGACTTCATCGCGGACCGGCGAACCACCAGGGTCATCCACGGCGCCCGGGCGGCCGCCGCCGCGTCGCTGCTCCTGCCGGGCACCCACCGGAACCACCGTGCGGCGGCGAACGGCTTCCTCGCGCTGTCCGCCCTCGTCACCTATCCTCGCCACCACTACGGAACCGACGGCTCGGACCAGCTCTCCTTCCTCGTACAGACCGCGTCGGCCGTCGCCCGGATCGGCGAGCGGCAGCCCAGGATCGTCGACGCCTGCCTGTGGTACATCGCACTGCAGTCGACGATGTCCTACGCGATCTCGGGATACGTCAAGGTCGTCAGCCCGACCTGGCGCACCGGCGCGGCGCTGCCCGGAATCATGCGCACCGAGACCTACGGGGACGCGCAGGTCTTCCGGCTCATCCAGCGCTACCCCCGGTCCTCCAAGATCCTGGGGCACGCGGTGCTCGCCATGGAGTGCGCCTTCCCGGCGGTGTTTCTGGCGAAGGGCAGGGCCGGCGCCGCGCTGTTGACCGCGACCGGGGCCTTCCACCTGGTCAACGCCCGCGTGATGGGTCTCGGTCGGTTCGTCTGGGCGTTCGTGGCGACCTATCCGGCCGTGCTGTACGTGACCCAGCGCCGCGGGCTTCCCGGAGGCGGGCGATGAGCGGCAGGAGCAATATCCTTCCCCGCGTCGCGGGAGGGCTGCTGGGTGCCACGTGCGCGACGGGAGTCGCGGCCCAGTTCCTGCGCCACCGCAAGGTGCTGCGCGGTATGCGGGACGAGGAGCTCTTCGAGACCAGCGCGGGCAACCTGCTGGCGTACCGGTTCACCGGGACGGACCGCCAGACGGCGCCCCTCGATCCGGTCGTGGTCTTCGAGACGGGCCTGCTGTCCACGTCGGAGCACTGGGTGTGGCTCCGGCGCGCGCTGGCCCGCGACCATCCGGTGCTGTCGTACAACCGCGCCGGCTACGGCCGGAGCGAATACCGGCGGACGGATCCGTTCACGCTCGGCGCGGCGGTCGCCGACCTCACCGACCTCGTACGCGGGGTGGCCGGTGAGCGCCCCGTGGTGCTCGTCGGCCACTCGCTCGGCGGGTATCTCATCGTGCGGGCGCTCGAGTCGCTGCGCGACATCACCGTCGGCGCGGTGCTCATCGACCCGAGCCACCCGGCCGAGCTGCACAGGTCGCAGTCCCAGGCCGAGGGCGCCCGGACCCTCACCTTCGCGCTGTCGCTCATGCCGCAGTCCATCCGCCTGGGCCTCGGCGCGCTGCTCCCGCCCCCGGAGTGGCTGGCCTGGCTGCCCGCGGACACGCGGGCGCTCGCCCTCGCCCAGTACCGCGACCGGAAACTGTGGCAGGCGGGCCGCCGCGAATGGCGGGCCGCCTATGCCGAATTCCTCAACCACGACGGAATCCTTCCCAAAATCGGTGTTCCGCTGCGCCTGGTCGCCGCGACCAGGACGCACCACAAAGACAGGGCCCAGGCGGAACTCCACGCGGAACTCGTGGCGTCGGCGCCGAGCGGCGACCAGCACTGCATCGACGATGCCGAACACGACGAACTGCTGCTCAACCAGCGGCCGGCAAGCGAGATCTCCGCGCTGATCGGCGCATTCGTCACCCAGCTCAGGACAACGGACGAGGGGCGGTAATGCCGATGCCCGGAAGAGGCAGGTCCGTGCCGGGGAAGGGGGCCGCCGCGGCCCGCGCGGTGGAGTTCGCTTTCGCCTCGTGGCTCGTGGTCACACTGCTGAGCCAGCATCCGCTCCGGACGTTCGACCGGCTGCGCAGATACGACCACGTCGGCCTGCTGATACCGAACTGGAGGTTCTTCGCCCCTGAGCCCGCCAGACACGACTTCCATCTGCTGTTCCGGACCCTGTCGGTCACGGACGAGGAGTCACCGTGGAAGGCGGCCTCCCGGATCCACGAGAGGAGGTGGCGGCAGGTCGTGTGGTTTCCCGGCCGGCGCCAGGAAAAAGCGGTCTTCGACACCTGCAACGAGATCGTCGGAGTGGTGGGGAAGAAGGACGTGAAGATCGTTGACGCTGCGGCGTACCGGTTGCTTCGCGACTTCGTGATCCGCCGGATCAGGGAAGAAGAGGAGGACGAACGGCATGCGGCGATCAAGGGATTCCAGTTCCTGGTGGTGCAGTACAGCGGCCACGACGATTCGGAAGATCCCCAGTACGCCTTCATCTCACCGTTCGTACCACTGAATTCGGCAGGTATCGCATGACGCAGGTCGACGACATCGGATACGGCCGCCAGTTCGCGGCATTCTACGACCAACTGTTTCCCAAGGACGCCTCCGCGGACCGCACGGCCGGCACACTGGCCGCCTTGGCAGGTGACCGCGGTGCTCTCGAACTCGGCGTGGGCACCGGCCGGATCGCGATCCCGCTCGCCCGGCGGATCGGCACGGTCGTCGGGGTCGACTCGTCCCCCGAGATGCTCGACGGGCTCTGCCGCGATGCGGAGCCCGCCGGCGTGGATGTGAAGGCGGTCCACGCCGATCTGCGCACCTATACCGATGAGCGCGTCTACGACCTCGTGTACTGCGTCTGCGGCACGCTGTCGATGGTGCTGGACGCCGGGCAGCAGAAGGAGGCCGTGCGGCACGCGGCGGACCGGCTCGCTCCAGGCGGCCACCTGGTCATCGAGACGCACAACGCCCCCGGCATCCTGGCGATGGCCGAGGGAAAGCGCACCGCCACCTTCTTCGTCCCGTACGGCGAGCCGAACACCGGCCTGTTCACCTCGTGGATGATCGATGCGCAGGCGTCGCTGTGGCAGGCCTCCCACATCTGGTTCCACCAGGGCGAGTTCCGGATCGGCACCGAGCTGAGCAGGCTGACCACCCCCGCGGAGACCGACGGCTACGCCGCCGACGCGGGCCTGGAGCCGGTCGGTCACCACGCGGACTGGTCAGGCGGCCCGTACGCCGAGGAGGGGCCCATGTTCGTGGCGACCTACCGGAAGCCGGAGCAGAGCCGGTGAGCGCGGGCGAGAGCACCCAGGACCTGGACCTCGTCGGCCTCGTCAAGGCCTACGCGGACAAACAGGTGCTGCACGACGTCGGCTTCTCCGTACCGGCGGGACGGATCGTGGGGTTCGTCGGAAGCAACGGTGCCGGCAAGAGCACGACCATGCGGATCGTGCTCGGCCTGACCTCGGCGGACTCCGGACAGGTGCTCGTCGACGGCGAGCCCATCGGCGTCAGGGAGCGCAAGCGCATCGGCTACATGCCGGAGGAGCGCGGTCTCTACCCGCGGATGCGCGTCCTGGAGCAGTTGACCTACCTCGGCCGGCTGAGCGGCTTCTCCGCGGAGGAAGCGGGCGAGGCGGCCGGGCAGTGGACCGGGCGGCTCGGACTCGGGGCGGCCGGGCAGGCCCGGCTGTCCGAGCTGAGCCTCGGCAACCAGCAACGGGTCCAGCTCGCAGCGGCCCTGCTGCACGATCCCCGGATGCTCATCCTCGACGAGCCCTTCTCCGGGCTCGACCCCACCGCGGTCGGTGTCATGAGCGACGTGCTCAAGGAGCAGGCGGCGCTGGGCAAGCCCGTGCTGTTCTCCAGCCACCAACTCGATCTCGTGGAACGGCTCTGCGACGAGGTGGTCATCATCTCCGGCGGCCGCATCGTGGCGTGCGGGTCGGTCGGCGCACTGCGGGAGAGCGAGCCCGTGAGCTACCGGATCGTCGGCGACGGGATCACGCCCGGATGGACCGCGAGCCTTGAGGGAGTGACCGAGCTCGAGTGCGAGCACAACGCCTGCCGTGTCGAGATCGAGAGGGGCCGTGACCAGGAATTGCTGGCCGCGGCCCAGTCCCTCGGCCCCGTCCGCGAGTTCACCCTCGCCCAGCCCAACCTGACCGATCTCTACCGAGACGTGGTGAACCCGGATGGCCCCGACCGAGCCTGACCATCTCTCCGCGCCCACGTCCGTACGGCTCGTGGCCTCGCGGGAGCTGCGCACCCGGCTGCGCTCCGCGGGTTTCATCGCCGGCACTCTGCTGACCATGGCGATCGTCGCGATACTTGCGCTGCTGCCGAGCTTCTTCGGCGGCGACGACGGCAAGTCGGTCGCGGTCGTCGGGCTGTCCACGCGTCAGAAGGCCGCACTGACGGCGCACGGAACTGCGGGTGAGCAGGTCGAGATCCGCGAGGCCGGGAGCGTGGCCCGAGCGCGTAGCCTGCTCGACGCTGAGGACGTCGACGGCATGGCCGTCGTCAACGGCTCGGATGTGACGATCACCGTGCGGCAGTCGTCCGATCGGGCCTTGGCCGACTGGCTGACCGCCCGCCTGGAGCGGCAGGCGTTCACCGACGAACTGCGGCGGCAGGGCGCGGACGTCGAGGCACTGGCCGTCCACTCCCAAGTCCACTTCACCACCACCGACTCCGGTGACGAGCAGCGCGTGGTCCTGGCCTATGTCGTCTCGCTCATGCTGTTCAGCCAGATCGTCGGCTCCGGCGGCTCGGTCGCGCAGGGCGTCGTGGAGGAGAAGAGCACCCGGGTGATCGAGATCCTCCTCGCCAAGGTACGCCCGACTCCGCTGCTGATCGGCAAGGTCCTCGGGATCGGGGCGGTCGGCCTGATCCAGCTGCTCGCCGTGGCGGCCGCGGGTGTCGTGACCGCTTCGGTTTCGGGGGCGTTGGCCATCGAGTCCACGATCCTGCAGGTGGCAGGGGCGAGCCTAGCGTGGTACCTCCTCGGGTTCCTCTTCTACGGCTTCGTCTACGGGGCCGTGGGCTCGATGGTCTCCCGCCAGGAAGAGCTGGCAGGCCTGACGATCCCCCTGCAACTGGTCAACACCACGGCGCTGGTCATCGCGGTGATCGGGCTGCAGGACATCGGTGCGGGCTGGCTCGCCGCGTTCAGCTACATACCGCCGTTCTCCGCCATTCTCGTCCCCCTGCGGATGGCCGGAGGCGTGGCCTCCCCGGCCGAGATCGTGCTTCCCGCGGTGATCCTGCTGGCGGTGACGGCGTTCGTAGTCTGGTTGGGCGGCGTCATCTACAACCGGTCGATCCTGCACACCGGCAAGCGCATGAAGATCACGCAGATCCTGCAGAACGCCTGACAGCGGCACGGCAAACCGAAGGGCTCCACCTGTGACACCGAACGCCAAGCTGATCGAACTGCGCACGTTCCGACGGCTGATGAGGGCCCGGCCGGTACTCGCCCGCGGCGGCGTCGTGCTCGTGTGCCTCGGCGTGGCGCTGCTCATCGTCGTCCCCGACCGCACGGTGCGCACCCTGCTCGGCCTCGGCGCGGTGTTCACCGGCCTGTTCTTCTGCACGGCGGGCTTCGGCCTGCTCTTCCTGCCGATGGGGCCCCGGCGCGACTCCCGCGTCACGGGGGCGCCGGTGGCAGGGCGCTGGATGGTGGTCAACAGCCCGGGCAGCGCGGTGCCGAGCCACGGCATCCACTCCCTCGCCCAGACCTTCGCCGTGGACCTGGTCCATGTGCCCGAAGGCGTTCCCGGGCGCGGCGAACCCGCGGAGAAGGGCCTGATCGCCCCCGGCAGGTTTCCGTCCTTCGGGCGACCGGTCTACGCACCGGCCGACGGGGAGGTCGTCGCCGTCCACGACTCGGAGCGGGACCACAGGGCGCGCACCGGCCCTCTCGGTCTGGCCTGCATGTTCGCCGAGGCGATGATCCGCGAAGCCGGCGGGGCACGGATGCTGTTCGGCAATCACATCGTGCTCGACGTGGGCGACGGAGCGTACGCGGTGCTGGCCCACCTCAGGAAGGGCACGGTCACGGTACGGGCGGGGGATGCGGTCCGCTCCGGCGAGCAGGTCGCCGAATGCGGCAACTCCGGGAATTCCAGCGAACCCCACATCCACTTCCAGTTGATGGACCACCCGCGCGCGAGCCGTGCCATCGGCATCCCGTTCGCGTTCGCCGACATCGGTGTGGAGGACGGACGGGGCACGTGCGTTCCGGCGAACGACAAGACACTGGTGGCTCGTGAACCGCAGGCCGGATGCGGGTAGCCGCGCACGATGCTGGGATCCGGCGGTGCACCGGACGTGGCCGCGGGCAGCTGATCCGTTCTTCGCCGAGCCGTGAATCAGGGCGCGCCGCGGGTCGCGGTCGGAGAGGGACTGGCCGTCTCGTACGCCTCGTTGCACGTCCAGGCACGGAAGTCCTTGGTACGCGACCACAGCCGGCGTGCCGCGCGGATGTTCCACTCGGGGTCCAGCGCCTGCAGCCGCGTTCCGCCCAGCTCTCTCAGGGCGCGGTCGGAGAGCTGGAACACGCCCCAGTTACGCGTCCCGTTGGAGTTGGCCAGACTGAAGAGCGCATCGAGATGCGACTGGCAGCGCGCGATCCCGACTGCCCGATCCGGTTCCTCGGCGAAGACCTCCCGGATCCGGCGCTCCAGCCGGGGCGCGGACCACGGCCGCAAGCGCACCTTGCCTTCGTAGAGGGCCCGTTTGGTGCGCTCGTCGACGATTCCGTTGGGATTCAGTCCGGCGAAGAGCTGGAAGACGATCACCCGCATCTGAGTGACCGGCCCGAACATGCCGTCGATGTCCAGCGAGGCCCCCGCCTTGGCCAGAAGCTGCTGGGTCTCCCGTACACACGCATCTTCCTCGCCCATGCTCAACACGACAGGGCATGTGGTGCTCAACAGCAGTTTCCCTGAAGAGCCGGTTTTCGGGTCACCGGCCGGATGCGCCGGATCCTCGCCCGCCCCCGGTGTGAAGGCCACGGCCAGCGTGACGAAGGCCACCAGGGCGAGCGCCAGTCCACCGGTGATCAGCCATCGCGTGGGGTCTTCGAACTCCCGCACCGGCGGGCGGGACGGTGCGCGCTCCGCGACTTCTCCGGCCCGTACTCCGGCCCGTTCTCCGGCCGCTTCTTCGGTCCGCGTGGAGTGCTCGGCGGCCGGCGCAGGCTCGTCCGCCGCACCGTTGCCCGGTGCGCCCTGCAGGCTCTGACCGGCTCGCGGCTGGCGCCGGCGCCACTCCGCATCCGCGAGGACCCACAGTTTGTGCAGCTCGGCCAACTCCTCGGGAGTCGCCCCGCACACCCTGGCGATGCGCTCCGCCGAGGTGTACTCATGGGGAACGCCCGCGCCCGAGCAGTAGCGGTGCAGGGCCGAACCGCTCAACCCGGTCCGCTTCGCCAGGGCCGCGTAGCTGCGGTTGGCCCGGGTCTTCAACTCGTGCATCAGCGCGGCGAACTCGGCCACGTCACCGGATGCCGGCACTCCCCCTCCCTCGGGTGGAAGCAGCGATTTACGGCAATGGATCCTTCCCGACCGCCTGCAGTACGTCAACGTTGACGTTCATGCTCCGTCGAATGGCCGTTCCCAGCCTCGGCAGAGTGCGCAGTCGGCCCCAACTGGCCGACGTGGAGCGGAACTTCACGCGTGCCGGGCAGACCCCGCTGTCGCCATCCGCGTCCGTCCGGGGCCCGGGATCTCCCCGGAGCCGCGCGCGATCAACTCGGTCGGGATGACGAAGGTGCGGGGAGGCTCATCGAGCCCGGCGACGCGGTCGAAGAGCCTGCGGGCCGCTGTCCGCCCCATGGCGGCCAGGTCGTGCGCCACCACCGTGACCGGCGGGCTGAGCAGGTCGGCGGTCTCGAAGTCGTCGAAGCCGACCAGGGCGAGACGGTCCCGCACACCGGCTTCGTGGAGCGCCAGGAGAGCGCCCGTGGTGCACACGCTGTTCAGGGTGAACAGCGCGGTGGGAGGGTTCGCCGAGCCGAGCAGCGCGGCGGTCGCGGCCCGCGCCGCCCGGATGTCCTCGACGCCCAGACGTACGAGGTCGTCGCCGACAGGAGTTCCCGCACGGTGCATCGCTTCGCGGAAGCCGCGAACGCGCTCGTCGACCGTGTACTGCCCCGCGGCCGCCCCGATGACGGCCGTCCTGTGGTGGCCGTGTCGCAGCAGGTGCTCGGCGACTCCGGCGCCCGCCACGCCGTCGTCGGCGAGGACGGTGTCCGCGGACAGCCCCCGGGGCGGGCGGTCGACGAAGACGAGGGGGATGCCCGTCGCCTGCTCGGGGGCCAGGAAGGAGTGATCGTCGCCGGTCGGAACGATGAGCAGACCGTCGAGCCGCCGCGACGACAGCATCTGCAGGGTCTCCTTCTCCCGGCCGGCAGTGCGGGTGTTCGCCGTGACCACCACGGAGTTCGCCTGCGCCGCCACTTCATCGACCCCGCGGACGAGCTCCCCGAAGAAGCGCGTCGCCGAGTGCTTCAGCACCAGGCCCACCACACCTGAACGTGTGCCCTGGCGCAGGTTGCGGGCGAGATCATTGCGGCGGAAGCCGAGTTCCCGGGCGACGTCGGTGATCCGCTGGGCGGTCGCGGGGGAGACCCCCGGCTCGCCATTGAGGACGCGGGACACGCTCTTGATACTCACGCCGACCCGGCACGCGATGTCCTTCATGGTCGGCCTTGAGGACCTCGCCTCCTGCATGCGTATGCACCCTCCGCCTCGGCGTGAGCCTATCGCGACACATCCGGCGATGATCAATCCGCCTTCACGGGCCCGTGAGACCTGTGCCCGCGTCAACGACGCACGTCATGGATGATGCATCCCGAGGTGAGAGCGTGTCCATGCCGCCCTGCCGGGGCGGCGGCGGTGCGAGGAGGGCCCACCGTTCCCTGCGGCCTGACGCCGACGACTACTGAGCGTGGTTATCCTCACGTCATCCTCACGTCAGCCGCTACTCAGGCGATCGGTGCAGGTCAGAGGCCTGCGCCCAGAGGACCGGCGCAGGAGCGGTAGGCAGTCAGGCGGCCGGGCGGGGCCAGTGGTCCAGGTCGCCGCCGCGCCACTCGATGAGCGTCCGGTCGTTGAGCGAGACCTCCGCCGGATCAAGTCCTGCCGCGCGCAGGAACTCGGCGACGTCCCCGCGGCCGTGGGCCAGCCCCACGATCTGGCCGTGCACGGTCACGCGCCGCCCGCCGGACGGGGACGGCGGGTGCACGATCACGGGCGGGTGCTCGGCAGCCATACGTCCAGAGTGCTGCGGGACGCGCCGCGCCGCATCCCGGTCGGTGGCGCCGGGGGCGGGTACGGCGGGGAACCGCCGCCGACGGTTGACCGCGGCGTACGGGGCCCGCGGCTCCTCGCCGTGGCCGACGGCTTCGGCGGCGGGGAGGCCTCGAGCGCTGCTGGCGCTGCGAGCGCGTCCATCGGCTCGACCGTCCGTACGCCCGCCGGCGCCGTCGCCACCGAGGCCCTCAAGCGGCTCGAGACCGGCGACGGCCCGCTCGGCGATCTCCTCACGCCCTTGAGGAGGCGGCCCGCCAGGCCAGCGACACCGTCAGCGAGCTGGCCGGGTCCGACCCGGCCTGGCGGGTGTGGGCACCACACTTACCGCGATGCTGTGGTCCGGCTCCCGGCTGGCCCTCGTCCACATCGGTGACTCGCGCGCGTATCTCCTCCGCGATGGCGGTTCTTCCAGATCACCTGTTTCTTGCGGATGCCCCGGCGTTTACGCCGGGAGGAATCGCATCCGGGCGTTGCGACGCGGAGCGTCGCCGTATCCGGTTCCGGGCGCGGAGCGCCCGCACAGCTGCCCGGCGGAGCCGGGGTGATGCGAACGCGTGTGCCTGTGATCGCTGGTTGGGGTGGTGGCCGCGTGATCGGGGTATGGGTGTGCGGCGGTCGCACATACGGTCTCATCGGAGGGCTCGGGCTGCCACGGCATCCCGGCCGGGAACCGTGAGGGGGGAAGACATGGCGCAGGTGAAGGCGGCTGCGGAAGCCGGGCATGCCCGCTACACCTACCGACTGCGTGTGCCCTCGACCGCCCGTGCCGCGCTGGAGGCGGAGTGGGACCGATGCCGGTGGGTCTGGAACGAGTGTGTTGCCCGCTCCCAGCAGGCGCACCGGGACGGCGAGACGTGCGGCCCGGCCCGCCTTGACAAGATGCTCACCGAGGCCAGGGCAGCCAACACCTGGCTGCGCAAGGGCGGTTCGGTTCCGCAGCAGCAGATCATCCGCGACTTCGCAAAGTCCCGTGCGAAGGCCCTCAAAGACCTTAAGGACCGCCTGCCGATCAGGCAGCGGGCGGGAATGCCGACGTACAAGCGGAAGCGCGAGGCGGAGCCGACGCTGAACTACACGCGGCGCGGCTTCCGGCTCAAGGACGGGCGTCTGCATCTGGCGGGCGGCATCGTCGTGCGGGTGGTGTGGTCGCGGCCGCTGCCGGCCGAGCCTTCCTCGGTGCGGGTGTACCGCGACAGCCTCGGCCACTGGTACTGCTCGTTCGTCACTCCCGCCCAGCTCCAGCCGCTCCCGCCAACCGGTGCGGTGATCGGGATCGACTGGGGCGTGAAGGAAACGGCGACCACCACTAGCGACGCCCACGACCTCCGGCACACCCGGCACGGCAGGAAGGCCAAGGAGAAGCTGACCCGCTACGACCGGATGATGGCGCGTCGTAAACCGAAGAAAGGGCAGCCCGCATCGAAGGGCTACCGGGAAGCGAAGAGGCTGCGAGCGAAGACGTACAAGAAGATCGCCCGGCAGCGGCAGGACACCGGCCGCAAGTGGGCGAAGAAGGTCGTGCGCGACCACGATGTCATCGTCGTGGAGGACTTCCGTCCGAAGTTCCTCGCCAAGACGACCATGGCCCGCAAAGCAGCCGACGCCGCCATCAGTGCCACCAAGGCGGCCCTGCTGGAGATGGGCCGCAAGCACGGGCGCGAGGTACGCCTGGTGCATCCCGCGCACACCACTATGGACTGCGCGTCCTGCGGAGCGAGAACCAAGCACGCACTTCCGCTGTCGGAACGTACCTACACCTGCACCGCGTGCGGAGCCACATCCCCCAGGGACAAGAACTCCGCCCGCGTGATGCTCGTCCGGGCTGGTCTGAACCCGGCTGGTGCCGATCGCGTAAGACTCGATCGCTCGCTGAGCGACCGAGCAGCGTGAGCCAGGAATCTCCCTCGTTCACGAGGGAGAGCATTCAAGCACGACCACACGCTCGTCCGGTCGATGGTCGACGAGGGGCGCATCACGGCAGAGGAGGCCGCCTCGCACCCGCAGCGGGCGCTGCTGCTGCGTGCCATGGGCGGCGGCGGGGAGTTCGCCCCCGACCTGGGCGTACGCGATGTGCGCGCCGGTGACCGCTATCTGCTGTGCTCGGACGGCTTGTCCGCCGTGGTGGACGCGGAGGAGATCCGCCGCGTCGTCGGCTCGACGCCTGAGCCCGCCGAAGCGGTCCGGGCGCTGATCGACGCGGCCATACGGGCGGGCGGGCCGGACAACGTCAGCTGCGTCGTAGCCGATGTCGTGACGGATGTCGTGGCCGACGTCGTGGCCGACGCGGTGGCAGGCGGGGTGGAGCAGGCCGGGCCGCCCGTGCTGACGCCGTAGGCTTCCCGCATGGTTGTCCGCAGGATCGAGGCCGTGGCGTTCGACATCGGGGAAACCCTCGTATGCGACGACCGCTACTGGGCATCGTGGGCCGAATGGCTCGGCGTTCCACGGCATGCCCTGTCCGCGCTGGTCGGGGCGGTCGTCGCGCAGGGGCGGGACAGCGCCGACGCCATCAGGATCGCGAAGCCCGGCGCCGACGTGGCCGCCGAGTACCGGGCGCGGGAGGCCGCCGGGCACGGGGAGCGGCTCGAGGAGAGCGACCTGTACCCGGACGTCAGGCCCGTCCTGTCGGATCTGCGGCAGACCGGTGTGCGGGTCGTGATCGCCGGGAACCAGAGCGCGCGCGCCGCCGAGCTGCTGCGCGCGCTCGATCTCCCGGCCGACGCGATCGCCACCTCGGGGGAGTGGGGCGCCGCCAAGCCGGAGCGCGAGTTCTTCGACCGCGTGGTCGGCCTCGCCCAGGCCGTTCCCGAGCGGATCGTGTACGTCGGCGACCACCCCGCCAACGACGTCGGCCCCGCGAAGGCCGCCGGGCTGCGGGTCGCGCACATCCGCCGCGGGCCCTGGGGCCACCTGTGGGCGGGGAGTGCGGCGTCCGCGGCGGCGGACTGGCACATCGGCTCGCTCGCAGAACTCCCGCCGCTCATCGAGGAGTAGCCCGGCCTCCCGCGGAACTCCCCGCGCTCATGTCGGAATAGAGAATCCCTCCCTTCAGGGAGGGAGCATTCAAACGGGGTGTGAAGCGCGCGCATGCAGATAATTGCGCGCACACCCTCGGCACGCGCCGCTCCGCGCGGTTCACTCGAATCCTGGGCCGCCTCTCCCCGCTCCGCGGCCCGCCCCGCCCCCGTCGCGTCCCCCCTCCCTCCCAGCGGCGAGGGCGGGGGTCGACGCGCTTTGCTGCACCAGCGCCCCCAAGAATCCACCCCAAATGCCGGACTTCCGTGGGCCGTTCGTCCAGCAAAGCTCGGAGGCCTGCCCGGAGTCACTTCGCTCCGGACTCCGGCTGCTCGACTCCGCCGCCCGGGGGCGGGTCGGTGGGTGGGGTGGTCTGGTCGGTCGGGGTGGCGGGGGCGGTCGGGGGGTCGCCCGCGGGGGGCTCACCG
>NZ_JBQQBY010000028.1:0-103782 GCF_052246385.1 Streptomyces sp. 8N616 | reverse complement strand
TGGCCCCCTTCCCCTTGGGGTGGGCCCCCCGCGCGGGCGCCCCGGCCACCGGCCTGTGCGCCGCACCCGCACGACGTACAACAACAGGAGGACCCCCCATGAGCACAGCGCAGCGAAATGGCGGCGACCTCGTCGTCGAGTCCCTCGCCGCGCTCGGCGCGAGCACCGTCTTCGGCCTGCCGGGGCAGCACGCGCTCGGCACCTTCGACGCGCTGCGCCGCTCCCCGCTCGAGTACGTCGGCCTGCGGGTGGAGAACAACGCGGGCTTCGCCGCCGACGCGTACGCCCGGATCACCGGCCAGGTCGCGCCGCTGCTCGTGTCCACCGGGCCCGGCGCGCTGATGACGCTCGCGGCGCTGCAGGAGGCGGCCGCCGCGTCCGCGCCCGTGCTCGGTATCAGCAGCCAGGTGCCCACCGCAGGGCTCGGCGGCGGCCGCCACGGCTATCTGCACGAACTCACCGACCAGAAGGCGTCGTTCCGCGACGTCGTGAAGTCGGTGCACACGGTCCGTACGGCCTCGCAGATCCCGTCCGCCCTGGCCGCCGCCTGGGCGTCCGCGCTCGAGGCGCCGTGCGGCCCGGTCTGGCTGGAGATCCCGCAGGACGTCCTCCTCGCACCCACCTCCGTACCGCCCGTCGTCTCGCTGTCCGCCCAGCCGCGCACCCTCGCGCCCCGCGCCGAGCTGATCGCGGAGGCCGTGGCACTCCTGGACGGCGCCGAGCGGCCGGTGATCCTCGCGGGCGGCGGGGTCGTACGCGCCGGGGCGCAGGCCGAACTGCGCGCGCTGGCTGAGAAGCTGGACGCGCCGGTCGCCACGACCTTCGGCGGCAAGGGCGCCTTCCCCTGGGAGCACCGGCTCTCCGTGCAGTCCTGGCTCGAGGACCGGTACACCACCGACTTCCTCGAGGACGCCGACGTCCTGCTCGTCGTCGGCTCAGGGCTCGGCGAACTCTCCTCGAACTACCACACCTTCCGGCCGCGCGGCCGGGTCGTCCAGATCGAGGCGGACCTCGGCAAGCTGGAGTCCAACCACCCGGCCCTCGGCATCCACGCGGACGCCCGCCCGGCCCTCCACGCGCTCGCGGCACAGGTCGCACAGCGCCCCGAGGGCGACGCGGCCAAGTCCGCGACGGAGCTGCTGACCCGGGTGCGGGACCGTATCGCCGCCCAGGGCCTGGAGCTGGAGCAGCAGGTCCTCACCGCCGTACGCAGCGCGCTGCCGGACGGCTCCCCCAGCTTCTGGGACATGACCATCCTGGCCTACTGGGCCTGGTCCGCCTTCGACCCGCGCGCGGGCGCCATGCACACCGCCCAGGGCGCGGGCGGCCTCGGCTACGGCTTCCCCGCCGCGCTCGGCGCCGCGGCTGCGGACCGTACGACGCCGGTGCTGGCCGTCTCGGGCGACGGCGGCGCCATGTACTCGATCGCCGAGCTGGCCACCGCCCGGCAGTACGGCCTCCCGGTCACCTGGCTGATCGTCGACGACGGCGGCTACGGCATCCTCCGCGAGTACATGACCGACGCGTTCGGCGAGGCCACCGCGACCGAGCTGGCCCGGCCCGACTTCGTCGCGCTCGCCGAGTCCTTCGGGGTGCCCGCCGTCCGCACCGCGCCGGAGCGGCTGGGCGACGACCTGGCGGCCGCGCTCGCGGCCCCCGGCCCCTCGGTCGTCGTCCTCCCGGCCCTGCTGCGGATGTTCGCCCCGACCCACCTCGCGGACCCGGCCTGATACGCCGCACCGGGCGCGCGCCCGCCCGGTCCGCCCGCTCCCCGACCCGGCAGCCTTCGGCCGGATGGGGTGAACACGATCGGTTCATATGAGCCCTTTCGGAGGAACCTGGGCCGACCCGGGCCGTTCGAGGCCCCTCCCACGCGCCCGAGTCCCTACGGTGCCAAGTGACCGATTGGGCTCATGTCCGTTCACCCGGCCGGCGGACCGGCCAGGGCAGCGGACTGTCGCAGTTAAGCCGAGGTGTTCGCCATGGAGGCCCCGCCGGACAACGACGTGCTCTGGGCACGTTCTCTGCACTATTCGCACGGCGGGACCCCCGCACTCGCCGGTGTCTCCGTCGGCGTCCGGGAGGGCGAGATCCTCGCCGTCACCGGGCCCCGCGGCAGCGGCAAGACGACTCTGCTGCAGTGCCTGGCAGGGCAGTTGACGCCGCAGAGCGGCGAGGTCTGGTTCAACAGCGCCCCGGTGCACACGCTCGGCCCCATGGGCCGCGAGCGGCTGCGCCGGGACCGCTTCGGCTGGATCGACACCGAGCCGCAACTGGTGCCCGAGCTGACCGGCTGGGAGAACGCGGCCCTTCCGCTGCTGCTGCGCGGTACCCCGCACCGGACCGCGAAGACGGCCGCCCTGGACTGGCTCGAGCGGCTCGACGTCGGCGACTGCGCCCGCAAGCGGCCCGGCGCGATGCTCCAGGCGCAGCGGCAGCGCATCGCGATCGCGCGGGCGCTCACCTCCGAGCCGTCGGTGCTCTTCGCCGACGACCCCTCGGCGCCGCTGCACCGGGCCGACCGCGCGCACGTGCTGCGCACCCTGACCACGGCGGCGCGCTCGCACGGCATCACCGTCGTCCTCGCCACGCACGAGGAAGAGGTGGCCGCGCTCGCGGACCGTACGATCGCGCTGCTGGACGGCCGCCGGGTCGGCAGCATCCCGACACCGGACAAGGAGGGCAGGGCCGAGTGCTCGCTCTCCGTCTAGCCCGCGGCACCCATCCCCTCGTTCTGCTGCGCCGGTTCATGGTCGCGATGGCCTCCGCCGGCGTCGGCTTCCTGCTCCTGTGCACGCTCGGCCACGCGCTCGGCCACCCGGAGCAGGCGTCCGGTTCGGCCGCACGGCTCCTGTGGTGCGTCGTGCCACTCACCGCGGCGGTCCAACTCGCCGTCGCCGTCGCCCGTACGGACCCCGCGGCGCGCCCGCAGGCGGGCCTGTCCTCGGTCGGTCTCGGACCGGTGGGGCTGGCGCTGCTCGCGGCCGTGTCGACGGCCGTGTCCTGCACGCTGGGCAGCGTGTTCGCGCTCTTCGCGTTCCTCTGCCTGCGCGGCGACCTCGTCGGGGTGCCGTACTCCGCCGGGGTCGCGGACACGCTCGGCGCGGGTCAGCCGCTGCCCTACGCCGGAGTGCCGACGCTCCTCTTCGTGGTGCCGGTGCTGGCGGGCGCGGCCTCCGCCATCGCGCTGCGGCCGCGCAAGCAGAGACCGGGCGCGGCGCCGGAGCCCCAGCAGCCCGCGGCGGCGGCCGGCGAACCCGATTCCGCCCGCACGACCGTCTCGACCGGCATGCCCTGGGGCGTCGCGCTGACGGCGGCCGGGATCGCGCTCGGGTCGTACGCGGGCCGCGCCACGCCGTCCTCCGCCGACGGTCTGCTGCCGCTGCCCGGCCGCCTCGACACGATCCCGCCGGGCGTCGTCGGCGGCTGGATGCTCATCGGGATCGGACTCGTCCTGGCCTCTCCGGGACTCACCCATCTGTGCGGCAGGCTGCTGGCGTCGGGGCGGCCGGGCGCGCTGCGGCTGCTGTCCGGCCGCGTCCTCCAGGAGGAGGCCACGCGGCTCGGCCGGCCGCTGGGAGTGCTGTGCGCGGTCGCCTCGGGCGCGCTCGCCGCGACCCAGCTCTACGGGACGGCGCTGGACTCGACGGGCGACCGCCCCTTCGGCCCGCTGACGGGGGTCGGCGCGGCGCTGGTGATGGCCTGCGCAACGGCGACGGTCCTCACGGTCGCCCTGGAGACCAAGGGCGCGCGCAGCAACACGACGGCGGCGCTGCTGCGGATCGGCGCCTCGCCTGCGCTGCTGCGCCGCGCGGCGGCCCTGCGCGGCGCGGTGATGGTGGCCGTCCTGGCCCCCATCTCCTGGGCGGTAGCCGAACTGGCCGCCCTCCCACTCTCCCACTGACCGCCGGTTGTGGGCACTCGTTCCGCGGGGCTGGGGGCACCTCCCAGGCGAAGCTCTGGGGGAGGGTGGGCCAACCGGACCACCGGCCCGCAGCCGCGTACGAAACGGCAACCCTCCGGCGGGGTCGGCGCACCGTCGCCGGGTGCGGGCCGGGGGTGCCCACCCGTTCCGCCCCAGCGGAACGACTGCCCACACCTCGGCACTCAGAGCACCACGACGTCTTCCGCGGCGAAGGTCGCTCCGACCGTCTCCCCCGGCTCCGGCGCATCCCGCAAAGCGCACGCCGCCTCCAGCCGCGGCCCCTTCTCCGGCTGGAGGAGAAGCGCCACGTGGTTGCCCCGGAACGTGCGGGCCGCCACCGCGCACGGCAGGCCGTCCGTCGCCGCGGTGAGCCGCACCCCCGCCGGACGTACGAGCAGCCGGCACGCGCCGTCGCCGGTCCCGGCAGGCACCGGGAGCTTGCCCCACGGCGTCTCCGCCGCCCCACCGCGCACCGTCGCCCGTACCACGTTGTCGAATCCGAGGAAGCGCGCCACGAACTCCGAAGCGGGCCGCTGCCACACCTCCAGCGGCGTCCCGGTCTGCTCGATCCGGCCCTCCCGCATCACCACCACCCGGTCGCCCAGGGCGAAAGCCTCCCCCTGGTCGTGGGTGACGGCCAGCACCGTCGTCCCCAGCCGGCCGAACAGCTCGCGCAGCTCGACCACAAGACGTTCCCGCAGACTCCGGTCGAGCTGCCCCAGCGGCTCGTCGAGCATCAGCAGCTTCGGCTCGGGCGCGAGCGCCCGCGCCAGCGCCACCCGCTGCTGCTCGCCGCCCGACAGCGCGGTGACCGCCCGCCGCTGCGCCCCCGGCAGGCCGACCAGATCCAGCAACTCCGCGACCGTACGCCGCTGTTCGGCCCGCCCCACCCCGTGCATCCGCAGCCCGAAGGCCACGTTGCCGCCGACGTCCCGCTGCGGGAAGAGCTGATGGTCCTGGAACATCAGCCCCACCCCGCGCCGGTGCGCGGGCACGCCGCCCACCTCACGGCCCGCCAGCAGCACTCGCCCCGCGTCCGCCCGCTGCAGCCCCGCGACGACCCTCAGCAAGGTGGACTTGCCGCTGCCGCTCGGCCCGAGCACACAGACCGTCTCGTGCTCGGCGACCTCCAGGTCCACGGAGTCGAGCGCCGCGCGCCCGCCGAAGCGTACGGTCACCCCGTCCAGTCGCAGCAGAGGCATCTAGAACTCTCCAGAACGGTCGGTGCGGATGCGCTCGAGCGCCAGCAGGGCGCCCGCACACACCAGCATCAGAATCGTGCTCAGCGCCATCGCCTGCCCGTAGTTGAGCTCCCCCGCCCGCCCCAGGAAGCGGGCCACGGCCACGGGCAGCGTCGGGTTGTCGGGCCGCGCGATGAAGACGGTCGCGCCGAACTCACCGAGCGAGACGGCGAACGCGAAGCCCGCCGCCACCAGCAGCGCCCGCCGTACGAGCGGCAGGTCCACCTCGCGCCAGGCGCGCAGCGGCGAGGCGCCGAGCACCGCGGCCGCCTCGCGCAGCCGCTCGTCCACCGCTCGCAGCACCGGCAGCATGGTCCGTACGACGAACGGAACCCCCACCAACGCCTGGGCCAGAGGCACCAGAAGCCAGGAGGACCGCAGGTCGAGCGGCGGCTCGTCCAGGGTGATCAGAAAGCCGAAGCCGACGGTGACGGCGGACGTCCCGAGCGGCAGCATCAGCAGCGCGTCGAGCCCGCGGACCAGCTTTCCCGCACGGCGGGTCAGCGCGGCGGCCGCGAGTCCGCCGATCACCAGCGCGATCGCCGTCGCCACCACCGCGTACCGCAGCGAGTTCCAGACCGCCTCCAGCGGGGCCACGACGAAGGTGCCGCCGCTCTCGGCCGCCGACTGCAGCGCCCGGTAGAAGGCGAACCCGTACCCGCCGGGCCCGGCGAGCGAGCGCTCCACCAGTACGCCCAGGGGCAGCAGGATCAGCAGCGCGATCACCGCCAGCACGCCCGCCAGCAGCGCCCACTGGCCGGGCCCCCGCGGTCGGCGGGCGGTCGAACGGGCGTCGACCAGACTCAGGGCGGTCTCCCGGCGCCGCACCGTCCACGCGTGCAGCGCGAGGATGGCGGCGACCGCGGCGAACTGTACGAGGGTGAGGACGGCTGCGGTCGGCAGGTCCAGCAGCTGCGCGGTCTGCCGGTAGATCTCGACCTCCAGCGTCGCGTAGCGCGGTCCGCCGAGGATCTGCACGGCGCCGAAGGAGGTGAAGGTGAAGAGGAAGACCATCAGCGCGGCGGCGGCCACGGAGGGCGCGAGCGCGGGCAGCGTCACCCTGCGCCAGGCCGCGAACCGGCTCGCGCCGAGCACCCGCGCCGCCTCCTCCTGGCCCGGGTCGAGCTGGGCCCAGAGCCCGCCGACCGTACGGACCACCACCGCGTAGTTGAAGAAGACATGCGCGAGCAGGATCGCCCAGACCGTGGTGTCGAGCCGGAAGCCCCACAGCTCGTCCAGCATGCCGCCGCGCCCGAGCAGCGCGAGGAAGGCCGAGCCGACGACGACGGTCGGCAGCACGAAGGGGACGACCACGACCGCCCGCAGCAACTCCTTGCCGGGGAAGGCGAAGCGCGCGAAGACGTACGCGGCAGGCAGCGCGATGACGAGGGTCAGCGCGGTCGAGGCGGCCGCCTGCCAGAGGGTGAACCACAGGACGCGCAGGACGTCCGGGTCGGACAGCACCTCGGCGGCCCGGCTGGGCTGCCACTCCCCGCCCGCCCGCAGGCCCCGGCCCAGGATCGCGGCGACCGGGTAGCCGAAGAAGACGCCGAAGAAGGCCAGGGGCACGGCCATGAGGGCGAGCCGCACCGCCGTGTCCCTGCCCCTGGCTGCGCGGGGCCGGACGCAGGTCCCCCTGGCGGCACTTACCTCAGGACCAGCGAGGACCACTGTTCGACCCACTGCTCACGGTTCTGCGCGATCTTCTCCGGCGCGAGCGTGGCCGGATCGTCGATCGTCGCGCCGTACTTGGTGAACACCTCGGGCAGCTTCGCGTCCTGGCGCGCCGGGTTGACGAACATCTGGAGCGGCACGTCCTCCTGGAAGCTCTTGCTCAGCAGGAAGTCCAGCAGCTTCTTGCCGCCCTCCTCGTTCTTCGCGCCGTTCAGCAGCCCGGCGAACTCGATCTGCCGGAAGCAGGTGCCGGTCGCGACACCGGTCGGGGCCTCCTTCGGCTGGGACTTCAGCTCGAGGACGCCGGCGGGCGGGCTGGAGGCGTACGAGACCACGAGCGGCTTGTCGCCCTTGCCCGCGCCGGAGAACCGGTCGTAGTACGCCTGCTCCCAGCCGTCGACGACCTCGACGCCGTTGGCCTTCAGCTTCTTCCAGTAGTCCTGCCACCCGTCGTCGCCGTGCTCGGCGGCGGTGCCCAGCAGGAACCCGAGACCGGGCGATGAAGTGGCGGCGTTCTCGGTGACCAGCAGGTTCTTGTACCGGGGCCTGATCAGGTCGTCGAAGGTCCGCGGCGGGGCGAGCTTCTTGTCCGCGAAGTACTTCCGGTCGTAATTGACGCAGATGTCGCCGGAGTCGACGGGGGTGACGCGATGCTCGTCCTTGTCGAGCCGGAGCGCCTCCGGGACCTTGTCGAGGTCCTTCGCCTCGTACGGCGTGAAGAGCCCGGCGTCGAGGGTGCGGGAGAGCAGGGTGTTGTCGACGCCGAAGAAGACGTCGCCCTGCGGGTTGTCCTTGGACAGGACGGCCTGGTTCACGGCCGCGCCTGCGTCGCCCCCGCGCAGCACCTCGACCTTGTAGCCGGTCTCCTTGGTGAACTCCCGCAGCACGGTCTTCGAGGCCGCGAAGGAGTCGTGCGAGACGAGAGTGACCGTCTTCGGCTTCGAGCCCTGGGCTCCGGAGTCGCCGGAGCCGCCACACGCGGCCAGCGCCGGGACGCCGAGCACGCCGAGAAGCGCGGTGCCGACGGCACGCCGAAGGGTGGTGTTCATAGTTACGTTGACTCCCTACGCCGGTATTACCCGGATCAGGTCCGAGGGTCTGCGGCGTCGCGGTGCCGCACTCTCAGCGCTCTGTGCGCTCCCCTGTCGGAGTGTTCATTTGTACGAATGCACGGTATCAGTGCCCGGAATCGGCGCGTCAGCGCTCGGTCGCCGCCAGCTGACCGCAGGCTCCGTCGATCTCCTGCCCCCGGGTGTCCCGTACGGTCACGGGTACGCCATGGGCCTCGAGGGCGGCGACGAACGCCTTCTCGTCCTCGGGGCGGGAGGCCGTCCACTTGGAGCCGGGGGTCGGGTTGAGCGGGATGAGGTTGACGTGCACCCGGTGGCCCTTGAGGAGCCGGCCGAGCAGGTCGGCCCGCCACGCCTGGTCGTTGATGTCCCTGATCAGCGCGTACTCGATGGAGATCCGGCGGCCGGACTTCTCCGCGTACTCCCAGGCCGCGTCGAGCACTTCGCGTACCTTCCAGCGGGTGTTGACCGGGACCAGGGTGTCGCGCAACTCGTCGTCCGGCGCGTGCAGGGACACCGCGAGCCGGCACTTGAAGCCCTCGTCGGCGAAGCGGAGCATCGCGGGGACGAGGCCGACGGTGGAGACGGTGATCCCGCGCTGGGAGAGGCCGAGGCCGTCGGGCTCGGGGTCGGTGAGACGGCGGATGGCGCCGACGACCCGGTTGTAGTTGGCGAGCGGCTCGCCCATGCCCATGAAGACGATGTTGGACAGCCGCGCGGGCCCGCCCGGGCTGCGTTTTCCTTCGGGGGACACTGCGGCCGACTGCGGCTGCGCCGCGGGCCCAGACGCCCCGAATTCGCCGTCCCTCAGTGCCCGCATCCCGTCGACGATCTGGTGCACGATCTCAGCGGTCGACAGGTTGCGGTCGAGGCCCGCCTGTCCCGTGGCGCAGAACGGGCAGTTCATGCCGCAGCCCGCCTGCGAGGAGACGCACATGGTGACCCGGTCCGGATAGCGCATCAGGACGGATTCCACGAGCGTGCCGTCGAAGAGCCGCCAGAGGGTCTTGCGGGTGGTGTCGTCGTCGCAGGAGATGTGCCGCACCACGGACATCAGGTCCGGCAGCAGCCCCGCCGCCAGCTTCTCGCGCGCCGCGGCGGGAATGTCGGTCCAGGCCGCCGGGTCGTCGGCGTACCGGGCGAAGTAGTGACGCGACACCTGACCGGCGCGAAAGGGCTTCTCACCGAGCGCGGCCACGGCCTCACGGCGCTCGGCGGGGGTGAGATCGGCAAGGTGCCGCGGGGGCTTCTTGGCCCCGCGCGGCGCGACGAAAGTGAGTTCTCCGGGTGCAGGCATGGTTCAACCAGTGTCGCAGACGCGCGAAGGGCCCCACGCCAGGGAGATGGCGAGGACCCTACGGACCGAAACCGCCGTTGAGGAACCCCGACGGCGGCGGCGGTTCAGCCCCGCAGAGCCGCGTCAGCCGCCGCCCACGAAGATCACCAGCAGCAGCCACACCACCGGCGCCGTCGGCAGCAGCGAGTCGAGCCGGTCCATGATCCCGCCGTGGCCCGGCAGCAGTCTGCCCATGTCCTTGATCCCGAGGTCCCGCTTGATCATGGACTCACCGAGGTCGCCGAGGGTCGCGCTGGCCGCGACCGCGAGGCCGAGCAGCAGACCCTGCCACCATCTGCCGCCGTCGATCAGGAACTCCATGCACAGCGCGCCCGCAGCCATAGCGAAGGCCACCGCACCGACCAGCCCCTCGCGGGTCTTGCCGGGGCTGATGCGGGGCGCGAGCTTGTGCCTGCCGAACCGCCAGCCGATGGCGTACGCGCCGGTGTCGCTGACGACCGTGAGCAGGAGGAAGGTGAGCACCCGCCATGCGCCGTCCTCCGCGGCGAGCATCAGCGCCACGAAGGTGGCCAGGAACGGCACGTAGAAGGCCGCGAAGACCCCGGCCGTGACGTCTCTCAGGTAGTCCTCGGGAGGCTCCGCCATGCGCCATACGAGCGCGGCGAGCGCCGTGAGGGCCATGGTCACGAACGCGCCTTCCGCGCCGCGCAGATACCCGGCGATGACCATGGCGGCGCCGCCGACCGCGAGCGGCACCAGCGGGATGCGGATGTACTTCTTCTCCGACAGCCGGGAGGACAGCTCCCACAGCCCGACGACCACCGCCGCGGCGATCACCCCGACGAAGACGGCCTTCACGATGAAGAGCGACGCGATGATCACCACGCCGAGGCCGAGGCCGACCCCTATCGCGGCCCGCAGATCGCGCCCGGCCCGCTTCTTCTGCGGCGGTGTCGGCGGTTGCGACGGCGGAGACGGCTGCGACGGGGAGCCGCTGTGCCGAGCGGCTCCCCGGTCACGGTCGTCCTGGTTTCCGCCGGAGCCGGGCACGGTGGGCATGGGCCGAGTCTGCTGCGGGTCGGGCGTCCCGTGCGCGGGACCCGCCGAGGCAGACCCCTGGTCGGGCGGTCCCCAGAAGCCGGTGGGCGGCGGGACCGGCCCCCGGCTTCCCCGGGCTCCGCCGGGGGCGCCCCCATCGGCACGGGGAACCGGGCCCCCACCCGCCGGAGGCATGGGCCGGGCCCTCCAGGAAGAGTCGTTCATCAGACCTCGAGCAGCTCGGCTTCCTTGTGCTTGAGCAGCTCGTCCACCTGCGACACGTACTTCGCCGTGGTGTCGTCGAGCTCCTTCTCGGCGCGGCGCCCCTCGTCCTCGCCGACCTCGCCGTCCTTGATGAACTTGTCGATGGTCTCCTTGGCCTTGCGGCGGACGCTGCGGATCGAGATCTTCGCGTCCTCGCCCTTGCCCTTGGCGACCTTGATGTACTCGCGGCGGCGCTCCTCGGTCAGCTCCGGGAACGTCACGCGGATGATGTTGCCGTCGTTCGTCGGGTTGACTCCCAGGTCGGAGTCGCGGATCGCCTGCTCGATGTTGCGCAGCGCACTCTTGTCGAACGGTGTCACGACCGCCATGCGCGGCTCGGGCACCGAGAACGACGCCAGCTGGTTGATCGGCGTCAGCGCACCGTAGTAGTCCGCCACAATCTTGTTGAACATCGCCGGGTGCGCACGCCCGGTGCGAATCGCGGCGAAGTCCTCCTTGGCGACCACGACGGCCTTCTCCATCTTCTCCTCGGCTTCGAGGAGGGTCTCTTCGATCACCACTTGCTCCTGGTCTTGTGAGTGAGCACAGCCTCGCCCCTGCGCGCTTCTCCTGCACGGTGTCCGACCGGCAGGCCGTTGTCCATCCCCGTGCCGGGCTGTTCGTACGGCCCGGAGTTGCCGGGTCTCCCCGGCCGTACGGGCCGGTCGTCAGGCCCGCGTACCCTGATCGCTGACAAGCGTGCCGATCTTCTCACCCTTCGCCGCGCGCGCGATATTGCCCTCCGCGAGCAGCTCGAAGACGAGGATCGGAAGCTTGTTGTCCATGCACAGCGTGATGGCGGTGGCGTCGGCGACCTTCAGGCCGCGCGAGATCACCTCGCCGTACTCCAGCGCGTCGAACTTCACCGCGTCGGGGTTCCGCTTCGGATCGGAGTCGTAGACCCCGTCCACGCCGTTCTTGCCCATCAGCAGCGCCTCGGCGTCGATCTCCAGGGCGCGCTGGGCGGCGGTGGTGTCAGTGGAGAAGTACGGCATGCCCATGCCCGCGCCGAAGATGACGACGCGCCCCTTCTCCAGGTGCCGTACGGCCCGCAGCGGGATGTACGGCTCCGCGACCTGTCCCATGGTGATGGCGGTCTGGACGCGGGAGTCGATGCCCTCCTTCTCCAGGAAGTCCTGGAGGGCGAGGCAGTTCATGACCGTGCCGAGCATGCCCATGTAGTCGGAGCGTGCCCGGTCCATGCCGCGCTGCTGCAGCTCGGCGCCGCGGAAGAAGTTGCCACCGCCGATGACGACGGCGATCTCGTACCCATCCCGGACGACCGCGGCGATCTCCCTGGCCATGGTGTGCACGACGTCGGGGTCGACGCCGAGCGCGCCGTTGCCGGCGAATGCCTCACCGGAGAGCTTCAGCAGGAAGCGGCGGCGTTTCTTCCCGTAGTGGCCGTGGCCGGCCTTGCCGGCCGGGCCGGCGTGATCAGCGTGGTCGGCGCCCTGATTCATGGAGATCTCCTCGTGCACATACGAGAAGGCCATTGCCGGTGGGATCTGGTCGAGCCCTCTGCGGCAATGGCCTCCTCGTCACATCTGCGGTCGTCCGGCTCGTAGGCCGCCGACTGCACCCGACCCTAGCGGGTCGGGCGTATTCCGTCGCTGAACGGAGCGGTACGGAGCTGTACGGACTCAGACGCCGACACGGAAGCGGACGAACCGCTTCAGCGTAACGCCGGACTCGTCCAGAATCTTCTGCACGGTCTTCTTGTTGTCCTTGGCGAACGGCTGGTCGAGGAGAACGTTCTCCTTGAAGAAGCCGTTCACCCGACCCTCGACGATCTTGGGAAGCGCGCCCTCGGGCTTGCCCTCCTCGCGAGCGGTGGCCTCGGCGACGCGGCGCTCGTTCTCGACGGTCTCGGCCGGGATGTCCTCGCGGGAGAGGAACTTCGGCGCGAACGCGGCGACGTGCTGCGCGACGTCCTTGGCCACGTCCGCGTTCTCCTTGTCCAGCTCGACCAGCACGCCGACCTGCGGGGGCAGGTCAGGGCTGGTGCGGTGCAGGTAGGAGGCGACGAAGCCGCCGGAGAACTGCGCGAAGCGGTCGAGGACGATCTTCTCGCCGAGGGTCGCGTTGGCCTCGTCCACGTACGCCTGGACGGTCTTGCCGGCCTCGATCTCGGAGGCGAGGAGTGCGTCCAGGTCGGCCGGGGAGGTCTTGGCGACGTGGGTGGCGATGGCCTCGGCGACGGAGACGAACTTGTCGCCCTTGGCGACGAAGTCGGTCTCGCACTTCAGCTCGACCAGCACGCCGGAGGTCTTGTCGGCCGCGATGAGGGAGACGACGGCGCCGTTCTCGGCGCTGCGGCCCTCGCGCTTGGCGACGCCCTTCTGGCCCTTGACGCGCAGAATCTCGACGGCCTTGTCGACGCTGCCCTCGGCCTCGTCCAGCGCTTTCTTGCAGTCCATCATGCCGGCGCCGGTGAGCTCGCGGAGCTTCTTGACGTCAGCGGCGGTGAAGTTCGCCATGGTCTGTCAATCTCTTCTCGGAAAGTCGATGTGATCTACGGGTGGACGGCGGGGGCACCGGGCCCCCGCCGTCGGCAGCCGTGACGGAGCCGGTCGTGACGGTGTCGTCAGGCCTGCTCGGCGTCCGCGGCCGGGGCGTCGGCAGCCGGGGCGTCGGCAGCGGCCTCGGCCGGCTTCTCGGCGGGCTGGTCAGCCGGCTTCTCGGCAGGCTTCTCGGCAGGCTTCTCGGCGGGCTTTTCGGCCGCGGCGGCGGCCGGCTCCTCGGCCTTCTTCTCGCCCTCGAGCAGGTCACGCTCCCACTCCGCGAGCGGCTCGCCCGCGGCCTTCTCGCCCTTGCCCTCAGCGGCGCCGGAGCGGGCGATGAGCCCCTCGGCGACGGCGTCGGCGATCACGCGGGTGAGCAGGGTGACGGAGCGGATCGCGTCGTCGTTGCCCGGGATCTTGTAGTCGACCTCGTCCGGGTCGCAGTTGGTGTCGAGGATCGCGACGACCGGGATGTTGAGCTTGCGCGCCTCACCGACGGCGATGTGCTCCTTCTTGGTGTCCACGATCCAGACGGCGCTGGGCACCTTCTGCATCTCGCGGATACCGCCGAGGGTCTTCTCCAGCTTGGCCTTCTCGCGGGAGAGGACCAGGAGCTCCTTCTTGGTGAGGCCGGAGGCGGCCACGTCCTCGAAGTCGATCTGCTCGAGCTCCTTCAGGCGCTGCAGGCGCTTGTAGACGGTCGAGAAGTTGGTGAGCATGCCGCCCAGCCAGCGCTGGTTGACGTACGGCATACCGACCCGGGTCGCCTGCTCGGCGATGGCCTCCTGGGCCTGCTTCTTGGTGCCGACGAACATGATGGAGCCGCCGTGCGCGACGGTCTCCTTGACGAACTCGTAGGCGCGGTCGATGTACGACAGCGACTGGAGCAGGTCGATGATGTAGATGCCGTTGCGCTCGGTGAAGATAAAGCGCTTCATCTTCGGGTTCCAACGGCGGGTCTGGTGCCCGAAGTGGACGCCGCTCTCCAGCAGCTCCCGCATCGTGACGACGGCCATGGCCGTACTCCTTGAGGTGCTCGGTTCCACGCCGGCCGGGCGGCCGCCGTGCCTGACGCCCCGGCGCGTCTGCCATGGAGGGCGCTCTTGCGAGGCCTGCCGTGGACCGAGGGACGCGGCCGCGGAGCTGCCCGATGGCCCGATGGGACGTGCCCAAGGGGACGCGGGAGCGCCGGCGGCGGGGCGTGCGAAGTCGACCCGGTGACCCGGATCGCCACCAGAAGTGTACGGGACCGCCGAGCCGCCGAGCGACACACGGCGGCCTCCTGGTGGGCCCGTAGGGGCCTTGGGGCGACCGGTCGTCTCCGCCGCTGATCCCACTCGCACGGGTGACGCACTTGTCCACAACCGGCGGGTAGTCCACAGCTTTCGCTCAAGATCCCTGCGCGGTGGCGGAACGGGTCATGGTCGGGGCATGAGACGCGATCACGATGTGTGCGCGGGGGTGGAGCGGGCCCGTGCGCGGCCATGGGCCGTCATGCCCCTCCGCTCTCTCCTTCTGCTTCCCCTTCTGTCGTCGCTTCTTTCGCCGCTTCTTTCGCTCCTGCTGTTGTCCTTGCCCACCGGGGTGATGCCTGTCGCGTCGGCGGACGACGGACGGCATGGGGCCTCGGGCCGGGGCGGGCGGGCGTGGCCGGTGGAAGGTGCGCCGGGCGGGCTGCGCCCGGCGGTGGCGCGGGGGTGGGAGCCGCCCGCGTCGCGCTACGGCGCCGGGCACCGCGGGGTGGATCTCGCGGCGCGGCCGGGCCGGGCCGTACGGGCGGCGGGCGCGGGCCGGGTGTCCTTCGCGGGGAGCGTCGGGGGCCGCCGGGTCCTGGCGATCGAACTGGACGGCACAGGCGCGCCTCCGCTCCGCATCACGTACGAGCCCGTGCGGGCGAGTGTCGGGAAGGGCGACCGCGTGGCGGCGGGTCAGCAGGTCGGTGTGCTGGACGACGGCCCGTTCCACTGCCCGGCCGGCTGCCTGCACTGGGGGCTGCTGCGCGGGGACCGCTATCTCGATCCGCTGTCACTGCTTCCGGCGTGGATGCTGCGCAGCGGTCCTTCCCGCCTGCTCCCGGTCTTCGGGGTGCCGGAACCTCGGGCGGGCCCGGCCTCGGCCGCCGGCCGGTCAGCCCCGGACGCCGCGCAGGGCCATCGCCACCGCGGCCCCGGTGATCTGTTCCGGGTCCTCGGCCGCACCGAGCTCGATACGACGCACCGCAGCGTCCACGACACCCTGCAGCAACATCGCGGCGAGCCGCGGCTGCTCGTGGCCGAGCGCACCGAGGGCTTCGACGATCATGGCGATGAGCCCGCCGTGCGCGGCCCGGATCTTCTCGCGCGCTCCAGCGTCCAGCTCGCCCGCCGAGATCGCGACGACGGCCCGGTGCCGCCGGTCCCCGACGAGCGCCAGCTGCTGCCGCACGTACGCCTCGATCTTGTCCTCGGGTGTGCCGGCGCGCTCCATGGCGGCCTCGACTTCCGCGGCCCAGACGGGGAAGTCGACGGCGCACAGCTCCTCGACGACGGCAGCGCGCGAGCGGAAGTACTCATAGACCGAGGACCGCGCGAGTCCGGTGCGCTCGGCGAGGGCGGGGAAGGTCAGCGCCTCCGTGCCGCCTTCGGACAGCAGGGAGCGCGCAGCGTCCAGCAGGGCGTTGCGCTGCATGGTCCGGTGCTCGGCCACGGAGGCCGCTCGAATCCTGGGCACGCCACCACTCTACGGACGCCCGCCCTGCGGTGGCAGTGCGCAGGGCGAGATCACGACTGGATGAGGAGGGCGGTGAGGGCGAAGGGACGATTCAGCGGATTTTCGGGATCGGCGCATTCAACGTCCGACATCGGCCAGCTTCGCCCGGAGCTGGAGCACGGACTTCGTGTGGATCTGGCTGACCCGGCTCTCGGTGACGCCCAGGACCTGGCCGATCTCCGCGAGCGTGAGCCCTTCGTAGTAGTAGAGGGTGACCACGGTCTTCTCGCGCTCCGGAAGGGTGTTGATGGCCCGGGCGAGCAACCGCCGCAGCTCCCGGTCCTCTGCGACCTCCACCGGGTTGTCGGCAGCCGTGTCCTCCAGCGTGTCCATGAGGCTGAGCCGGTCGCCGCCCTCGCCGCCGACGTGCAGCAGCTCTTCCAGGGCGACCACGTTGGCCAGCGACAACTGGCTGAACACGTTGTGCAGTTCATCGAGCCCGATGCCCATCTCCTCGGCCACTTCGGCCTCGGTGGGGGTGCGCCGCAGCTTCGCCTCCAGCGTGGCGTAGGCGCGCTCGACCGCGCGGGCCTTCTGCCGGACCGAGCGGGGGATCCAGTCGAGCGCGCGCAACTCGTCGATCATCGCCCCGCGGATCCGGGTGATCGCATACGTTTCGAATTTGATGGAACGGTCGGGATCGAACTTCTCGATGGCGTCGATGAGCCCGAAGACCCCCGAGGAGACGAAGTCCGCCTGCTCGACGTTGGGCGGCAGGCCCACGCTGACCCGGCCCGCCACGTACTTGACCAGCGGCGAGTAGTGCAGGATCAGCTGCTCGCGCAGTCGGCCGTCAGCCGTGGCCTTGTACGACCGCCACAGTTCGTCGAGCGACGAGGGTGCGGCGGGGCGCACGCTGCCGCGGGCGGCGGGTGGCACTGCCGCGCGGTCAGGCCCGGATGTGTGCTGGGGCATTCGTCGCCTTGAGCCGTTCTGCCGTCACCGGGGTGAGGACGTCTGTCTTGGTCGGAACGCTTGTGAGCGTAGCGTGACTGACCTGTCGCAACGTGCGAAGGCTGAGGGTTCGCGCTGGGGCAGATACGTTCCGCATACCGCACCGCAGGGTTACGGCACGGCAGACGCGTTTCGGCCGTGAACGGAACACAAAGTCGGCTGTTGCGGTCATCGGCCCAACCCTGTCACCCGAACGCCGCAGGTCAAGGACCGCCTCGCGGGGCACCACCGAAGGCCCGTGAATACCGGGCCAACTGCCATCGTTCGCCGTGCCGTTCGACGAACCCCAGTGACTGCAGTTCGTACAGTTTTGCCAACGCCTCCTCATATCCGGTGCCCGCGTCCCGGGCCAGCCGCCGCGCGTCCCTGACGGCCCGTGCGGGCAACGCGTCCAGCACCTTCGCCGAGACCGGATCCAACAGGTCCCTCGCGACGACCGGTCCGCGCCGCTCGGGGGCCAGATCGCCGATGCTTCCGATGAGTTCGTTCACTTCGGCCGCGTCGGTGACGAGCACGGCCTCGCCGCGGAGCAGCTCGTGGACACCGGCCGAGAGGCCGGAGGTGACCGGGCCGGGCACGCCCATGGTGGCCCTGCCGAGCTTCTGCGCATGCCGCGCCGTGACGAGCGAGCCGCTGCGGTACTGCGCCTCGACCACCACGGTCCCCCGGGTGAGCGCGGCGATGACGCGGTTGCGCAGCACGAACCGGCTGCGCGTGGGATGCCCGCCTGGCGGCAACTCCGCTACCAGCAGCCCGCGTTCCGCGATGCGGGCGATCAACTCGGCGTGCCCGCGGGGATAGGCCACGTCCACGCCGCAGGCGAGCACGCCCATGGTCGCGCCCTCCGCGGCGAGCGCCCCGCGATGGGCGGCGCCGTCCACCCCGTACGCGGCTCCGGACACGACGACCCAGCCGGTCTCCGCGAGCCCGGCGCCGAGCGTGGCGGCGACGTGGGCGCCGTAGTCCGTGCAGGCCCGCGCACCGACGACCGCCACCGAGCGCAGCGCCCACCTGCGCAACGAGGGCCGCCCCCGCACCCAGAGCCCGATCGGGCGGGCGTCCCCGAGGTCGTCGAGCTGCCGGGGCCATGCGCCGTCCCCGGGACACACGAACCGGCCGCCCAAGGCCTGGACCGCGGCGAGGTCCTCGGCGGGGTCGAGCCGGGCCGCGCGTATCCGGTATCCGGCCATCCGCTCCGCGCTCACCTTCGACGGCGGCTTCCCCGTCCCGCAGAACAGCCGCATCAACTCCACGGCCCCGAGCTCCCGCAGCCAGCCACCGGCCAGCTCGTCCCCCGGCTCCACGACCCGGCAGAGCGCGGCCCGCGCCAGCCGTTCCTCCTCGTCCACGCCGAGCTCGTCCCCGGCCACCCCGAGCTCGACTCTCGCAACTCCGGGCCCTCCGGGCTCCGCCCCAGCCACCCCGGGCCCGTCCGCGACCACCGCAGGCTCGTCCCCGGCCGCCCCGGCGTCCACCGCTGTCTCCGTCCCGGCAAGCCGCGGCTCGCCGTCGCGGCGGCTCATCGCGGACCGCCCGCCGGGACCGCACCGCGGTTGACGCCCGTGCGCAGCTGGAGGGCGAGCGTCACGTCCCCGGCCGCAGGGCGGTCCCGCCCGGCGAGGTCGGCGACCGTCCACGCGACACGCAGTACGCGATCCAGCCCGCGGGCGGTGAGCAGCCCGCGCTCCATGTCGTGCTCGGCCTCCCACATCGCCCCCGGTGCCGGCCGCCATCGGGTACGCAGTTCATGTCCGGGCACCTCGCTGTTGATCCGCCAGGGAGTGTCCGCCAGGCGCGCGGCCGCCCGCTCGCGAGCCGCCCGTACGCGCCCTGCCACGGCCTCGGTGGTCTCGCCGCCCGCGGCCGTGCCGACCAGCTCCGTCCGGCTCACTGCCTCGACCTCCACCCGGAGATCCACCCGGTCCATCAGCGGCCCGGAGAGCCGTGACTGGTACCGGCGGACCAGGGACGGCGAACACTCGCAGCCCGTACGGACCGTGTGCCGCCCGCACGGACACGGGTTCGCGGCGAGCACCAGCAGGAAGCGAGCGGGCAGCCGCACCACCCCGGCGCTCCGGGCGACCACCACGTAGCCCGACTCCAGCGGCTGGCGCAGTGCGTCGAGGACGCGGCCGCTGAACTCCGGGGCCTCGTCCAAGAAGAGCACCCCGCGGTGCGCCAGAGACACCGCCCCCGGCCGGGGCAGCCCGTTCCCGCCGCCGACGAGCGACGGCATGGTGGCAGAGTGGTGCGGGGCGCAGTAGGGCACCGACTCCACCAGGGGCTTGCCCGGTGGGAGCAGCCCTGCCACCGAGTGCACCGCGGTGACCTCCAGGGACTCGTCCCTGGAGAGCGGCGGCAGGATGCCGGGGAGCCGTTCGGCCAGCATGGTCTTTCCGGCGCCCGGCGGACCCTTGAGGTAGACGTGATGGCCTCCGGCCGCGGCGACCTCCAACGCCAGGCGCGCCGCGCGCTGCCCCGCGACGTCCGCAATGTCGGGCGGAGGTCCGCTCTCGGCGCCACCGGGAAGGAGGCCCGTGCCCATCCCCGCTCCCGGCACCGTGAGCCCCGCAAGCATCGGATCGGGTCTGCCGTCTTCAGCAAGCTCGTCCTCCTCGGGGACGGGCTCGTCGGACAGGACCGCGATCAACTGGCCCAGGCTGCGGACGCCGAGCACCGAGACCCCGGGAACCAGCGACGCCTCTGCTGCCGTGCGCTCGGGAACGACGACCTGGCGGTAGCCCGCCTCGGCCGCCGCCAGCACCGCGGGCAGCACGCCCCGCACGGGGCGCACCCGCCCGTCGAGGCCGAGTTCGCCGATCATCATCAGGTCCGCGATCTCCCGCGGATCGATCCGCTCGGCCGCCCCCAGCACCGCACAGGCCACCGCGAGATCGAAACCGCTGCCGCCCTTGGGCACCGACGCCGGGCTGAGCCCCACCGTGAGCTTCTTCTGGGGCCATCCCGCCCCCGAGTTGACCACCGCGGCGCGGACCCGGTCCCGGCTCTCCACCAGGCTCTTATCGGGGAGCCCGACGAGCGTGAAGGCCGCGACACCGGGCTCCAGGTCCGCCTGGACCTCGACCACCACACCCTCGACGCCGACCAGGGCGACCGAGCAGGTACGGGCGAACGCCATTCACGCCACCCCCCGCACGTGCTCCACGACCGGCGCCCCGCGATGCGGCAGCAGCACCCCGACGAGGTCGATCCGCACGCCGCCCGGCGGCGGCCCGCCGTGCCGCTCCAGCCAGCGGTCCGCGAGCCAGCGCTCGGCCAGCCGCCGCAGCCGCTCGGCCTTGCGCGGTGTGACGGCCGCCATCGGATGCTCGTAGGCCCCCGCCCTCCGGGTCTTGACCTCACACATCACCAGCGCGTCGCCGTGCAGGGCGACGATGTCGATCTCACCGGCCCGGCAGCGCCAATTGCGCTCCAGGACTCTCATTCCGGTCTCGGCCAGCCTGCGGACCGCCAGGTCCTCCCCGTAGCGGCCGAGCGCTCCCCGCGCGTTCATGAGCCCCACCTCCGTCACCGACTGTGACGGACCCCGAGGCGCTCAGTGGATCATGGCCGCCGAGAGTGGATAACTCATCGGTTGTGGAAAACCCGGCCACCCCATCGAGTTATTCGTTGAAGCCGGACTCCCCGGATGGCAGTTCGAGGTCATTCTTGTTGAGCTCCTCGATGTTCACATCCTTGAATGTGAGGACGCGAACCTGCTTGACGAAGCGCGCCGGGCGGTACATGTCCCACACCCACGCGTCGGCCATCGAGACCTCGAAAAACACCTCACCCTGGACCGAGTGCACCTGCATCTCGTAGTCGTTCGTGAGGTAGAAGCGCCGCTCCGTCTCGATCACGTATTTGAACAAGCCGACGACGTCGCGGTACTCCCGGTAGAGCTTCAGCTCCATCTCGGTCTCGTACTTCTCGAGGTCCTCGGCGCTCATGGCATGTTCCCCTTCAGCCGTGCGTCCCCCTATTGTGCGTCAGACGCGTGGGCGCTAGACGACTTCTGTCGCCAGGACCACAGGCGTGCTCGGGGGACCCTCGTCGAGCAGCCTGCGCAGCAGCTCGGCGAGCCTGGTCGGATACACCGTCTCATGCGTCGCGGACAGCTCTTCGTACGTCCACCACCGCAGGCCCGTGACGCTCCGCCGCTCCAGATCCGTCTGCCCGCTCATCTCGGTCCGCGTCCGGTCGGTGCGGCCCAGGTAGTACCACTCGTCCTGGTCCCAGCGCCGCCCGTCGAACGGGAACGAGCAGCTGCGCCGCCACAGCACGGGTCCCAGCCGGACGTCGGTGATCCCCGTCTCCTCCGCGAGCTCCCGGTGCGCCGCCTGCTCACGCGTCTCCCCGTCCTCGACCCCGCCGCCCGGGGTGAACCACCAGGTCGAGGTGGGGTCCGCGGGCTCGAAGCCGTGCAGCAGCAGGATCCGGTCCGCGGGGTCGAGCAGCACGACCCGCGCGACCTTCCGCTCGTCGGATCCGCCAGACACGTAGGACGTTCCGGATGCATCAGGCGTTCCGGACAAATCGGATGTGTCAGGCGCATCAGGCATGCCGGACACGGGCCCGCTCTTTCCGCCGCTGTTCCGCGCGCCGCGCCAGCGGCCCGTACGCCGCCCCGCCGAGGATCAGCACCGCTCCCGCCACCACTCCTACGAAGATCAGCCGCAGGGGGCCGGGCTCCGAGATGCCACCGGGCAGGGCCCCGAAGGACGTGGGCTGCGCCAGCATCCCGAACCCGTCCAGGGGCCACGCCTTCGCCTCCACCCGTCCGCTGACCGCTCCGCGCGGTACGGACCCGTGGTCGCTGTCCGCCAGGTGAACCCGCGAGTCCTGCGAGGTGCTGCGGTGGTCCCCCAGCAGGAACAAGTTCCCCTTGGGCACGCTGGTGTCGAATCCGTCCGGCGAAGCGGGCTCGCCGCCGCGCACGTACGGCTCCTCGACCGGCTTGCCGTTCACCGTCAGCCGGCCCTGCTCGTCGCAGCAGGCGACCTCGTCCCCGCCGACACCCACGACCCGCTTGACCATCGGCAGGTCGCCCCAGACCTTGTCCTCGAAGACCACGACGTCCCCGCGCCGCACCTCGCTGCCGTCCACGCGCTGCGCGAGCACCCGGTCCCCCGCGTCCACGGTGGGCGCCATGGAGTCGGTCGGGACGGTGTAGGGCTGATAGAGGATCGCGCCCCAGACGAAGCCGCCGAGGAAGAGCACGCAGCCGACCGCCACGGCGAGACCGGACAGCACACCGCCCAGTCCGCCGTTGCCGCCGCCCGTACCACCGGTACGTACCGCAGTGCCCATTCCAGCCCCTCGCGTCCGTCGGAGTCTGGGCGGCACCTTACCCGGGGGTACCCCCGGTAGTCAGCCGCCGCCGGCGCCACAGCACCAGCGGGACCGCGCCGGCGATACCCAGAGCGCCGGGGGCCACGGCACCCACCGCGTTCAGCCCCAGCTGCTCGCCCAGACCCGGCTGCTCGAAGGTGCCCGGCACGGGCAGCGTGGACCAGCGGCTCAGCGGCCAGGCCACGACGATCGCCCGCCCGACCACGTCGTCCTCCGAGACCGTGCCCTTGCCCGGCAGGTTCTGGTGGTAGCGCGAGTCCAGGGAGTTCTGGCGGTTGTCGCCCATCACCCAGATCCGGCCCTCGGGCACCTTCACGGGCCCGAACGCCTTGTCCAGGCAGGGCGAGCTCCCCGGGCGGAGGTAGGGCTCGTCCAGCGCCTTGCCGTTGACCTTCACCGGCTGGTTGCCGCCCTTGCACTCGACGGTGTCCCCGCCGACCGCGATGACCCGCTTGATCAGGTCCTTCTCCTCGGAGGACGGCATGAGGCCGATGAAGCTCAGCACGTTCTGGATGGCCTCGGCCACCGGCCCGGCGTCGGACTGCGGCGCCTCGCCCAGCCAGCCGCCCGGATCGTGGAAGACGACGACCTCGCCGCGCTCCGGCTTCGAGCCGAACCACGGGGTCAGCTTGTCCACCAGCACCCGGTCGCCGCGCTGCAGCGTGTCCTGCATCGAGTCCGAGGGGATGGAGAACGCCTGCACCAGGAACGTCTTGATCAGGAGGGCGAGCAGCAGCGCGATGCCGATGAGAATCGGCAGCTCCTTCCAGAAGGAGCGTTGCTTCTTCTGCTGCTTCACGCGGCGGCCCCTGTCCTCCTCCGCGGGTGACTCAGCGAGCCCGTCCGGCCGCTGGTCCGGCCGCTCACCTGACCCCTCGTCGGGCCGCTCATCGGGCTGTTCTTCGGGCCGCCCTTCGGGCTCTTCGTGACCGGATCGTGCGCCGACCGCCAAATCCCCCACATCCACTCCTCACTCCACGCTGCCGCCTGCCCCACGCACGGTGCAGGCCCACCACTCCCATAACGAGCGGGAGTTCCGCAGGGGTCGGGAGAGAGGTCGTCACTTGCACTTCGGGGGATCGCCGGGACCAGTCGGCCCCGGTCCCGTACGACAGCCTAGGGGCAGCGGGGCCTGCGGCCGTCGTCGCACCGCCCGCGTCGGGCACCGAGGCATACGTGCCGGGTTCCTCGAGGCGCCGCCAGTGGCCGAACGGCCATGCGATCACCACGGCCCTGCCGACCACGAGGTCCTCCGCGACCGTTCCACTGCCCGGCTCGTCCAAGTGGAACCGGGAGTCGGCCGAGTTGTCCCGGTGGTCACCCATGACGAAGATCCGGCCGGGCGGCACGTTCACGCTGAACTTCATCTCGGAGGGGGCGTTCCCCGGGTGCAGATACGGCTCGTTCAGCGGTGTGCCGTTGACGGTGACCCGCCCGTCCGTGTCACAGCACTTGACGGTGTCCCCGCCGACCGCGACGACGCGCTTGATCAGATCCTGCTCGTCCTCCGACGGCAGCAGACCGATGAAAGTCAGGAACTCCTTGACCTGCTTGACCACCACGGGGTCCTCGGTGGTCGTGGTCTGTTCCTCCTCCAGCCAGCCGCCCGGGTCCTTGAAGACCACCACATCCCCGCGCTGCGGCTCGGACCCGAACCACGGAGTGAGCTTGTCCACCAGCACCCGGTCGCCGATCCGGATCGTCTGCTCCATCGAGCCGGACGGAATGACGAAGGCCTGGACGAGAAAGGTCTTGAGCACCAGAGCTATGAAAAGCGCCACACCTATGAGGATCGGCACCTCGCGCACGGCTTTGCCGCGGCGGCGCCGCTTGATCCGCTTCGCGGCCTTGCGTCGCTCGGCGCGCCCAGGCGTCACCCGCCCCGTCGTCGGGCGCGTGCCCGTGGGCAGCCGGGTGTCGTGGCGGTGCGCGCCGTACCGCGGCCGGCCGCGGTTACCCATGCCCGTGCCCGTGTCGGGTACGACTGTGCTCCAGCTCGGCCCAGCGGTCGTACGGCCAGCTGATCCAGTCCGCTCTGCCGATGACCCGTTCCACCGGGACCATGCCCCCGCCCGGCTCCCCGAGATGGTCGCGCGAGTCCCGGGACTCGCTGCGGTGGTCGCCCATCATCCACAACTTGCCTTCGGGCACCACGATGTCGAAGGGCACCTGGGACGGAGCGTCGCCCGGATAGAGATACTCCTCGTCGACCGCCTGGCCGTTCACTGTGATCCTCCCCCGCTCGTCGCAGCAGGTGACCCGGTCGCCGCCGATGCCGACCACGCGCTTGACGTACTCGGTCTCGTCCGGCTCGGCCAGTCCCACTGCGGCAGCCCCCTTCCGCAGCAGTCCTGTCACCGGGTTCCCGGTCGGTCCGCCGCGGTCGAACGACCCGGTGCCGTCGAAGACCACCACATCGCCCCGCCGCGGCTCATCACCGAAACGGTACGCCAGCTTGTTCACCAGCACCCGGTCCCCGGCCCTCAGCGTCGGCTCCATCGATCCGCTGGGGATCAGGAAGGGCTGGACGACACAGGCGCTGAGCAGCCCGAGGAAGACCGCGCAGAGCCCCGCCAGCAGAGCCGCGCGCCGCCAGGGCCCGCGCCGCCGGAGCCAGGACGGCCGTTCCTCCTCCTTCGCCGGAAGTTCCTTCCCCGGAGCTTCCTTTGGAGCTTCCTTCCCCCGCGATACCCTCCCCGGAATACGCAGGGAGCGCGACCTCTGTTCATGCCCCTCGCCGGGGCCGGAAGAGCGGTCGCGCTCCGAAAGCTGTGCGTCGGTGTCCATCGGGTCCAGAGCCTATCCGGCCGGACCCGGACGCCCGGCAGGAGCTCAGCTCTCGCGCTTCTCCTTGATCTTCGCGGCCTTGCCGCGCAGCTGGCGCAGGTAGTAGAGCTTGGCACGGCGCACGTCACCGCGGGTGACGAGCTCGATCTTCTCGAAGATCGGGCTGTGCACCGGGAAGGTGCGCTCGACGCCGACGCTGAAGCTCACCTTGCGGACCGTGAAGGTCTCGCGCACACCGGCGCCCTGGCGGCGGATGACCACGCCCTTGAACTGCTGGATGCGCGAGCGGTTGCCCTCGATGACACGCACGTGGACGTTCACGGTGTCGCCGGGGCGGAAGGCGGGGACGTCGGTGCGCAGCGACGCGGCGTCGACGGTGTCGAGAAGGTGAGACATGATCGTCTGCTTTCCTCGCTGATGCCACAGGTCATCAGCGGTATGTCGGGATGAGTTCGGGTGCCGCACCGTCGGGCGGGCGTCGTTCCCCCTGTGGCAGGGGACGCGCGCCGGACGCACACAGCAGCGGCTTATTCTTCCACGACCTGGGCCGACCGCCCAAATCTGCCGTCCGGCCCCGCCCCATCCCGCTCGCTCGCCTCCGGGCGCTTGGGCCCGCTGTCTACGGGCTTCGACTCGCTCACGTCCCAGCCCAGCTCGGCGAGGATCTTGCGGTCGTGCTCGTCGAACGCGGCGGGGTCGGCCCGCTCGATCAGATCGGGGCGGTTCAGGACCGTACGGCGGAACGCCTCGTCGCGACGCCAGCGCGCGATCCGGCCGTGGTGGCCGCTCAGCAGGACCTCGGGAATGCCCCGGCCGCGCCACTCCGGGGGCTTGGTGTAGACGGGGCCCTCCAGGAGGTTCTCCATCCGGCCCGGCGCGAAGGAGTCGTCCTCGTGCGATGCGGCGTTGCCGAGCACGCCGGGCAGCAGCCGCGCGACCGCCTCGGTGATGACAAGGACCGCGGCCTCGCCGCCGGCCAGCACGTAGTCGCCGATGGAGACCTCGTGGACCTCGAGCCGCTCGCCGTATTCGTCGAGGACCCGGCGGTCGATGCCCTCGTAGCGGGCGGGCGCGAAGATCAGCCAGGGGCGCTCGGAGAGCTCGACGGCGAGGGCCTGGGTGAAGGGGCGGCCGCTCGGGGTGGGCACGACGAGGGTGGGCCGCGCGGCGGCGCCGTCGTCCGCCGCGGTCCCGGAGCCGGACTCGATGATCCAGTCCAGCGCCTCGCCCCACGGCTCGGGCTTCATCACCATGCCGGGCCCGCCGCCGTACGGGGTGTCGTCCACCGTGTTGTGCCGGTCGTGGGTCCACTTCCGCAGGTCATGGACGTGTACGTCGAGCTGCCCGCGCTGCCGCGCCTTGCCGACCAGCGAGACGTTCAGCGGCTCCAGGTACTCCGGGAAAATCGTGACGACGTCGAGCCTCATACGGTTTCACCCTCGTCGAGCAGGCCCGGCGGCGGGTCGATGACCGCCCGCTGCTCCTCCAGGTCGATCTCCGGCACGATCTCGCTGACGAACGGCACCATGACCTCGCTGCCGTCCGGGCGCTCGACGACCAGCAGGTCGTGGTACGGGAGGTGGCTGATCTCGGCGATCCGGCCGACCTCGGTGCCGTCCGCGGTCACCACGTCGAGATCGATCAGCTGATGGTCGTAGAACTCCTCGGGGTCCTCGGGGCTCTCCTCCGGGTCCACGTCCGCGATGAGCAGGATGTTCCGCAGCGCCTCCGCAGCCGTACGGTCCTGGACGCCCTCGAAGCGCAGCAGCAGCCGGCCGCTGTGGACGCGGCCGGTCTCGATGGTCAGCGGACCCGCCGATGCGGGGTCCGTGGCCAGGACGGCACCCGGCGCGAGCCGCAGCTCCGGCTCGTCGGTGCGCACCTCCACCGTGACCTCGCCCTTGATGCCGTGGGCGCGGCCGATCCGCGCGACTACCAGCTGCACTGTTGCGCTCTCCTTTGCGGCCGAACCGCCGCCGCTCTCGCGGACGTTGTTCTCGCCGTCGAGCTTCTCAATTGATGGTTGCCGTCGGCAAAAGGCCGGGGAGGGCGCGTAGCCCCTCCCCGGCCCGTGCCGGTCTGCTGTGCTGGCTTCAGCGGACGTGGTCCACGTCGACGAGGTCGACCCGGACGCCACGGCCGCCGATGGCGCCGACGACGGTCCGCAGAGCGCGCGCGGTGCGGCCGTTGCGGCCGATCACCTTGCCGAGGTCGTCCGGGTGGACCCGGACCTCCAGCACGCGCCCCCGGCGCAGGTTGCGCGAGGCGACCTGCACGTCGTCGGGATTGTCGACGATGCCCTTCACCAAGTGCTCGAGGGCTTCCTCGAGCATCCTCAGGCCTCGGTCGACTCGGTGGACTCAGCGGTCGCAGCCGCCTCGTCCGCCTTCTTCTCGGACTTCTTCGCCTTCGGGGTGATCGCCTCACCCTTCGGCTCCTCGCCCGACTCCTTGGCGGCGGCCTCGAAGAGGGCGCGCTTGTCGGCCTTCGGCTCGGCGACCTTCATCGGCTCCGGAGCCGGCAGGCCCTTGAACTTCTGCCAGTCGCCGGTGACCTTGAGGATGGCCAGAACGGGCTCGGTCGGCTGCGCGCCGACACCCAGCCAGTACTGGACACGCTCGGTGTCGACCTCGATGCGTGAGGGGTTCTGCACCGGGTGGTACAGACCGATCTCCTCGATGGCCCGGCCGTCACGGCGGGTGCGGGAGTCGGCGACGATGATGCGGTAGTGCGGCGACCGGATCTTGCCCAGGCGCTTCAGCTTGATCTTGACTGCCACGGGTGTGGTGTCTCCTGCTCTACGACGTGTTTGAGCGCAACGGCTTCCACGTGGGGTGGTGGGATCCGAGCGCTCGGTGGACGCGTCAGCCGAGGGAGAGAGGGGTCCGGACCGGCTGCCGAGTACTCAGCGGTCCATTCTGCCACACCGCGGGCGCACCACCGTACGCCCCCGGTGACGACGCGATGTCACATCGGGGCCGTACGGCGCTCGGTCAGGCGGCGGCGACCGTCTCGGGGATCCGGAAGGGCTTGCCGCACCCGCCGCAGACGATCGGCGCCTGGGCCAGCACGGACGGGACGACCCGCACATTCCTCCCGCAGTCGCACACGGCCTTGACGCGCACTCCACCGCCGGAGGAGCCGTGCCGGGCGGCCGGGCCCCGGAAGCTGCGTGCGGTGTCCGCCGCCGTGGCCGCCGTGTGCGCCTTCAGGGCGCGCTGCAGCCGCTCGATGGTGGGCCGGTAGCGCTTCTTCGCCTCGGGGCTGAGGACGACCAGGGAGAAGCCGCTGCTGGGATGCGGCTCGTCGGAGTGGTCGAGACCGAGCTCTTCGGCGATCGCGAGGAATCTGCGGTTGTGATAGCGGCCGGCCCGCGAGGTGTCGCGGATGCCGCGGGCTGCGGCAATACCGTGGACGGCTTCGTGGAGCAGCCGTTCGAAGGAGAGCTCGGCGCCGCAGGCGGACGAGGATTCTCCGATCAGCGATTCGGGCGCGGCGAGATCCGGCAGCTCGGGGTGGTGCCGTTGAATGTCGGCCCACGCCTGCGCCAGTTCCGCGGCGAGAACAGGTGGTGTCGTGCTCACGTCGTAAGAACGATTCTGAGTGCCCTGGTGTTCCGATTCCGGGCCATCCCAAATAATTTGCACGTACCAGTCAGTTTTCGCTCATGCGTCCCGACGAGGGCGGGTGCGCAGATCTGCGGAGGAGCTGCGCAGCTCGCGCCAAGCTGGTACGTACCCGCGCGTACGCCCCGGCGCGTAGAGAACCTCCGCACGCCGGGGCGAATCAGCCGGGAGGCCTTCAGCAGGGCCGCCCCGGGCACAGCGCTCAGTAGGCGCGCGCGACCACCGCGAGGGTACCGAGGGCGTCGTCGGACTCCGGGACCGCCCCGTCCTCGCCGACGAGACAGCGCACCGTGACCGCCTGCTCGGCGAGCCTGGCCTCGCCCTCCTCGCCCAGCACGGACCACGGGATCCGGGCCCAGCCGCCGGCAACCGCGACCTCCGCGGCCTCCCCGACCGTGGTCACGTCGGAGGTACGGGACTCGCGGCGCTCGCGCGACTGCCGGAGCAGCAGCGCCTGGTCGTCCTCGAGGATCTTGGGGAGCAGCGCATCCAGGGCCTCGATCTGCACGGGCTCCTTGCCCCCGGGGATACGGCGGGCCACCATCGCCGTGCCGTTCTCCATGTCCCGGGGCCCGACCTCGATCCGGACCGGGACGCCCTTGAGCTCCCAGTCGACGGCGCGGCGGCCGAAGGGCGTGTCGGTGCGGTCGTCGACCTGGACACGGACGCCCGCGGCAGCCAGCCGGTCGCCGATCTCGCGGACCTTGGCGATCACCGCGTCGTCACCCTTGATCGCCAGGACCACGGCCTGGACGGGAGCGAGGCGCGGCGGCACGCGCAGGCCGTTGTCGTCGCCGTGAGACATGATCAGGCCGCCGACCATGCGGGTCGAGGAGCCCCAGGAGGTCTGCCAGACCAGCTCCTGCTTGCCGTCCCTGGACAGGTACTGGGTGTTGAAGGCCTTGGCGAAGTTCTGGCCGAGCTCATGGCTCGTGCCCATCTGGAGCGCCTTGCCGTCGCCCATCATGGCCTCGAGGGTCAGGGTGTTGATCGCGCCGGCGAACCGTTCCTTGGGGGTCTTGCGCCCCAGCACCACGTCGATGCCGAGGACGTCCACCATGAAGTCCGCGTAGACCTCCTTGTGGATGTACGCGGCGTAGTCGCGGGCGTCCTCGTACGTGGCGTGGGCGGTGTGGCCCTCCTGCCAGAGGAACTCGGTGGTGCGCAGGAAGACCCGGGGCCGCATCTCCCAGCGGACGACGTTCGCCCACTGGTTGATCAGCAGGGGCAGGTCGCGGTAGCTCTGCACCCACTTCGAGAAGTACTCGTTGATGATCGTCTCGGAGGTGGGCCGGACGACGACCGGCTCCTCGAGCTCCTTGCCGCCGCCGTGCGTGACCACCGCCAGCTCGGGGGCGAAGCCCTCGACGTGCTCGGCCTCCTTGGTCAGGTACGACTGCGGGATGAAGAGGGGGAAGTAGGCGTTGGAGGCCCCCGCGGCCTTGATCCGCGCGTCCATCTCCTGCTGCATCCGCTCCCACAGGCCGTAGCCGTACGGTCGGATGACCATGGTGCCGCGCACCGGGCCGTTGTCGGCCAGCTCGGCTTTGTTGATCAAGTCCTGGTACCAGCGCGGGAAGTCGTCCGCCTGGGGTGTGAGCACGGGAGCCTTTGCCATGGCGGAGATGGTACGGCGGTGTCACCCTGAAATGTGAATCGGCGGGTGCACGGACCGGAACCGGGGGCGCACGCGGGGTGCACGGAAGCGTGCACGCAAGCACCCCTCGCACACCCTCTGGACTCGGGTACGGATCGGCAGTTATCTGGCATCGGGGATGCGGGCCTCCACCGGACCTTCCGGCCCGGAGAGGCCCCTTGGGGGATGCGGCAGCAGGCACGGTCAGGGGGCGGGTCAGGCAGAAGCGGCAACGGCTCTCGGCGGATTGGGGCGCATCGATGACACCCACGCTCGTACGGCAGCACCACCTCCACCCCGCTTCACCCCCGGATCCCGCACGGTCCTCGCGCGCCCGGGACTGGGCGGAGATCCAGGAACGCATGCTGGTGCCGCTCTACGAGGCGGTGTACGAGCGCCTGGAGGTGGGTCCTGCGACGCGAGTGCTGGGCCTGGGCTGCGGCTCGGGGCTCGCCCTGCTCATGGCGGCCGCCAGGGGCGCACACGTCACCGGAACCGAGGCGGATGCCGAGCGTCTCGCGCTGGCGCGGGAGCGGCTGCTCCCCGGTGACGGCGCGCGGGAGCGCACCGCCCGTACGCGGCTGCTGGGGAGCGTCCCCGGCGAGGTCGCGAAGCCCGGTGGCCCCGGGTTCAACCTGGTGACGGCCTTCGACCCGCAGCCGTTCGCCGAAGGCGATCTCGTATCGGCGCTGTCGGAGGCGGCCGCGGGGGCGGAGCGCGGAACTCCGGTCGTCCTGGCCGGGTGGGGTCCTGCCGAGCGGTGTGCCACCTCGTCGGTGCTGGGGGTGGCGTCCCGGCTCGCCGACCCGCTGCGGACGCCCGGGGTCTGGCGGCCCCGCGGGAGGGACGACCTGGAGGAGCTGGCGCACCGGGCGGGGCTGCGGCCTGACGGCTCGGGGCGGGTCGCCTGCCCGTTCGGATACGCCGACATGGACAGCGCGGTGCGCGGCCTGCTGTCGACCGGGCTGTTCGACGCAGCGGTGGCGGCCACCGACCGGTCGCAGGTCGACAAGGAGCTGACCGAGGCCCTGCACCCGCACACGCGCCCGGACGGCACGGTCTGGATGCCGAACGTCTTCCGCTATCTCATCGCCCGCGTCTGAACCCGTCTGAACTCATCTGAACTCGTCCCAACTCGTCCGATCTCGCTCACGACCAGCGGCCGGGGATCGCTCCCCGGCCGCTGTCGCCGTACGCGTATCGCTACTTGTCCTGCGGCGGAAGCAAGTCCCGGAATTCCTTGGGGAGTTCGAAGGAGTCCGCTTCCGCACCGGGGCCCGGGAGGCCGAACGCGCCGCCCTGCGGGCTGCCCGCGCCCGCCGCCTTGCGCTGAGCCGCCGCCTGCTCCTCGGCCTTGCGCTTCATCGGGTTCCCGCTGCGCTGCTTGCCCTTGGCCTGCTTCTGCTTCTTCTTCTGCCGGCCGGGCCCACCGCCCATGCCCGGCACCCCGGGCATCCCCGGCATGCCGCCGCCCTGCGCCATGCGCGACATCATCTTGCGCGCCTCGAAGAAGCGCTCGACGAGGTTCTTCACCGCGCTGACGTCCACGCCGGAACCCCGGGCGATACGAGCGCGGCGCGAGCCGTTGATGACGTTCGGGTCCTGGCGCTCGCCCGGCGTCATCGACTTGATGATCGCGGCCGTGCGGTCCACGTCTCGCTCGTCGAGGTTGTTGATCTGGTCCTTGATCTGGCCCATGCCCGGCAGCATCCCGAGCAGCTTGGAGATGGAGCCCATCTTGCGGACCTGCTCCATCTGGGCCAGGAAGTCGTCGAGCGTGAACTCCTTGGGGCCCTTCGCCAGCTTGGCCGCCATCTTCTCGGCCTCGGCCTGGCTGAAGGTCTGCTCGGCCTTCTCGATCAGGCTGAGCATGTCGCCCATGCCGAGGATGCGGGACGCCATGCGGTCCGGGTGGAACGCGTCGAAGTCGTCCAGCTTCTCGCCGTTGGAGGCGAACATGATCTGGCGGCCCGTCACATGCGCGATGGAGAGCGCGGCGCCACCGCGCGCGTCGCCGTCCAGCTTGGAGAGCACCACGCCGTCGAAGCCGACGCCGTCGCGGAAGGCCTCGGCCGTGTTGACCGCGTCCTGGCCGATCATCGCGTCGACGATGAAGAGGATCTCGTCCGGGCTGATCGCATCCCGGATGTCCGCGGCCTGCTGCATCATCTCGGCGTCGATGCCGAGGCGGCCCGCGGTGTCGACGATCACGACATCGTGCTGCTTGGTCCTGGCGAACTCGATCGAGTCCTTGGCGACCTGCACCGGATCGCCGGAGCCGTTGCCCGCCTCGGGCGCGAAGACGGCGACGCCCGCGCGCTCGGCGACCACCTCCAGCTGGTTCACGGCGTTGGGGCGCTGGAGGTCGGCGGCGACGAGCACGGGCGCGTGGCCCTGCGCCTGGAGCCAGCGGCCCAGTTTTCCGGCGAGGGTGGTCTTACCCGCACCCTGCAGACCGGCGAGCATGATCACCGTCGGCGGTTGCTTGGCGAACCGCAGGCGCCGGGTCTCGCCGCCGAGGATGCCGATCAGCTCATCGTTGACGATCTTGATGACCTGCTGTGCGGGGTTCAGCGCCTGGGAGACCTCGGCGCCGAGCGCGCGCTCCTTGACGTGCGTGATGAAGGCCCGCACGACGGGCAGCGCGACGTCCGCCTCCAGCAGGGCGATACGGATCTCCCGCGCCGTGGCGTCGATGTCCGCCTCGGAAAGGCGGCCCTTGCCCCGAAGGTTCTTGAACGTCGCTGCGAGGCGGTCGGAAAGAGTGTCGAACACGGCGGTCGCGAATCCTCGTATCGGGGTGCGGTCGGGCAGATGACTCCCAAGGGTATCTGCCCGGTCCGGGTATGGTCTGCCCCGTACCCGGACCGATCCTTCGAGCCAGGCTCAGCGCAGAGCGCTCTCCACGGCCTGGGCGACCGCCAGGGCCCGCTCGTCGGGCAGCGGATCACCCGCCGGATCCGTGACGTAGAAGGCGTCCACCGCGTTCGCGCCCAGCGTGCTGACATGCGCGCTGCGCACCCGTACCGCGGCCGCGTCCAGCGCCCTGCCGATGCGGTGCAGCAGCCCGGGCGCGTCCTGGGTGCGCACCTCGATGACGGTGGCGAGCCGGGAGCCCGCAGGAGCGACGGTCACGCGTGGCGGCGGGGCCTGTACGCCGCGGCGGCGCGGGTAGGCGGCCTCGCGCTCGGCGAGCCGGGCGGGGATGTCCAGCGAGCCGTTCAGCGCCCGGACGAGGTCGTTGCGCAGCCGGGCCGCCTGGGGCAGCGAGCCGTACTCGGCGGCCACCCGCCAGCTCAGCAGCAGCACGCCGCCGCCCGGCCGCTTCCCTTCCGAGGGCTTCTCGTCCCCCTCCTGCCCGGCCAGCGCCTCCGGCAGCTCGATGGCGCGCAGATCCGCCGCCCGTACGGTCAGCCGGTGCATCGCCAGCACACCCGCCACCGCGGGCAGCACGCCCGACTGATCGGGGACGGCGATGAGCAGCTCCACACCGACCGGTTCTGGACCGGACTCCGCGTCGCGGCCGCTGGCCTCGGCGTCCTCCTCGCCCGGCAGGGCGAGCTCGGTCTGGGCGTGCAGCGCGAGGACGGGCCCGCCGGTGCGGAGCGCCTCGACGGCGAGCCGCTCCTGCTCGGCGGTCGGCTCGGCAGGCGTGCCCTGGTCCTCGACCGGTTCGCCGCTGAGCACCGCTGTGACCCGTTTCACCAGATCGGCCACCAGCCCGCCGCGCCAGGAGCTCCACGCCGCCGGGCCCGTGGCCAGCGCGTCGGCCTCGGTGAGGGCGTGCAGCAGCTCGAGGGTGCCGATGCTGCCGACGGCCCGGGCGACCGAGCGGACGGTGGCGGGGTCGTCGAGGTCCCGCCGGGTCGCGGTCTCCACGAGCAGCAGGTGGTGGCGTACGAGCGTGGCGAGCACCCCGACATCCGCGCGGTCGAAGCCGATCCGGGAGGCCACGTCCTTGGCGATGACCTCGCCGGCCACCGAGTGGTCGCCGGGCCAGCCCTTGCCGATGTCGTGCAGCAGCGCCGCGACCAGCAGCAGGTCGGGGCGGCCGACGCGGCGGGTGAGCGCGGAGGCCCGTACAGCGGTCTCCACGAGGTGGCGGTCGACGGTCCAGCGGTGCACCGGGTTGCGCTGCGGGCGGCAGCGGACCCGCTCCCAGTCCGGCAGCAGCCGGGTGATCAGCCCTTCGGCCTCCAGCGCCTCCCATACCGGGACGGTGGGCTCGCCCGCGCCGAGCAGCGTGACGAGCTGCTCCCTGGCCTCGGCCGGCCACGGTACGGGCAGGGGGCGTGCGGTCGCGGTCATGCGTCGTACGGCGTGCAGCGAGAGCGGCAGTCCCGCCTGCGCCGCCGCGGCCGCGGCCCGCAGCGGGAGCACGGGATCGCGGTCGGGCCGCGCGGTGCGGGCGAGCACCACCTCGCCCTCCAGCTCCACGACGCCCTCGGCGAGCGGCGTCCGCTCGGCGCCGTCTCCCTGCGCGCGGCCGGAGCCCGCGCGCCCGCCGCGGCCGCCGAGCAGCGACCGGAGGCGGGGCCGCGCGGCGCGGGCACGCAGCACCCGGCCGACCTCGCGCCAGGTCACGTCACCGGCATACGAGACGGTGCGCGCGGCCTCGTACACCTGGCGCAGCAGCGCGTCGGCGTCCAGCAGGCCGAGGTCCGCGGCGACCTGGTCCTGCTCCTGGAGCGCCAGCCGGTCGGTGGCCCGCCCTGTGGACAGATGCAGCGCGTCGCGGGCGTCCAGGAGCCGCCTGCGCGCGTCCTCGAGGCCTTCACGGGGCGCGTCGGCGAGCCAGGACGCGGCGACGGCGCGCAGCGCGGTCACGTCCCGCAGCCCGCCCCGCGCCTCCTTGAGGTCCGGTTCGAGCAGGAACTGCAACTCGCCCTGCCGCTCGGCGCGCTCCTGGCACAACTCGTTCAGCTCCGGCAGCCGCTTGGGCGCCTGGTTTCGCCAGTCGGCGAGCACGGCCGTGCGCATCCCCGCCGTCAGCGCGGCGTCGCCCGCGACATGCCGGGCGTCCAGCAGCCCCAACTGCACCTTGAGGTCCTCGCCCGCGGTCTTACGGGCCTCCGCCGGGGTGCGGACGGAGTGGTCGAGGGCCAGGCCGAGGTCCCAGACCGGGTACCAGACGCGGTCGGCGAGCGTCGCCACCGCACCGGCGTCCGCCGACCCGTCGTGCAGAAGCAGCAGATCGAGATCGCTGCGCGGGGACAGCTCGCCGCGCCCGTAGCCCCCGACGGACACCAGCGCGACGCCGCTCGTGCCCGCGGCCCTGGCACCGCTGTGGAGCAGGGCGGCCAGCCACTCGTCGGTGAGTCTGGCCAGCGCGGCACGCCGGGACGGCCCGGACTGCGACTCCTCCTGGAGGAGTCGCAGCCGGGCCGCCGCGTAGCCGCCGGGTCCCGAGTCGGACGTTTCCTTCTTCTCTCCGAGGCTCTGCTCGTCGAGGTCTTCGAGGCTTTCCGCCGTCACTCGGGCTCCTGACTCGTCGTGGTCAGAGCGCGTCCGGGCCGCGCTCGCCGGTCCGTACCCGGACCGCCGAGTCGACCGGGATGCTCCAGACCTTGCCATCGCCGATCTTGCCAGTGCGGGCCGCCTTCACGATGACATCGATCAGCTGCTCCGCGTCCGCGTCCTCGACCAGCACCTCGATCCGGATCTTCGGCACCAGGTCGACGGTGTACTCCGCGCCCCGGTAGACCTCGGTGTGGCCGCGCTGCCGCCCGTAGCCGCTCGCCTCGGTGACGGTCAGCCCCTGGACACCGAAGGCCTGCAGGGCTTCCTTGATCTCGTCGAGCCGGTGCGGCTTCACGACTGCCGTGATGAGCTTCATGCGTCCACCTTCTTGTTCTTGGCGACCACAGCCGACGCGTCCTGGTTCGGGGCGGCGGGGACGGCGGTACGGTCAGCCGCGCCGCCGCCGGCACCGCTGAAGTCGTACGCGGTCTCGGCGTGCTCGACCTGGTCGATGCCGGAGATCTCGTCGTCCTCGGAGACCCGCATCCCGATCGTCTTGTCGATCAGGAAGGCGAGGATCGCGGAGACGATCAGAGAGTACGCGAGGGTCGCGCCGACACCAGCGGCCTGCTTGCCGAGCTGGCCCAGGCCACCGCCGTAGAAGAGGCCTGCGACGTCCGACTGCACGCCGCCGGTGGCGAAGAAGCCGACCAGGAGCGAGCCGACGATGCCGCCGACGAGGTGGACGCCGACGACGTCGAGGGAGTCGTCGTAACCCAGCTTGTACTTCAGGCCGACGGCCATGGCGCACAGCACACCGGCGATGGCGCCGACGGCGATCGCGCCGAGCGGGCTGACGGAGCCGCCGGACGGGGTGATGGCGACCAGGCCCGCGACCGCGCCGGAGGCGGCGCCGAGGGTGGTGAACGCACCGTGGCGGATCTTCTCGTATGCGAGCCAGGCGAGCATTGCGGCGGCGGTGGCGATCTGGGTGTTGAAGAACATCACCGCGCCGACACCGTCGTCGTTGCCGAGCCAGGAACCGGCGTTGAATCCGAACCAGCCGAACCACAGGAGCCCGGCGCCGAGCATGACCAGCGGCAGGCTGTGCGGCCGCATCGGGTCCTTCTTGAAGCCGACGCGCTTGCCGATCACCAGGATCACGCCGAGCGCCGCGGCACCGGCGTTGATGTGGACCGCCGTACCACCGGCGAAGTCGATCACACCGAGCTCGAAGGCCCAGCCACCGGTCCCCCACACCCAGTGCGCGATCGGGAAGTAGACCACCGTGACCCACAGCGTGATGAACAGCGCCCAGGCGGTGAACTTCACGCGGTCGGCCAGAGCGCCGCTGATCAGCGCGGGCGTGATGATGGCGAACATCAGCTGGAAGACAGCGAACACGTAGATCGGGATGGTGTAACCGTCCCAGAGCTGGGTGAGGCCGAGGCCGCTCAGCCCGAGATAGTCGGTGGACCAGCCGATCACGCTGCCCTTGTCGGTGCCGAAGGCGAGGCTGAAGCCGTACAGCACCCAGAGGATGGTGACGATCCCCAGGCTGATGAAGCTCATCATCAGCATGTTGAGGGTGCTCTTGACCCGGACCATGCCTCCGTAGAAGAAGGCCAGGCCCGGCGTCATGAGCATCACCAGGGCGGAACAGATGAGCATGAATCCGGTGTTGGCGGCAGACAGCTCAGGAGCGTCTGCGGCAAGCGTGGTGATGCCTGGGGGCATCGGCGTCTCCTCGTCGTCGGTGCGGCCCGTGCGGGAAAGCCATTACGGAAAGAGCGATGGGCCGGTTATGCGCCACGAGGTTGGCGCAGGCCGGTTTCAGTCGATGCCGCACGGTGTTTCGGCGCCGTGACGAAGGGCCTGCCTGTGTTACGCGCAGATGAACTGGCCGTGGTCCGTGCGGCACCCCCGATACTCTCCCGCCGATACAGGTACCGGCCGCGACCGCCATCCGGTTGACCGGGCGGGGGAGCGGGCCGGACTGTACGCAGTGCCGTCGCGGCCGACGTCGAGGTGGTGGCGCGATCCGGCCACCCCCACCAGGCGGCCGCCGCCTTCTCAGACCGCCTGGGCGGCGTCCACGCTGTCCGGCAGCTGCAGGGCGAGCTGCTCGGCGAGGTGGGTGACCTCCGCCACACCCGAGAAGTCCCGGGAGGCGGTGTCCACGGTCTTGCGGAGCCGCGTGTTCACCCGCTCCGAGCGCACCCGCTTGGCCACGACCAGCGCCTTCTCGGCCACGGCCGCGGACTGCTCGGGCTCCTTCTCCAGCAGGTGGACGGTGGCCATACCGATGAGGTTGAGCGCATACGACCGCTGGTGCTCATCGTCCTGGCCGAAGAGCTCGACGGCCTTCTGCATCTCCGGCCGGGCGAGCGAGGCGTACGTCGGGCTGCGTCCGGCCACATAGGCCAGGTCGCGGTAGGAGTGCGCGTTCTCGGCGTGCAGCTCGGCCTCGGAGAAGAAGCGGATCCAGTCCGGGTCCTGGTCGGACGCGGAGGTCTCGGCGAAGGTCTCCTGGGCCATCCGCACCGCGCGGTGGCACTTGTTCGGCTGGCCCATGTTGGCGTACGCCCGGGCCTCCATCGCATACAGCATCGCCTGCGCCCGCGCGGTCGAGCAGTCCCGGCTGCCGTACTGCGCGAGGTGGATCAGCTCGAGGGCGTCGTCCGGTCGCCCGACGTGGATCATCTGGCGGCTCATGTTGGACAGGATGTACGAGCCGAGGGGCTTCTCCCCGGCCTCCTTCGACGCGTGCAGGGCGAGGACGAAGTACTTCTGCGCGGTGGGCTGGAGGCCGACGTCGTAGCTCATCCAGCCGGCCAGCTCGGCGAGCTCCGCAGCGACCTTGAACAGCCGCCTCGAGACCGCCTCGGGCTGCGGCTCCTGCAGCAGGTCGGTGACCTCGTGCAACTGGCCCACCACCGCCTTGCGGCGCAGCCCGCCCCCGCACTGGGCGTCCCACTGCCGGAACATCCGGGTGGTGGACTCGAGCAGGTCCAGCTCCGGCCCCGACAGCTTGGTGCCGCGCCGTGACGCGGACTGGACGGGCAGCACGGGGGCCTCGGGCGGGCCGCCCGCGGGCGAGGGCACCAGCCAGCGCTGCATCGGCTCGATGAGGGCGGGGCCCGCGGCGAGCGCGAGCGAGGTCCCCAGGAAGCCCCGCCGCGCCAGCATGAGGTCGCTGCGCGAGAACTCGCTGATCAGCTCGACGGTCTGGGGCCCGGCCCAGGGCAGGTCGACCCCGGACACCGAGAGTGACTGGTGTGCGCAGCGCAGCCCGAGCTCCTCGATCGCGACGACGCAGCCGAAGCGCTCGGAGAACAGCTCGGAGAGGATCCGCGGAATCGGCTCGCGGGGCTGCTCGCCGTCGAGCCAGCGGCGCACCCGGGAGGTGTCCGTGCTGATGTGGTGCGCGCCCATCTGGCGGGCGCGGCGGTTCACCTGACGCGCCAGCTCGCCCTTCGACCAGCCGCTGCGCACGAACCACGAACCGAGCTGCTCGTTGGGGCGCTTGTCAGCGTTGGACCCGCTACCGCCGTTGCCGCCCACTGGAACGCCCCCATCCCGCCTTCATGCCGTCCGCGAACCGTCTCAAGGATGCCGCCCGGTGCGGAATCTGTCCCGCGAAGTTGCCTTCGGGCGGGGCCGGCAGACGGGGCGTCATGCCATCGGCATACCCAACAGCGGGCGTATTCACGGAGGTTCGTACACCGAAAGTAATCCTACGATCACTGGCCCGGCGACGCGTTTCCCGGAATCGCCACCATTCGCCACCCCTTCGAATGAACTCCCCTGCGACTCTTCACGATTCACTTGACTTGGGACGATGCGAAACCGGCGGAGTGACGCGCACGGGGGCGCGCTCTTTGCCGTGCACCACCCGCCGAGCCACGCCGCGCCGGGACGAGAACGGGGTGACAACGGACGGTCACGGCGAGACTCCATGACGTAACCATCGGCGAATGTGACCCGTTGGAGGGAGCATGGGCTTCACGATCGGCGGCATCCGCGACATGCGGTCCGGCTCACGGCGGCGTGCCCGTACGTCCGAGTGCACGACGGTGGCGGAGTACACCGGCCTGTGGGGATGGGACGTGACACCGGGCGCCCGCGCGAAACGCGGCGCCGGCGACGGCGGCAGCGCAGGCGAGTGCTCGTGCGGGGCCGCCGACTGCCGCTCCCCCGGCGCCCACCCGCTCGGCTTCGCACCCGAGGTGAAGGCGGGCGCCACTCTCGACGAGGTCACCGCCGCGTGGGCCGAAGTGCCGGGCGCCGCCGTGCTCCTGCCGGTGGGCCGGTCGTTCGACGTCATCGAGGTCGCCGAGCCCGCGGGGCGCCACGCCCTGGTCCGCCTCGAGCGGATGGGGCTGCCGCTGGGCCCGGTCACCGTGACCCCGCACGGCCGGGCGCAGTTCTTCGTCGCCCCGGGCGCCGCGGACGAGCTCCCGGAGCTCCTGTACCGGATGGGCTGGGACGACGCCGGGCTCGACCTGCACGGCCTCGGCACCGGCAGCCACGTCACGGCCCCGCCGTCGGACCTGGCGGGGCTGGGACCGGTGCGCTGGCTGCGGCCGCCCACGCTCGACACCGCCGGGCGCCCCCCGCAGGCCCGGCTCCTGCTGGGCACGCTCGCGTACGTGAGCCACCGTGCGCCTTTCTGTGCCTAAGGCGGCGCCGCTCTCTCCCCTTTTGCGCCTAAGCCGGCGCCGCTCTCGCGGACCTGGTTGCTCGCCATTGGGGTTCCTCAATTGATGGTTGCCGCAAAGAAGGTCAGCCCCGCCGCATCAAGCTCGCATGCGGCGGGGCTGTCCTGAACGTGGGCGTCACTCGCCGATCAGGGCGTCCACGAAAGCCTCCGGCTCGAACGGCGCCAGGTCGTCCGCGCCCTCGCCGAGACCGACGAGCTTGACCGGCACGCCCAGCTCGCGCTGCACGGCGACGACGATGCCGCCCTTGGCGGTGCCGTCCAGCTTGGTGAGGACGATGCCGGTGATGTCCACGACCTCCGCGAAGACCCGCGCCTGCACCAGGCCGTTCTGGCCCGTGGTGGCGTCGAGCACGAGCAGGACCTCGCCCACGGGCCCGTGCTTCTCCACGACCCGCTTGACCTTGCCCAGCTCGTCCATGAGGCCGGTCTTGGTGTGCAGCCGGCCCGCGGTGTCGATCAGAACGACGTCCGCGCCCTCCGCGATGCCTTCCTTCACCGCGTCGTAGGCGACCGACGCGGGGTCGCCCGCCTCGGGACCGCGGACCGTACGGGCGCCGACCCGCTCGCCCCACGTCTGCAGCTGGTCGGAGGCCGCAGCACGGAAGGTGTCGGCCGCGCCGAGCACCACGCTGCGCCCGTCGGCGATGAGCACGCGCGCGAGCTTGCCGGTGGTGGTGGTCTTTCCGGTGCCGTTGACGCCGACGACCATGACCACGCCCGGGATCTCCCCGTCGCCGTCGGCGCCCACGGAGCCGTCGGTGTTCACCGAGCGGTCGGCCTCGGTGCCGATCAGGTGGAGCAGTTCCTCGCGCAGCAGGCCGCGCAGCTCCTCCGGCGTACGGGTGCCGAGCACCTTCACGCGCTCGCGCAACCGCTCGACCAGCTCCTGGGTCGGCGCGACGCCGACGTCGGCGGTGAGCAGCGTGTCCTCGATCTCCTCCCAGGTCTCCTCGTCCAGGTGCTCCCGGGAGAGCAGCGTGAGGAGGCCCTTGCCCAGCGTGTTCTGGGATCGAGAGAGCCGGGCGCGCAGCCGTACGAGGCGGCCGGCGGTGGGTGCCGGGACCTCGACCGGGGGGACCGGCTCGGTGACGATCGGCGCTTCCGCCCCGGGGGCGGCCGGGGCCTCGGCCTCGGGCAGGCCGACTTCTTCGATGGTGCGGCGCGGTTCCTCGCGCGGGGTTTCGGCCTCCTCGCCGACGTGCGGTTCGGCGGGCGGCGCGGTGATGGTGGGGGGACTCGGCGGGGCCTCGGGCTTCTTCTTCCGGCGGCTGCCGATCACGAGCCCGCTGATCGCGACGAGTGCGACCACGGCGATGACTACAGCAAGGATGACGGTGTCCATAACGGACCCAGTATCGGCCACTCGGCCGGAATGGCGAGACCGTCGGACACCCGCGGCAGCAAAGCGCGCAAATCGCCCCGTCGGGGCGCGGGCCCGGAGCCACCCACCATGGCTCGGAGCCGGGTAGCGCGCGCAGCGCCCCTCCGGCCCCTCCCCCTCCCCCCACCAGGCCGTTTCCGCTGCGGCGAACCACCACGGAGCCGCTTCTTCATGGGCACCCCTGCGTCCACCGCGCCCACGTCCACGCCTGACACCGACCGAGCCGTCGGGACAGTAGAGACACGCGGCATCGAACCCCTGCCGGAGCGTGAGCGCGGCGGTGGAGTCAGGGAGCTGTTCCCGGCCTGGGTCGCGGCGAACATCAGTGTGCTGCTGCTCACCATGGGCGCCGGGCTCGTGGTCTTCAACGGGCTGAGCCTCTGGCAGGTCCTGCTCGCGGGGGCATGCGCGGCCACCGTCTCGTACGGCATCCCGACCGTGCTCGACCCTCCCGCCCGGCGGGCAGCACCGCGGCGCTGGTGGCGGGCGTCAGCACCATCGCGGCCGGCGGCATCAGCTGGGTCCCTCGGGTCCCGACTTCACGCGCTCCCTGCCGCACCGCGCCTCCGGCCATAGGACCGCGGGCGCGACCGTGTCCGGCGCCGGCATCGTGGTCGTCCCGATGGTGGCGATGGGCGCGGTCATGGCGGTCATCACCCCTGGCCTGGCCTCGGCCGCCGACCCGGTCTCCTTCCTGGGCGATGTGCTGCCGGCCTGGCTCGGCGTGCCGTATCCGGTCACCGCGCTGGCCGGCATGCTGCTGATCAACAGCCTGTCGATGTACTCGGCGTACTCGGCCGGGTTCACCGCCCAGACGATGGGGGCGGACGAGGCGGTCCGGGAACCGGCCGCCGCGGGTGACTCTCTGGCGATCTGACGCGACGTCAGTTACCGTCCCTCTCGCCCGCCCACGGCGAAGGGGGACGTCAGCCATGCCCGTCACAGTCGTCCGGTTCAACCTCGTCGATCCCGCCGCCACGCCCGCGCCCCTGTCGGAGCGGTACCGCGCCGCCGTCGAGATGGCCGCCTACGCCGACGACCGCGGCATCACCACCGTCCAGACCGAGGAGCACCACGGCGCCGACAACGCCTGGCTGCCCTCGCCGCTGGTGTTCGCCGGGGCCGTCCTCGGCGCCACCCGCCGTATCTCGGTCACCGTCTCCGCCCTCATCGCGCCGCTCTACGACCCACTGCGGCTGGCCGAGGAGCTGGCCGTGCTCGATCTCACCAGCGGCGGAAGGCTGGTGACGGTCGCGGGCATCGGCTACCGGCCGGAGGAGTACGCGATGCTCGGCCGCGACTGGCACCGGCGCGGCCGCCTCCAGGACGAGACGCTCGAGACCCTGCTGAAGGCCTGGACGGGCGAGCCGTTCGAGCATCAGGGCCGTACGGTCCGCGTCACCCCGCGCCCGTACACCCGGCCCCATCCGCTGCTGCTGGTCGGCGGCAGCTCGAAGGCGGCCGCCCGTCGCGCCGCCCGCCTCGGCCTGCCGTTCTTCCCGAGCGCCCATCTGCCGGAGCTGGAGGCGTACTTCCACGCCTGCCGGGAGGAGTTCGGCACCGAGGGCTGGTGCATGATGCCGCCCGCGCAGACCCCGCTGCTGCACATCTCCGAGGATCCGGAACGGGCGTGGGCGCTGTACGGCGAGCATCTGCTGCACGAGGCGCGGACGTACGCGTCCTGGCAGACCGGGTCCGCCATCCACTCCAACGTGCGTTCCCGGGCGGACGGTGTGGCGGAGCTGCGCCGCGAGGGCGTCTACCGCATCCTCACACCCGAGGAGTGCGCGGAGTTCGCGAGTTCGGCGGACGGCGGCGGCAACCTGGTCCTGCACCCGCTGTGCGGTGGCATGCCGGTCGACGAGGGCTGGCGGAGCCTGCATCTGTTCGGCGAAAAGGTACTGCCCCGGCTCGGGGAGTGAGCCGGGGCAGCACCTGTCGTGAGGAGAGGGGCAGCGGGGGGGTTAGCCCATCTCCTCCAACGCCTTGCCCTTGGTCTCCGGCACCCACTTGAGGATGAAGGGGATCGAGAGCACGGCGAAGACCGTGTAGATGACGTACGCGCCCGAGAGGTTCCAGTCCGACAGGGACGGGAAGCTCACGGTGATCAGCCAGTTGGCGACCCACTGGGCCGAGGCGGCGACGCCCAGCGCCGCGGCCCGGATCCGGTTCGGGAACATCTCGCCGAGCAGCACCCAGACCACCACGCCCCAGGAGAGCGCGAAGAAGAGCACGAAGGCGTGCGCCGCGACGAGCGCCACGGTGCCCTGGAGGTCGGGCATGGAGATGTCCGCGCCGCTGCCGGTCTTGTACGAGAAGGCCCAGGCGGCGACGCCGAGCGAGAGCGCCATGCCCGCGGAGCCGATGAGGGCGAGCGGCTTGCGGCCGATCTTGTCGACGAACAGCATCGCGATGACGGTGCCGGCGATGTTGATGATCGACGTGGTGAAGCTGTAGAAGAACGAGCTGCTCGGGTCGATGCCGACGGACTGCCACAGCGACGACGAGTAGTAGAAGATCACGTTGATGCCGACGAGCTGCTGGAAGACCGAGAGGCCGATACCGATCCAGACGATCGGCAGCAGACCGCCGCGTCCGCCGAGCAGGTCCCGGAAGGTCGACTTGTGCTCGCTGCGCATCGCGGTCTCGATCTCGGCGACGCGGGTGTCGAGATCGACGCCCTTGCCCTCGACCTCGGCGAGTACCTGCTTCGCCTGGGCGGCGCGGCCGGCGGAGATCAGGAAGCGGGGGGACTCGGGGATCGCGAAGGACAGCAGGCCGTAGAGGACGGCGGGGATCACCATCACGCCGAGCATCCACTGCCAGGCCTCGAGCCCGGCCAGCTCACCGCGCTGCTCGCCGCCCGCGAGGCTGAGGACGCCCCAGTTGACGAGCTGGGATACGGCGATGCCGATGACGATGGCGGCCTGCTGGAAGGAGGCGAGCCGGCCGCGGTATGCGGGCGGTGCGACCTCGGCTATGTAGGCCGGGCCGATGACCGAGGCCATGCCGATGGCGACGCCGCCGAGGACGCGCCACATGGCGAGGTCCCAGAGCGTGAACGGCAGCGCCGAGCCGATGGCGCTGGCGGTGAAGAGCACGGCGGCGATCTGCATCACGCGGATCCGGCCGATGCGGTCGGCGATCCGGCCCGCGGTCGCGGCGCCCACGGCACAGCCGATCAGCGCGGCCGCGATGACCTGGGCGAGGGCTTCGGAGCCGACCCCGAACTTGCCGCGGATGGCCTCGACTGCGCCGTTGATGACGGAGCTGTCGTAGCCGAAGAGAAAGCCGCCCATCGCTGCGGCGGCCGTGATGAAGATGACGTGGCCGAGGTGCTCCGGCTGGGCCTTGCGCCCTTCGGTCCGGGGTGGCTGCGCGGTGGTGGTCAACGTGTACTCCTTGGCCCGGCAGCGCCGCCGGGCGTGGGGGGCATGGCCCTTCCGGTGAGGGCACATCCATGAGGAGCGCCACCACTTGAAGGTAAAAGCAACGTTGCAGACCTTATTCCTTCAAGTATCGAAGTCAATAGACCATGACGAAGAAGTTTCTCGTACGGGGCACGAGGGTTGAGTTCAAGCCTTGTAGCTGATCTTCGGTGGTCAGCGAAGCCGCTGGCTGATGACCTTCGAGACGCCGTCGCCCTGCATCGACACGCCGTAGAGCGCGTCGGCGACCTCCATCGTCCGCTTCTGGTGCGTGATCACGATCAGCTGCGAACTCTCCTGCAGCTCCTCCATGATCCGGATCAGCCGCTGCAGGTTGGTGTCATCGAGCGCGGCCTCGACCTCGTCCATCACGTAGAACGGGCTGGGCCGGGCCTTGAAGATCGACACCAGCATGGCCACCGCCGTCAGCGACCGCTCGCCACCCGACAGCAGCGAAAGCCGCTTGACCTTCTTGCCTGGCGGGCGTGCCTCGACGTCCACGCCGGTGGTGAGCATGTTGTCGGGATCGGTCAGAATGAGCCGGCCCTCGCCGCCCGGGAAGAGACGGGAGAAGACCCCCTCGAACTCGCGGGCCGTGTCCCGGAACGCCTCGGTGAAGACCTGCTCGACCCGCTCGTCGACCTCCTTCACGACCTGGAGGAGGTCGGCGCGGGTCTTCTTCAGGTCCTCGAGCTGCTCACTCAGAAACTTGTGACGTTCCTCCAGCGCCGCGAACTCCTCCAGCGCCAGCGGGTTCACCTTGCCCAGCTGCTGGTACGCCCGCTCGGCTGCTTTGAGCCGCTTCTCCTGCTGCGCACGCACGTACGGCACGGGCTGGTTGCGCGGATGCTCGGGGTCCTCCGGCAACACCTCGCCCTCGGCGGGCGGCGACGGCGGTACGAGCTGGTCGGGCCCGTAGTCGGCGATCAGTCCGGCCGGCTCGACACCCAGCTCCTCCAGCGCCTTGGTCTCCAGCTGCTCGATCCGCAGCCGCTTCTCGGCGCCCAGCACTTCGCCCCGGTGCACCGAGTCGGTCAGCTTGTCGAGCTCCGCCTTCAGATCGCGCCCGTGGTTGCGCTCGGCCGCCAGCTCCTGCTCGCGCTCGCCCTTCGCCCGCTCGGCCGCCGCGCGCTCCCCCTCCGCGCGGACGAGCGAGACCTCGACATGTGCGAGCAGCTGCCGGGCGCCGTTCGCGACGGCCGAGGCGACCGCGGCCTCGTGGCGCAGCCGCGCGCGCCGCTGCTCCGCGCGCGCCCGTGCCTCGCGCTCGGCGCGCGCGGCCCGGTCGAGCGAGTCCGCCCGCCCCGCGAGCCCCTTGACCCGCTCCTCGTGGGTACGGACCTGCAGCCGCGCCTCCATCTCGGTCTGCCGCGCGTTGGCGCCGTCGGCCGCGAGCCGGTCCCGTACGGAGGTGTCGGGCTCCTCCTCCGCCGGAATCTCCTCGGCGGTGCGCAGCCGCTCGGCGAGCTCCTCGACCTCCTCGGTGGCCCGTACGAGCGCATCCTCGGCCTTGGCGGCGGCCGCGGTCATGCGCTCGGCCTCGCCCGCGGCAGCCCGCGCCTGTCCCGCGAGCCGCCCGAGCGACTGCGCGGTCCTGGACTTCTCCCGGTCGGCAGCGCTCCGCTGCGCGGCCAACTCCTCCACGAGCGCGGCGCATTCGGTGCGCTGCTCGCCTGCGCGGTGCTGCGCGCCGGCCAGCTCCTCGCACCGTACGGCCAGCTCCTCGAGCTCGGCCGCCGCCTCGTCGACCGACGCCTGCACCTCCAGCAGACTCGGCGCCCCTGCGGAGCCGCCCTGCGCGAAGTGCGCACCCAGCACGTCGCCTTCCGCGGTGACGGCGATGAGCCCGGGCCGCGCGGCGACCAGGTCCTCGGCGTCCTCCAGCGTCCCGACGACCACGACGTCCCGCAGCAGCCGCCGCACGGCGGGCATGAGCTCCCCGGGGCCGCGCACCAGATCGGCGGCATACGGGCGCCCGTCCGGCTCCGCGACCGTGCCCGGCCCGTCGGCCCGCTGTCCGGGCAGCGCCGTCGCCCCGGCCGCGGCCACGGCGCCGCCGACGGCTACGGCCTCGGACCCGCCCGGCAGCTCGCGGGCACCGTGCGGCCCGGGCTGCGGTGCGATCGCGTCACGACCGACGGCTGCGTCGCCGCCGAGGCGGTCGGCGCCCGCCGACGCCGCACCCGCCGCACCCGCCGCACCCGGCCCCGGGCCGCCCGGGGGCGAACCATCGCGCTCCGCTCCCAGGGCGCCCCTGGCACCCAGTACCGGCGCGCCGGGCGCGGGGACGGGCGGGGCTGCGTCCGCGGAGTCGGCGGCGGTCGCGGGAGGGCCGCTCTCGCCGGTCGGTGAGGGCACGAGACCGGCTCCGGGCGCTCCGGACGCGGACCCGTGTGCCGACGCGTCGGAGTCCTGCTCCGGGCCTGCTCCGAGCAGTATCGCCGCGCGGCCCGCGTCCTGTTTGCGCAGGAGGCGGATCGCATCGGCCGCGGTGGCCGGGTCGGCGACCGCGACCGCGTCGGCCGCGGCGCCCAGGGCGGCGGCCACCGGGATCTCGAAGCCGGGGGCGACGGTGAGCAGCTCCGCGGCAGGCCCCAGCAGCCCGCCGAGGCGGTCGGCGGCGGCCAGGAGCGCGCCCGTGCCGTCCTTGCGGCGCAGGCCCAGAGCCAGCGCGTCATGCCGGGCCGCCGTGACCGCGCGCCTGCGCTCGGCGGCCGTCGCGGCCTCGCGGGCGGCGCCGAGCGCGGCCTCGGCCTCGGCGAGCTCGCGCTTCGCCTGCTCGTGCCGCTCCGCCAACTCCGCGTCGCCCGCGTCGAGTCCGTCGACCTCGGCCTTGAGCTGCTCGTATTCCTCCTGCGCCGTGACCGCCCGCTCCTGCGCCTCGTCCCGCGCGCTCGCCAGCCGGTCGATCTCGGCCTGGGAAGAACCGGCCCTGCTACGGGCCGCGTTGACCTGTCCATGCAGCCGGGCCAGGCCCTCGCGCCGGTCGGCGATGGCGCGGGCGGCGTCCTTCAGGCGCCGCTCCTCCAGGGCCAACTCGCGCTCCAGTTCGGCCCGGTGCGCCACCGTGTCGTCCAGGGCCCGGGTCGCCGCCTCCAGCGCGGCCTCCAGCTCCGCCTCCTGCTCGCGGATCCTGGCCGCCTCGCGCTCCATGTCCTCCGGGTCGCGTCCACGCCGTTCGTCCGGGGGCGCTGCGGTCGCGCTCTTCACGCGCGCGTCCGCGAGGCTGATCGTGCCGCGCACCCGCTCGGCGAGCTGGGACAGCTCGTACCAGGTCTGCTGCGCCTGCTGCAGCCGCGGCGTCAGCCTCCGCACCTCGTCCTCGAGCGCCGCCTCGCGCTGCAGCGCCGCGCGCAGCTCTGCCTCCGCGGCGTCCTTGCGCTCCTTGAGCGCGGCCTCGTCCGCGACCTCGGCGCGCAGCGCCTCCCGCTGGGTGACCAGGTCGTCGGCCAGCAGCCGCAGCCGGGCGTCGCGCAGGTCGGCCTGGATGACGGCGGCCCGCCGCGCCACCGCGGCCTGCCGCCCGAGCGGCTTGAGCTGCCGCCGCAACTCGTCGGTGAGGTCCTGCACGCGCGCGAGGTTGGCCTGCATCGCGTCGAGTTTCCGCAGCGCCTTCTCCTTGCGCTTGCGGTGCTTGAGGACGCCGGCCGCCTCTTCGATGAAGGCCCGGCGGCCCATCGGGTCGGCGTGCAGTACGGAGTCGAGCTGGCCCTGGCCGACGATGACGTGCATCTCGCGGCCGATGCCGGAGTCGGAGAGCAGCTCCTGGATGTCCAGCAGCCGACAGGTGTCACCGTTGAGCTGGTATTCGCTGCCGCCGTTGCGGAACATGATCCGCGTAATGGTCACTTCGGCATAGTCGATGGGCAGCGCACCGTCGGAGTTGTCGATCGTGAGGGAGACCTCGGCGCGCCCGAGCGGCGGCCGGCCGGTGGTCCCGGCGAAGATCACGTCCTCCATCTTGCCGCCGCGCAGCGACTTGGCACCCTGTTCGCCCATGACCCAGGACAGCGCGTCCACGACGTTCGACTTGCCGGAGCCGTTGGGGCCCACGACGCACGTGATGCCGGGCTCGAAGCGCAGTGTCGTGGCCGACGCGAAGGATTTGAACCCGCGCAGGGTCAGGCTCTTGAGGTGCACGCCGTCGGACTCTACCTTCGCCTTCGGGTTTCACCGAGTTTCATGTGAGGAAACGCAGGGCACATCAGTCGGTAAGGGAGGCGCCCACGGAGGACCGCTGGACGAGCTGGACAAGGAAGAAGGGACGCCGAGGCGTCCCTTGCAGATTCTCAAGCGGCTGACGTTGCAGCCCGACCGGCCGATCGTGATGGCTTGGTCAGGTGAGCGCAGGCTCCGCCTTGGGTACGTCGATATCGATGCTTTCGAGCAGCGAGTCGCCGTGGTGCGCGGCAGCCGTGAGCGCGTCGTTCTCGGCCTGAATCCGTACGAGCTCGGATTCGAGGTCCTGGACGCGCTGCTGCAGCCGTCGCATCTCGGCGAGGAGTCGCGGGTCGGAGCCGCCGACGTAACCGAGAAGCGCCTTTGCCATGATGGATGGTCCTCCACAATGAGTGACCGACCGAAGCGGTGTGGGTCGTGAGGGAATATCGCACCCGCGGTGTCTGCCATCACCGTCGTTCTCAATGTCAAACAGGTAGGGTGCGCGGGGATTCCAGCGTCTCACCAAAAGGTTTGACGGTCAACACGATCACACGCCGTAGAGCCGGGCGGCCCGGGGACACGCGGCGGCAGCGTGCGCGGCGCGGCTCTCTCCGGGGGGCCCGCGGGGGCGTGGAGATCATCCTTACGGCCGCAGCCTTCCATGGCGGCGCGTTCTTGGCAACCACCAGGTCATGGCTGCCACACGCACATGACAGGAGCACTTCGGAACCGTTGCGGAGGCCTTACGGGAGGGGCGGGGCGGGGCCCGATCAGCGGATCTCGAAGCCGTCGTATCCGCCCCGCGGGATGTCCCAGATATCCGTCACACCGCTGACCTCCCCGGGCGTGTCACCGGTGCGCAGCCAGTCCAGCAACTTCTCGCATCGCTCCCGCGGTCCCTCGGCGACGACCTGCACCCGGCCGTCGTAGAGGTTCGATGCGAAGCCGGAGAGTCCGCCGATCTCCAGGGCCTCCGCACGGGTGAACCAGCGGAAACCGACGCCCTGGACGCAGCCACGGACCCACGCCGTTAGCCGGACATCTACGTTCATGTCTGCACGCTAACCGGCCAATTGCTCAGTGAGCACTCCAACCCCATGCGTCATGCCGTACAGTCACGCCACAACGAAATCTCACTCGGACGAGTGAAGGTGTTGGCTCCCACGCATGTGGAGGAAGGCAGCTATGGGCCGCCACCGACGCACTGCCCCCACTCCCCTGCCCAGGACCGGCGCGGGCCGGCACCGGGGTGCGCGCCGCGGCTATGCTCCCGTGCGGACCGGTCTCCTCGGCGCGTCCGCCGCCATGGCGATGGGCGCAGTCGCCATGGCCTCCGGGCTGGTGCCCGGGGGCAGCGAGTACACGGTCGGCAGTGGCAGCGACCCGGGCAGCCGGGTACGGACCGGTGACCTGCCGGACCTCGAGCCGCAGGGCACCCCGTCCTCCACCCCGGCGGGCCGCGGCTCGACACCGTCGGACCGCGGCTCGGCCGCCTCGCACTCCCCCACCGCGATCCCCTCCCAGACCCGCAGCCCGGAGAAGCCCTCCGCGCCCCCGTCGCAGCGGCCGTCCAAGCCCGCGGACCGCAGCAAGGCGCCGCGCCCGTCCCGTACGGCCACGCCCCCGCCGAAGAAGCCGACGCCCCCCGCACCCGAGGTGCCGAGCACCGAGAAGGCCGCCGAGGCCCAGGTGCTGAGCCTGGTCAACAAGGAGCGGAAGCAGGCGGGCTGCCGCCCGGTGGCCGCGGATCCGGAACTCGCCGATCTGGCCGGGGCCTTCAGCGAGGACATGGCGGATCGCGGCTTCTTCGACCACACCGACCCGGACGGCGAGAACCCGTGGGACCGGGCGGGCGTCCTCGGCATCATCGGCCTGGGCGGCGAGAACATCGCGCGCGGCCAGCATGACCCGCAGGCCGTGATGGACGCCTGGATGGAGAGCCCGGGACACCGCGCCAACATCCTCAACTGCGATTACAAGAAGCTGGGCGTCGGTGCGGTGTTCGGCGACGGCGGCCCTTGGTGGACGCAGGACTTCGGCTTCTGAGCCGCCGGCCTTCCGAGCTTGTGCGCCGGCGGCCTTCTGGGCCTCTGGACCGGCGGCTTCCGGGTCGGCGGCGCTATGACACGCGGCCCGTGGAGCGCGGGCGGCGCGGTACGGTCGCCCGCCACAGCCGGGCGCAGGAGAGCAGCGTCGCCGCGAGCAGCAGGGCGTTCCGCAGCACCACCACCGCGACGCCCTGCCAGGAACTGCCCACCACCGCACCGAAGAACAGCGGATAGTCGACGGTGGTCACCGCGGCCACCAGGAGCAGCAGCACAGCGGCCGGCCGCTGCGTGGTCCGTCCCACCGTGAGGCACACGGCGGCGAGACCGAACAGCCAGATCAGGTACTGCGGGCTGATCACCCGGCTGGTCGCCGTGAAGAGCAGTACGGCCGCGAGCGCCGCGTCGTACGGCGTGGCCTCGGTCCAGCGGCGGGCCCGCAGCCGCCACAGCACCAGCCACGCGAAGGCCGCGGCGGTGAGCAGCAGCGAGGCCAGCGCCACCGAGGAGACGTACGGGCCGATGAACTCGAACGAGCCGTACTGGTGCCGCACCTGTCCCGGCCAGCCGAACAGCCGCGCTGCATGCAGCGCCGTACCGCCCAGCGACTCGATCTCAACGCCCCGCTCCTGCTGTGCGAAGAGGAAGTCGAACGCGCCCCGGAAAGCGGTCCCGAGCAGCAGGAGCAGAAGCCCCGCGGATGCGGCGAGCGCGAGCCAGGAGTCGCGGGTCGTACGGCCGCGCGGGGTGCCCAGCAGGGTCAGCACCGGCCAAACCTTGATCACCGCGGCGAGCCCGGCGAGCATCCCGCCGAGCCGGGGGCCGGCGGGGAGCGCGAGCAGCGCGATGACGGTGAGGCCGGTGACCAGCACGTCGTAGCGGGCGAGGGGCAGGCTCAGCAGCAGCGGCAGGCCGACCGCCCACAGCCATGCGCCCGCCAGGCTGCGCCCGCGGCGGCGGTGCACGGCCGCGGTCAGCGCGAGCAGCACCGCGGCGTCGGAGGCCAGCATGAGCAGCACGAAGCCCTGCAGATAGCTGACGGCGGGCACCAGGCCCGGCGCGACCATGACGAGGGCGGCGCCGGGCGGGTACTGCCAGCTGACGTCGCCGACGGGGAAGGAGCCGCCCCTGAGCTGCGCATCCCACCGGTGGTAGAGCACGTGGACCTCGCGCGCGATGTCGTCGTGGCCCTGGCGGAGCAGCGCGAGCATCAGCAGCCGGGAGGCGCCCCAGTACGCGGCGAGGACGAGCCATTCGCGCGGCCAGGTGTGCGGCCGGTACCAGCGGAGGCGGCTGCCGGGGGCGGCGGGGGCAGGGCTCTCCGTACGCGCCGGGCTCTCCGTACGCGCGGCCGGCGGGGCGGCGCCGAGCGCTGTACTGGGCTTATCCAGGCCGACCGCCGTGGGCGCGTCCGTCACCATCGCCTCCGCATACGCCGATGAGGAATCTTGAGGAGTCCCTGAACCGAAGTTGGACAAACCTCATTGAATATAGGCAATTAGTGACCTTGGGTGGCTCACCCGCGCCGGGCTGGGGTCGGCCCGGGATCTGTGTGGAGCTGCCTGGGACGCGCTCAGCGGGGCGCGAGGGTTCTGCGTGCCGGACGGCGCTGGCAGCGGGGGCAGTAGTAGCTGGACCGGTTCATCCAGGGGCGGCGCCGGATCGGGGTGCCGCAGCGGCGGCACGGCTCGTCCTCGCGGCCGTACGCGTCCAGGGAGCGGTCGAAGTAGCCGGATTCGCCGTTCACGTTGACGTAGAGGCTGTCGAAGCTGGTGCCGCCGACGGCGAGGGCGGCGTTCAGCACATCCCGTACGTGGCCCAGGAGTTCGGCGCTCCGCGGCCGGGTCATAGTGGCCGTCGGCCGGTCGTAGTGCAGCTTCGACCGCCACAGGGCCTCGTCGGCGTAGATGTTGCCGACCCCGCTGACGAGGGACTGGTCGAGCAGCGCGCGCTTGATCGTCGTACGGCGGCGGCGCAGCGCGGCGTGGAAGGCGGGCTCGTCGAATGCGGGGTCCAGCGGGTCGCGCGCGATGTGCGCGATGGCGTCCGGGAGGCCGTCGGCCTGCCCCGGCGCCTGGGGGTGCAGCGAGAGGCCGCCGAAGGTGCGCTGGTCGACGAAGCGGAGCTCGGTCCGTGCGTCGTCCGCGAAGCGGATGCGGATGCGGAGGTGGGACTCGTCAGGGGCGGTCTCGGGCTGGAGGAGCAGTTGGCCGCTCATGCCGAGGTGGCCGAGTACGGAGGTGCCGGTGCCCTCGACGGGCAGCCACAGGTACTTGCCGCGGCGCTGGGCCGGTCCGAAGGTGGCGCCGGCGAGCCGGTCGGCGAAGTCGGCCGCCCCGGCAAGGTGGCGGCGTATCGCGCGGGGGTGCCGGACTTGGACGGCGGCGATGGTGCGGCCGGAGACCCAGCGGTCCAGGCCGCGGCGGACCACCTCGACTTCGGGCAGCTCTGGCACGGGGTCTCCTCCGGAGGGGGTTGCTGATACGACGGGGGTGCGCCCCCGTCGTTCCGCGGCCGGGCCGCGGGGCCGCTGCTCGGCGCTCCGCGCCGGTATTTTCCCACCCGCCCGCCCCCTTTTGGGCAGGTGGGTGGGCAGGAAGGGAGGGCTGGGGCTCCGCCCCAGGCCCCGAGGGGCCCTGCTCACAGGATGAGGCTCCACCGGCAGAGCCGTGGGCCGGCCTCAACCCCGGAACTGGGCTCCACCCCCAGACACGAAGGCCACCGCACAGCTCCGTCCAGGGGGCGAGAGTCCCCACAACAGCCGGAGGACCGTCCCCATCCCGGAGACGCGCCTCCGCCCCGAACCCCAGGGCCAGGGCCCCCGGGACAAGAGGACGAGCCGGGCTCCACCCCGAACCCCGGGGGACAGGGACACAGCCCCACCCGATACCGGAGCTGCCGCCCGAATACGGGGAGCCGGGAGGCGGCGCCTGCTTGTGGGACCCGGGTCTCCCCTTCGCCCAACTCGGAGCCCCCGGACCTAGGGGGTCCAGGGGGCGTAGCCCCCTGGAGTGGGGGAGGGATGGGTTGAGGGGAGAAGCCCGCTGCTGGTGACTGATCCGCTGGGGGTGGCTAGTGAGCCGAGCGGTCGGCGCCCGCGGGGCGGGCGCCTTCCGCGGCGTCGCGTGGGGCGGAAGGCGTCCCGTTGCCGGGCTTTCCATCCGCCTTCGCGGCGTCGCGAGCGGCGGGGGGCGTGCCGTTGCCGGAGGTGCCTTCCGCCTTCGCGGCAGCCGCATCCGCGGCCTCACGGATCGCGCGCCACGCGGTCTCCGCCGCCTGCTGCTCGGCTTCCTTCTTGCTGCGGCCGGTGCCGGTGCCGTACGCGACACCACCGACGCGGGCAGCAGCCGTGAAGGTCTTCTCGTGGTCGGGCCCGGTCTCGGTGACCAGGTATTCGGGAACCCCAAGCCCCTCCGTCGCGGTCAGCTCCTGGAGGCTGGTCTTCCAGTCCAGGCCCGCACCGAGGTTCGAGGACCGCTCGATCAGGGGGTCGAAGAGCCGGTGCACCAGCTCAGCGGCCGCGTCGAGACCTTTGTCCAGGTAGACCGCGCCGATCACCGCTTCGAGGGTGTCGGCCAGGATCGATGCCTTGTCCCGGCCCCCGGTGCCCTCTTCGCCCCGGCCGAGCCGGATGAAGGAGCCCAGGTCGAGGCCGCGGCCGACGTCCGCCAGCGCGCGCGAGTTGACCACCGCGGCCCGCAGCTTGGCCAGCTGGCCTTCGGGCAGGTCGGGGTGGACGCGGTACAGCGTGTCGGTGACCACCAGGCCGAGCACGGAGTCCCCGAGGAACTCCAGGCGCTCGTTGGTGGGCAGCCCGCCGTTCTCGTACGCGTAGGACCGGTGGGTCAGCGCACGCACCAGAAGGGCGGACTCGAGCTGGTACCCGAGCCGCCCTTCCAAGAGCGTGTGGGACGAGGCCGTGTCCGCCTGAGCCTTTTTCGGCTTGTTGGCGTCTGACATGGAGCCGTATCCCTGCCGATCAGACCTCGAGGACCTGACGCTTGTTGTAGGTGCCGCAGCTTGGGCACGCGATGTGCTGCTGCTTCGGCTCGTGGCAGCGCTCGCACGCCACCAGGGTGGGGACCGCAGCCTTCCACTGCGACCGGCGGTGACGCGTGTTGCTGCGCGACATCTTCCGCTTGGGAACGGCCACGGCTACTTCTCCTGCTTCTCGTCGGCGCCCGCTTCGGCGCCGCTCATGTCGTCCTTCTCGCCGCCCGTGAGTGAATCGGCGAGTCCCTGCAGTGCCGCCCAACGGGTGTCGACGGCGTCGTGGTGGTGGTCCGGGTCGTCCGCGAGCCGCGCCCCGCACTCGGGGCACAGTCCGGGGCAGTCCTCCCGGCACACCGGCTGCAGCGGCAGTGCGAGCACCACCGCGTCGCGCAGCACGGGCTCGAGGTCGAACATGCCGTCCTCGAGGAAGAGCAAGTCCTCGTCCTCGGCGTCGTCGCCGGACTCCGCTTCGCGGCTCCGGTCATCGGCGTCGGGGTAGGAGAACATCTCCTGGAAATCCGCTTCGAGCACTCGCTCCAGCGGCTCCAGACACCTTACGCACTCCCCTGTCAGCGGTGCACGGGCGGTGCCCGTGACGAGCACCCCTTCCATGACCGACTCCAGGCGGAGGTCGAGCTCCACGGTCGCGTCGCCGGGCACCCCGATGACCTCGATGCCGAGGTCCGCGGGAGCGTCGACGGAGCGGGCCAGCCGCTGGAGCACACCAGGCCGCCGACCCAGCTCGTGTGTGTCGAACACGAGGGGGTTGCGGTGGTCGAGGCGGGCGTTCAGGGCTTCCTGCTTTCTACGCTGCGGTACTGGCTGCCGCACACCTCGCGGTGTTGTGGGCAGCAGAGATCACGGACGTACGCGCGACCGAAGAAACAGGATACTGGACGGGCCGCCCGAGACCCAATCCGCGCCTGCCGTGAGCGATCAGCGGCCCTGCTCGTACTGCCGCAGCTGGTCGAGGTCGATCATGCTGGTGTCGAACAGGCTCGTCTCGTCCAGCGCCGCCGCGGGGGGCTGGTGCTGCTGTTGGTGCTGCTGTTGGTGCTGCTGTTGGTGCTGCTGTTGCTGCTGGTGGCCGTAGGCCGCGTTCGGGTCGTACGGCTGCTGGTACGCGTACGTGTCCTGCTGCTGGTAGCCGTAGGCGTCCTGCTGCGCGTAGGTCTGCTGCTGGTAGCCGTACGGGTCCTGCTGGTAGGCCGCGGCGGGGGCGTAGTAGTCCTGCTGGGGCTGGAGCTCGGGCTGCGCCTGCGGCTGGGTTTGGGGTTGCTGGGGCTGATGCGGCTGCTCCTGGGAGGCGGCCAGACCGGCCAGGTACTCGGCGTCGCTCGTCTGCGGGGAGTGCGCCATGCCGTCCTGGGCGGCCAGGTGCGCGCCCAGCTCGTCCGTGGCGCGCCGGCCGTGCAGCTTCTGCCGCCCGCGGCCGACCGCCTCCAGGGTCTTGGCCAGTACGGCCTCGAAGGCGCCGAGCTTGGTGTCCACGTACGCGTCGGCGCGCTCGCGGAGGGTGGCGGGGTCGGGGCTGTACTCGGGCGCGTCCTCGTCCGCGTAACCGTGCTCGTCCAGTCCGGGGCCGCGGCCGAGCAGTTTCTCGCGGCCGCGGTCGACGGAGCCGAGGGTCTTGGTGAGGACCACTTCGAAGTTGGCGAGCTTGCTGTCGACGTAGTCGTCGGCCTCGGCGCGGATCTCCTCGGCCTCGCGGCGGGCCTCGGCGAGGATGCGGTCGGCCTCCTCCTGGGATCTGCGGGCCACTTCGGTGCCGGAGACCAGCGAGCCGCGCTCGGCGTGCGCGGACTGGATGATCCGCTCCGCCTCGGCGCGGGCCTCCTCGACCATCCGGTCGCGGCCGCCGAGCAGCTCCTGTGCCTGGGCGAGGGAGCCGGGGAGGGCGGCGCGGACCTCTTCGAGCATGGCGAGCAGCTCGGCGCGGTTGACCACGCACGAGGCCGACATGGGCATGGACCGGGCGCTGCCGACGGTCCCGACGATCTCGTCGAGCTTCTTCTGCACGTCCACCTTGGCGCTCGCCACTCTCTACCGGGATGGGTCGGGTCGTGACGACTGTACGACTTCGGGGCACCTTGCCGACACCTGCTGACTGACTGTCAGATCGACGGTGCCGGGCGGGGTGGCGCCCGCGGTCACGCGTCGCGCTCGCCGAACCGCTTTCTCAGCGCCTCCAGGACCAGCGGCGGGACGAGGTGGGAGACGTCGCCGCCCCAGGCCGCGACCTCCTTGACCAGGCTGGAGGAGAGGAAGCTGTAGGTGGGGTTGGTGGGGACGAAGAGGGTCTCGACGCCGGAGAGGCCGTTGTTCATCTGGGCCATCTGCAGCTCGTAGTCGAAGTCGCTGACGGCGCGCAGGCCCTTGACGATGGCCGGGATGTCGCGCTGCTTGCAGAAGTCGACCAGGAGGCCGTGGAAGGCCTCGACCTTGACATTGCCGTACTCGGCGGTGACCTGGCGGAGGAGATCTATCCGCTCCTCGACGGTGAACAGGCCCTGCTTCGACTTGTTGATCATCACGGCTACGTACACCTCGTCGTACAGCTTCGAGGCGCGGCCGATGATGTCGAGGTGTCCATTGGTGACGGGGTCGAAGGACCCCGGACAGACGGCGCGGCGCAACAGTGGTTCCTCGCTCTCCGGTCCGGTCATGACACGCGGGTGGGTGGTGCTGTGGTGCGCGTCGAGGCGGCGCGACCGTACCAAAGCGTGCCCTCGCCGTAGCGACGGGCCCGCAGGCCCTCGAATCCGGCCGGCCACCGGAATTCCCCGCCTCTGGTGCTGCGCTCCACGGTGGCGAGTGCATCACCCGCGAGCCACCCTTCCGTGCGGAGTGTGAGGAGGATCTCGCGGAGATCGTCGTCGGTGACCGCGTACGGGGGGTCGAGGAACACCACGTCGTACGGGACCTCGGGGGCCGGTCCCGAGAGGAACTGCTCGGCCTTGCCGGCACGGACCTCGGCGCCCGGCAGGCCGATCACGCGGACGTTCTCCCGTATGACCCGGGCGGCCCGGGTGTCGGCCTCGACCAGCAGCACATGCGCGGCGCCGCGGGAGAGCGCCTCCAGGCCGACAGCGCCGGAGCCGCCGTACAGGTCCAGGACCCGGGTGCCGTGCAGGGTGCCGAGCAGCGACTCCCAGGTGGAGAACAGGCCCTCGCGCGCCCGGTCGGAGGTGGGACGGGTGCCGGTGCCCGGCGGTACGGCCAGGCGGCGTCCGCCGGCGGCTCCGGCGATCACGCGGGTCATGGGGTGTCCGGTCCTTCTTCGTGGGCGGGGCGGCGGCCCCGCACGGCCGCTGCCCCTCCACGATATGGCGTCGGGCCGCGGCCGGACGCCTCCGGCCGTCTCCGTCAGTCCTGTGCCGGATCCTCGGCCCCGCCGACGAGCGCGGGCGAGGCGTACCGCGACCAGGACAGGCAGCCGTCGGGCGGGCAGTACTCGGGGCGGCGCGGGTCGTGGCCGAGCTCGCGGAGCTTCGTACGCACCGAGTCGGGAGTACGGCCGAAGCGGGCGGCTATCCGGGCGATCGTCTCGCCGTCGTGGAAACGGCGGGTGAGGTCCTCCTCGTGCCGGGGCACCCAGGGCGCGCCATGGCCGGGGAACAGCTCGCGCAGGACGTCCCGGTCGGGGATCGGCTCGGCGACGTCGGCGACGAGGGCGAGGGCGCGCAGGGCGCGGTTGAGCGCGATGCGGAGGGGCGGGACCTCGGTGAGCGGCACGGTGAGCGCGCCGGAGGCGAGCAGGATCTCCGGGGCGTCCTCGTGCCAGCCGGTCAGGGTGATGGTGACGGTGGAGTCGTCGTCGCTCGCCAGCTCGATCCGGAAGATCTTGTCGCCGAGCGGCAGTTCGTTGAGATGCCGGAATGCCATGAGTTGAGCCCCCTGTGGTCCACGGTCAGCCGATCACCGGTCGGATCGGTTCGGACTCGCTCCATTCTCCCAAGGGGGTCTGACAACCGGCCCAGCGGCCAAGGGGGGTTGGGGCGCATGCCGCCGTCGCGCGGGGCGCATGCCGCTGTCGCGGGGGGGGCATGCCGCTCCCGTCGCTTCGCCGCGGGCGTCAGCCCTTGTCCAGGAACTGTTCGCGCTCGGCGTCCAGCAGGGCGTCCAATGCCGTGCGCAGTTCCGGGAGTCCGGTCAGCTCGGGGTCCGCGGAGACGATCGCCACGGCCTCCTCGCGGGCCGCCGCGATCACCTCCTCGTCCTCGATGACGGCGAGCATCCGCAGGGAGGAGCGGACGCCCGACTGCGCCTGTCCCAGCACGTCCCCCTCGCGCCGCTGCTCCAGGTCGATCCGGGACAGCTCGAAGCCGTCGAGGGTGGCGGCCACGGCGGCCAGCCGCGCCCGCGCCGGGCTCGCCTCGGGCATGTCGCTGACCAGCAGGCACAGTCCGGGGGCCGTGCCGCGGCCGACCCTGCCGCGCAGCTGGTGCAGCTGCGAGACGCCGAACCGGTCCGCGTCCATGATCACCATCACCGTGGCATTCGGCACGTTCACCCCCACCTCGATGACCGTGGTCGCGACGAGGACGTCCACCTCCCCCGCGGCGAACCGACGCATCACGTCGTCCTTGGCGTCGGGCTGCATCCTGCCGTGCAGGATCTCCACCCGCAGGCCGCCGAGTGGCCCCTTCGTCAGCTGCTCCGCGACCTCCAGCACGGCCAGCGGCGGCCGCCGTTCCGCTTCGTCCTCAGGCGACTTCCGCCCCTTCGCCGCCTTGTCGTCCTCCTCGTCGCCGATACGCGGGCACACCACGTACGCCTGGTGCCCGCCCTCGACCTCCTCGCGCACCCGCTCCCACGCGCGCGTGAGGAAGTGCGGCTTGTCCTGGGCCGGTACGACATGGCTGGCGATCGGCGACCGCCCGGCCGGCAGCTCGTCCAGGACGGAGGTCTCCAAGTCGCCGAAGACGGTCATCGCGACGGTGCGCGGGATCGGGGTCGCGGTCATCACCAGCAGGTGCGGGGGCTGCTTGCCCTTGGAGCGCAGCGCGTCCCGCTGCTCCACACCGAAGCGGTGCTGCTCGTCGACCACGACCAGACCCAGGTCGTGGAACTGGACCTTGTCCTCGATCAGCGCATGCGTACCGATGACGATTCCGGCCTCGCCGGTGACCAGGTCGAGCAGCGCCTGACGGCGGGCCGCGACGCCCATCGAACCGGTCAGCAGCACCACCTTGGTGGCCTGTTCCGCTCCGCCCAGCATGCCTCCCTCGGCCAGCTCGCCCATCATCTCGACGATGGAGCGGTGGTGCTGCTGGGCGAGCACTTCGGTCGGCGCGAGCATCGCGGCCTGCCCGCCCGCGTCCACGACGCCGAGCATCGCGCGCAGGGCGACCATGGTCTTGCCGGAGCCCACCTCGCCCTGGAGGAGCCGGTGCATGGGGTGTTCGGTGGCGAGGTCGCCGAAGATCTCCTGCGAGACCTTCCGCTGGCCCTCGGTGAGGGTGAATGGCAGCTTGCCGTCGAAGGCGTCGAGCAGCCCGCCCTCGCGCGGCAGGCGCGGTACGGCGGGCAGCTGCCCGTCCGCGAACCGGCGGCGGGCCAGGGCGACCTGGAGCACGAACGCCTCGTCCCACTTGAGGCGGTCACGGGCCTCGGCGATATCGGCCTTGGTGCGCGGTCGGTGAACCTTGCGGAACGCCTCGGGGAGGGCCGCGAGGCCCCGGCTCTCCCGCAGCCCGGCGGGCAGCGGGTCGGCGAGGTCCCGCCAGCCGTCGGCCTCGAAGGTGTCCAGGAGCGCGCCCACCGACTTGGCGATCTTCCAGGACGGGAGCTGCTTGCAGGCGGGGTAGAGCGGCAGCAGCCGGCCCGCGAACGCGTCCACCGCCTCGGCCGCGTCGGCGCCCCCGGCGCGGTCCAGCAGCTCGTAGTCGGGGTGGGCGAGCTGGCGGACGCGGTTGAAGACGGAGACCTTGCCCGCGAACATGCCGCGCCGGCCCGGCAGCAGCTCCCGCTCGTGGTGGTGCGCGGCGCGGCCGAAGAAGACCAGCGTGAGCGAGCCGCTGCCGTCGGTGACCACGACCTCGAGCCGGACGCCCTTGCCGCGGTTGAAGGTCCTCTTCGCCGCCTTGGCGACCTGCGCGACGACCGTCACGTGCTCGTCGAGGGGGAGGTCGGCGAGCCGGGTCAGCTCGCCGCGCTCGGCATACCGCCGCGGGTAGTGGTGGAGGAGGTCGCCCACCGTGTGCAGGCCGAGCTGGTCGGCCATCACCTTCGCGGTGTTGCCGCCGACCGTCTTCTTCAGGGATTCATCCAGCGCGGGCACGCTGTCCATTGCACACCATCGGTGTGACAGAACGAGCCCCTACGACGGCCGAGCCGTGCCCGCGCGGCTCGGCCGCCGCCTCACTCCACGCCCATGAGCAGCGGTACGGACGGCTGGCCGCCCCGGTAGACCACGGTGTCGACGGCGAGATGAGCATCCCGTACGTGCGCCTCGAGCCGCTCACCGAGGTCGTCGGGGATCCCCGAGCCGAGCACCAGCGTGACCAGCTCGCCTCCCGCGGCGAGCATCCGGTCGAGCACGGTCGTGGCGGTTCCGAACAGGTCGGCGCCGATCACGGCGACGTCCCCGTCGATCAGGCCGAGGACGTCCCCGGCCTCGCAGACTCCGGCCGTGGTCCACGACTGCCGCTCGGCGACGGCGAGTTCGGCGTACCGGGTGGCGCCGGCCGCGGAGGTCATGGCGACGACGTCCTCGTCGAAGCGGCGGTCCGGCTCGTGCACGGCGAGCGCGGCGATGCCCTGGACGCCGGCGCGTGTCGGGATGAGCGCGACCCGTACGCCCTCGGCGCGCGCCTGCTCGACGGCCGCGCCGGCGGTGTGCCGCAGGGCCGGGTCGTTGGGCAGCAGCACGACCTCGCGCGCGTGGGCCCGGCGGATGGCCTCCACGAGCTCTCCGCTGGCGGGCGGCTCCCCGGGGCGCGCGGTGACCACGGTCGCGCCGGCCTCCCGGCACAGCCCGGCGAGCCCTTCGCCGGGTACGACGGCCACGACGGCGCGCTGCACGCGCTCGTGCTCCTCGCGCGGGGCGCCGGAGGCTCCCGGTGGGCCCGGTGGGCCCGGTGCGCTCTCCGGGGCCACGGCGACCGCGCCGAAGTGGGTGATCCGGATCCGGTACGGACGCCCGGCGTCGACTCCGGCCTCGACGGCCGCACCCGCGTCGTCCACGTGCACATGCACGTTCCACAGTCCGTCACCGCCGACGACGACGAGCGAGTCCCCGAGCGCGTCGAGCCGCTCCCGCAGTACGGCGACGGCGTCGTCGGACGCCTCCAGCAGGTAGATCACCTCGTAGGCGGGCCCCGGGCTGGCCCCCTCGCCGGGGTGGCCGGAGACGGCGCCGGGTGCCTCGTCCGGGCGGCCCTGAGGAACGGAGGTGGCGGCGTCCGCACCCACGGCGGGCGGCGCGCAGGCCGAGCCCGCCGGGCCCTGCTCCTCGGGCGCCGCGGGCCACAGGCCCGTTCCCTCGCCCGGACGACCGGAGGCGGCGTCGGTGTCATGGACGACGGGCCGGCGGGCGTCGCCCGCCCCGCTGGACGCGGCGGCCGAGCAACCCTCGGAAGATGCGGCCTCCGCTCCGGCGGAACCCCCACCGGGGACGCCGAAGGCAGCGTCGGGCGCCTTGCCGGGGGAATCGGTGACCTCTTCGCCGTCGAGGAGGGCGGGCGCTGCGACGGCAGAAGTGGACTCCTCCGCCGAGCCTCCGTCCGCGAGACCGGACACGGGGGACCGGGCGGACGCGGCGTCCCGCCGGGTGCCCGGCTCGCGGGCAGCGGCGCCGACTGCCCCGCGGACTGTCGACCCCGTCGGGCCCGGCAGCCCGGCCGCGGCGCCGGCGCTCCCTGAGGCGGCGTCGGCGCGCCCCCGGCCCGCGGCCTCGGCACACCCCGGGGCAGCAGCTTCGGCACGCCTCGGGGCCGGGGCCGCGGCTGTGGCGTGGCGGTCGCCCGCCGGGGCAGCTGCCGTGTCCCCGCCTCTCGATGACGCCGCGGCGCTTCCGGCCCCGGCAGGCAGCCGACTGGCCGCCGCCGTGGGATGGCGGGAGGCGGTTCCCCCGTACGGGGCCGGGACCGCTCCGATGGGGCCCATGGCCGTTTCGCCCGTCACGGCCTCGACCAGGGAGCCCAGAACGGTGACGAGGCCGCAGCCGCCCGCGTCGACCACTCCGGCAGTGGCCAGGACGTCGAGCTGCGCGGGAGTCGCGTCAAGGGCGGCACACGCCCCCTCGTACGCAGCGCGCGCCACGTCCGCCGCACCGCCCACCGCGCGCTCGCCCGCGTCGGCCGCGGCGCCCGCCACCGTGAGGACCGTGCCCTCGACCGGGTGCGCGACGGCCTCGTAGGCGGACTCTGCGGCCCGGCGCAGCGCCCGACGCAGCAGTTCCGCGTCCGCGGCGGACGAAGCGGACCGAGCGGTGGACGGAGCGGCGGACGGAGCGGATGCGGCGGACCGAGCCGAGGGGGCGCCGCCCTCGGACGCGGCCGCGGCCAGCACCTCCGCCATGCCGCGCAGCAGTTGCGCGAGGATCGTGCCGGAGTTGCCGCGCGCACCGATCAGCGCGCCGTGGGCCATGGCGCGTACGGCGTCGGGGAGCGCGGGGCCTTCCTCGTCGGCCACCGCCGCATGGGCCGCGAAGACCGCGTCGACGGCCTGCGCCGCCGACTCGAGCGTGAGATAGAGATTCGTGCCCGTGTCCCCGTCCGCGACCGGATAGACGTTGATCGCGTCGATTCCCTCACGGGCCTGGCCCAGAGCCTCGAGGGCCAGCCCGCACCACGTACGTACCGTGGTGGCGTCGAGGGTGTGCGGCACCTGCGTCCTCCTCGGACCGGGGCGGAGGGAATTGCTCCGCAGGGTAGCCGCGGGGCCGGGGCCTGCCAGGGGCGGGGGCCCGGCCGACCATGGTAGTTTCGTTGTACGGAAGCGGTCGTTGTATGCTGCTCCGGTTGCCCGATGAGAATCGGGCATTTCCCACCTGGCACTGCCGGTCAGCGACTGATCTCGGCGACGCCGGATTTCACTGTAAGTGCATCTGAAGTCTTTGGAGTGACCCGTGGCTGCCAACTGCGACGTCTGCGGCAAGGGGCCGGGCTTCGGCAACAACATTTCGCACTCGCACCGCCGTACTCGCCGTCGTTGGAACCCCAACATCCAGACGGTGCGCGCTGTGGTCGGGCGGACGCCGAAGCGGCTCAACGTCTGCACCTCGTGCATCAAGGCGGGCAAGGTCTCGCGCTGACGTTTCCGTCGTAGCGCAGCCCTCGCCGGTTGCCTGAGCCGGTCCACCTCGCGGTGGGCCGGCTTTTTGCGTTGGGGTCGTTCCGGTTCACGTTTCGCGTTCGGGTGCGGGCCGGTGGTCGGGTTGTGCCCACCCGTTCCGCCCTGCGGAACGGCTGCCCACAACCCAGCCGTGGTCCACGGGGCCGATGCCCCTTCCCAGCGGGAAACCCGCCGCTATCGCGCCCGTCACGTACTCCTTCGCCGCGGTCACCGCCTCCGGCACCGACTGCCCCTTCGCCAGCTGCGCCGCGATCGCGCTCGCGAGCGTGCAGCCGGTGCCGTGCGTGTGCCGGTTGTCGAGCCGGCCGGCCCTGAGCCAGTGCTCCTCCGCGCCGTCCGTCAGCAGATCCACGGCGTCGCCGTCCAGGTGCCCGCCCTTGATCAGGGCCCAGCGCGGGCCGAATTCGAGCACCGCTTCCGCCGCCCTGCGCAGATCCTCCTCCGCCGACACCCGCACACCGGTGAGTTGCGCCACCTCGTCCGTGTTCGGGGTGGCGACCGTCGCGCGCGGCAGCAGTTTCGTGCGGACCGAGTCGAGCGCCGAGGCGGCGAGCAGCGGATCGCCGTGCTTGGAGACGCTCACCGGGTCGACGACGACCGGCGCTTGGACGCCCGCCAGCAACTCCGCGACCGTGTCCACCAGCTCCGCCGTGGCGAGCATGCCGGTCTTCACGGCCTCTGCGCCGATGTCGTCGACGACGCTGCGGAACTGCGCTCGTACGGCATCGGCGGGCAGTTCCCACGCGCCCTGCACGCCCTGCGAGTTCTGGGCCGTGACCGCCGTGAGCACGCTCATGCCGTGCACGCCGAGCGCCAGCATCGTCTTGAGGTCGGCCTGAATGCCCGCCCCGCCGCCGGAGTCGGATCCGGCGACGGTCAGCACGCGGGGCGGCACCCGTGGATGGTTCTGCATACCGGCGAATCTAGTGGGTCCAGCGGTGGTCTAGCGGGCGTCCTCGATGTCCCCGAAATGGTCCCAGCCCGCCTTGTCCCAGGGCGCCCCGTCCACCGTCACCTGCGGCAGCGCCGAGGGGTTGAGCACGTCGCCGATGACCCGCCAGCGGGCCGGCAGCTTCACGTCCTGCGGGAAGGTCGCCACGATCGCGTGGTCTTCTCCCCCGCCCAGCACCCAGGTCAGCGGATCGACGCCGACCGCCTGCCCGATGTCCGACATCTGCGTGGGGATGTCGATCGCCGAGGAGCGCAGGTTGATCCGCACCTTGCTCGCCTCGGCGATGTGCCCGAGGTCGGCGACGAGTCCGTCGCTGACATCCGTCATCGCGGTGGCACCGAGCCCTGCGGCCGCGGGACCCGCGTGGTACGGCGGCTCCGGACGCCGGTGCGCCTCGACGAACGCGCGCGGGGAGCGGAAGCCGCGGGAGAGCACCGCGTGCCCCGCCGCCGACCAGCCCAGCCACCCGGTGACCGCGACCACGTCTCCCGGCTGGGCCCCGGCCCGCGTCACCGGCTCCTGGTTGCGCAGGTCGCCGAGCGCGGTGATGGCGACGGTGATGGTGTCGCCGCGTACGACGTCGCCGCCGACCACCGCCGCGCCCGCCACCTGGCATTCGTCGCGGATGCCGTCCATCAGCTCGGTCGTCCAGGTCACGGGCAGGTCTGCGGGGACGACCAGGCCGAGCAGCAGGGCGGTCGGTACGGCGCCCATGGCCGCGATGTCGGCGAGGTTCTGCGCGGCGGCCTTGCGCCCGACGTCGTACGCCGTGGACCAGTCGCGGCGGAAGTGCCGACCCTCCAGCAGTACATCCGTACTGGCCACGACCCGCCGGTCCGGCGCGGCGACGACCGCGGCGTCGTCCCCCGGTCCGAGCCGTACGGCGGGGGTGGTGGTGAGCCGTGAGGTCAGCTCCCTGATGAGCCCGAACTCCCCCAGCTCGCCCACGGTGCCCTTCATCGGTGTGCCCCTTCTGCCCCAGTGGTATTGCGCTCGCGTGCCCACAATGGTGTCGGTACCGTCAACAAGTCGTTCCTGTCCGCCGCGCGGAGCACGCCGTGGGCCGCGCGGGTCTCCCCGTGCCGCTCGGCGACGCGATACCGTGGCGTCCCTTCTCTCCACATGATCCTCGTGGCCGCCCTGGAGGTTCCGTGGTACAGGCGTACATCCTGATCCAGACCGAGGTCGGCAAGGCGTCGACCGTCGCCGAGACGATTGCCAAGATCCCGGGGGTGATCCAGGCCGAGGACGTGACCGGACCTTACGACGTGATCGTGCGCGCGCAAGCCGACACGGTCGACGAGCTCGGTCGCATGGTGGTCGCGAAGGTTCAGCAAGTGGACGGCATCACGCGCACCCTGACCTGCCCGGTCGTTCATCTGTAGCCCCCGTCTATGCTCGGCCGGTGAGTGATTCTCCTCGCCGGCTGTTCCGCCTGCCCGCCGCCGTGCTCCTGACCGCACTCGGCGTGTCCGGCATCGTGGGCTGTTCCTTCACCGACGACGACGGCGCCCGCCCGGTTCCCACGCCGTCGGCGCAGGTCGCCGAGGTCTGCCGGGCGCTGCATCAGCGGCTGCCCAGGACCGTTGACGGGCTCGACCGGAGCGAGGACGGGCCCGATTCCGACTTCGCCGCGGACTGGGGCGACCCCGCGGTGCAGCTGCGCTGCGGGGTGCCGCGGCCCGAGCTGCTGACGCCTGGGGGTGCACATTACAACCCCACGGCGGAGGGGGTGGAGGTCAACGGCGTCCTGTGGCTGCTGGAGAAGCAGGAGGACGGCTTCCGGTTCACCACCACGGGGCGCAAGGCGTTCGTCGAGGTGACGGTCCCGGGGAAGTACGCCCCCGAGACCGGCGCCCTGACCGAATTCGCGGATGCCGTGAAGAAGACCGTGCCGACGGAGCTGTGAGCCCCGGACCGGGGAGCCCGGGGCCTGTACGGCTTGTGGGGAGCCACCCGTACGGCTTGTGGGGAGCCGCGCTCAGCGCAGCCCGGTGGGGCGGCGCAGCGCGGCCTGAATCAGCCGGTCCACCAGCTCCGGGTAGCTCACGCCGCTCTCCTGCCACATCCGCGGGTACATCGAGATCGGCGTGAAGCCCGGCATCGTGTTGATCTCGTTGATCACGAACTCCCCGTTCTCCAGCAGGAAGAAGTCCGCGCGGACCAGGCCCTCGCAGGAGGCGGCGTCGAAGGCCCGTACGGCCAGGTCCTGGACGCGCGCGGTCTCCTCTTCGGTGAGCGGCGCGGGCACGATTCCCGCAGCGGAGTCGATGTACTTGGCCTCGAAGTCGTAGAAGTCGTGGGCCGACACCGCGGGGATCTCGGCGGGGACACTCGCGCGCGGCCCGTCCTCGAACTCCAGCACTCCGCACTCGATCTCCCGGCCGCGCAGCAGCGACTCCACGAGGATCTTGGGGTCGTGGCGCCTGGCCTCCTCGATGGCCTCGTCCAGGCCCTCGAGTCCGTCGACCTTGGTGATGCCCATGGAGGAGCCCGCGCGCGAGGGCTTGACGAAGACCGGCCAGCCGTGGTCGCCGGCGAAGTCCACGATCTTCTTGCGGGCGGCGGCCGGATCGCACTCCCACTCGCGGGGCCTGATCACCTCGTACGGGCCGACGGGCAGCCCGTAGGAGATGAACACCCGCTTCATGTACTCCTTGTCCATGCCGACGGCCGAGGCGAGGACGCCCGAGCCGACGTACGGCACCCCGGAGAGCTCCAGCAGGCCCTGGATGGTGCCGTCCTCGCCGTAAGGGCCGTGCAGCACGGGGAAGACGACGTCGACCTCGCCGAGCACCTTGGGCACCGAGCCCGGCTCGGTATAGACGACCTCGCGGCTGGCCGGGTCGACCGGCAGCAGCACGGCGCCCTCGGACGACTCGGCGAGCTGCTCGACGCTGGGCAGCTTCCGGTCGGCGATCGCCATCCGCTCGGGGGCGTCGGCGGTCAGCGCCCAGCGGCCGTCGGGCGTGATGCCGATCGGCAGCACGTCGTACCGCGTGCGGTCGATGGCACGCAGGACGGCGCCCGCGGTAACCACGGAGATGGCGTGTTCCGAGCTGCGTCCGCCGAAGACGACGGCCACGCGCGGCTTGGGGCTCTGGGAGGAGTGCTCGCTGCTCATATCGCGACGACCCTACCGAACAGTTCGGGCCACGTCAGTGCCGCTCGGCCTTGGCGCTGCGCGACATCAGCTCCTTCAGCGCGACGAGCGGCTGCTTTCCCTCGTGGACGATGCCGACGACGGTCTCCGTGATAGGCATGTCGACGCCGTGCCGCCGGGCCAGATCGAGCACGGACTCGCAGGACTTGACGCCCTCCGCGGTCTGGCTGGTGACCGCGATGGTCTCCTCCAGCGTCATGCCCCGGCCGAGATTGGTGCCGAAGGTGTGGTTGCGGGACAGGGGGGATGAGCAGGTGGCGACGAGGTCGCCCATGCCCGCGAGGCCGGCGAAGGTGTGCGCGACCGCGCCCATCGCGAGACCGAGCCGGGTGGTCTCGGCCAGTCCGCGGGTGATGAGGGAGGCCTTGGCGTTGTCGCCGAGCCCCATGCCGTCGGCGATGCCGACCGCCAGCGCGATGACGTTCTTGACCGCGCCGCCCAGCTCGCAGCCGACCACGTCGGTGTTGGTGTACGGGCGGAAGTACGGGGTGTGGCAGGCGGTCTGGAGGCGCTGGGCCACCGCTTCGTCGATGCAGGCGACGACGGCCGCGGCGGGCTGCCGGGCGGCGATCTCCCGGGCGAGATTGGGCCCGGTGAGCACGGCGACCCTCCTCCTGACTTCGTCGGGGGGGCCCGCAGCGGAGGCCTTGGCGACCACCTCCTCGACGACCTCGCTCATGCGCTTGGCGGTGCCGAGTTCGACGCCCTTCATGAGACTGACGAGCACGGTGTCCGCGGGCAGCAGCGGCGCCCACCGGGCGAGGTTGCCGCGCAGCGTCTGGGAGGGCACGGCGAGGACCGTGAACTCGGCACCGCGGGCGGCCTCCGCGGGGTCGGTGGTGGCGGTCACGGAGGCGGGCAGCTCGGTCCCGGGGAGGTAGTCGGGGTTCGTACGGCCGGTGTTGATGGCCTCGGCCAGCTCGGCGCGGCGGCCCCACAGGGTCACCTCGCAGCCCGCGTCGGCGAGCACCATCGCGAAGGCCGTGCCCCAGGATCCGGTGCCGAAGACGGCGCAGCGCGTCACTTGCTCTCCCCCTGCTCCTTCGCCGCCTTCTCCTTCGCGGCCTGCTTCTCCGCCGCCTGCTGCCGCGCCTTCCTGCGCTGTTCCGCGCGGGCGCGACGGTGGTCGTACGGCTCGGCGGGCGCGGGCTCGTCGCGCAGATCGGCGAGGAGTTCCGTGATCGCCGCCATGATCTTGTCGGTGGCGGCGCGCAGCACCTCGGCGGTCGGCTCGAGCCCGTAGTAGGCCGAGAGGTCCACCGGCGGACCGGCCTTCACGCGCAGCGTCTTGCGCGGGAAGAGGCGCAGCTTCTTCTCCCTGGCGTACGGCGGCATGACGTGGTTGGCGCCCCACTGCGCGACGGGGATGACGGGCACCTTGGTGAGCAGCGCGACGCGGGCAGCGCCGGTCTTGCCCAGCATCGGCCAGTGGTCGGGGTCGCGGGTGAGGGTGCCCTCGGGGTAGAAGGCCACGCACTCGCCGCGCTCGATCGCGTCGACGGCGGCCCGGAAGGCGTCTATGGCGTCGGTGGACTCGCGGTAGACGGGGATCTGGCCGGTTCCGCGGAGCATCGCGCCGACGAACGGCGCCTTGAAGAGTCCGGCCTTTGCGAGGAATCGCGGGACGCGTCCGCTGTTGTACTGGAAGTGCGCATACGACAGCGGGTCGAGATACGAGTTGTGATTGACCGCCGTGATGAATCCACCGTCGGCCGGAATGTGCTCCATTCCATGCCAGTCCCGCTTGAACAGCACCACCAGCGGCGGTTTTGCGATGACCGCGGCCAGGCGGTACCAGAAGCCGATTCTGCGGCGGGACACTCGGACACCCTCCTCGTGGGACCTGCTGAGCTGCGGACGGACAGCCGCACAAGTGTCGCCCCAGGGTCCCGGTCTGTCGAGAACACCGTAACCCCGCTGCTCCCGGGCGGCTGCGAGGGCGTATTCCGTGGCAGGCGAGAATGAGGGCGATGCGAAGAGTCGGAGAGGCCGCGGCGGGCGGCGGATGGTCCCTTGTGGTGCCCCTCAAGCCGCTGTCCTTGGCCAAGAGCAGGCTCGCGGAGGCGGCGGGGGCCGGCCTGCGCCCCGGCCTCGCGCTCGCGTTCGCCCAGGACACGGTGGCCGCCGCGCTCGGCTGTGCGGACGTACGGGATGTGGTGGTGGTCACCGACGATCCGCTCGCGCGTGCCGAACTGTCCGCGCTCGGCGCCCGTACCCTGCCGGACGCCCCGGGAGCGGGGCTGAACGCGGCGCTCGCGCACGGAGCGCGGTGGGTGCGGGGTGAGCGCCCGGAGTCGCGGGTGGCGGCGCTCAACGCCGACCTGCCGGCACTGCGCCCTGCCGAGCTGGCCCGCGTTCTGGCGGCGGCAGGGGCATTTCCGCGGACGTTTCTGGCCGATGCGGCGGGGATCGGCACGACATTTCTGGCGGCAGCGCGCGGGGTGGACCTGGCCCCGGCGTTCGGAGGGCCCTCGCGAGACCGGCACAGGGCCTCCGGGGCGCGCGAGATCCTGCTGGACGGAGTGGAGTCCGTACGGCGCGACGTGGACACCCGCGAGGACTTGCTCGCGGCGCTGGCACTGGGCGTGGGCCCGAGGACGGCGGCCGCTGCGGCCGGGCTGCTGATCACGGACTAGGCTGAAGCGCATGCAGGCGACCGCGTTCACGTACGACTCCGAGACCCGGAGCGGCAGCGTGCTGCTCGACGACGGGACTCCGCTGGCCTTCGACGCGGCGGCGTTCGACGCGGGCGGGCTGCGGCTGCTGCGGCCCGGTCAGCGGGTGCGGATCGAGGTGGAGGGCGAGGGCGCGGGCCGCCGGATCGCCCTGGTGACACTGCAGACCCTCTGAAACTGGAGACCCTCTGAAGCTGCAGGCCCTCTGAAACGGTCGGCCTGCCCGGTTCCCGCACGCGCGCCGGGTCCTCGTACACGCACCGGGTCCCCGTAAGCCCCCGGACACACCGCGGGCCGGGCTCCCCGAGGGGAGTCCGGCCCGGCGCTTAAGGAGTTACTACCTTGCTGCCGCCCTCTTCGCGGTGGTCTTGCGGGCGCTGGTCTTGCGCGCCGGAGCCTTCTTGGCCGCGGCCTTCCTGGCCGGGGCCTTCTTCGCGGTGGTCTTCTTCGCCGCGGCCTTCTTGGCCGTCGTCTTCTTCGCGGTGGTCTTCTTCGCCGGGGCCTTCTTCGCGGTCACCTTCTTCGCGGGGGCCTTCTTCGCGGGGGCCTTCTTGGCCGCGGCCTTCTTGCCCGGTGCGGCCTTCTTCCCCGTGACCTTCTTCGCGGCCGCCTTCTTGGTGACGGCCTTCTTGGCCGCCGCGACCTGGAGGCTGCCCTTGGGCGCCTTCTTGACGGCGACCTCGCCGCCCCGCGGCAGTTTCTTGGAGCCACTGACCAGGTCCTTGAAGCCCTGACCCGCGCGGAAGCGGGGCACCGAGGTCTTCTTGACCCGGACGCGCTCGCCGGTCTGCGGGTTCCGGGCGTACCGGGCGGGGCGGTCCACCTTCTCGAACGAGCCGAAGCCGGTGACCGAGACCCGTTCCCCGGAGACAACTGCACGCACGATCGCGTCCAGTACCGCGTCGACAGCCTCGGCGGCGTTCTGCCTGCCGCCCATCTTGTCGGCAATCGCTTCTACGAGCTGCGCCTTGTTCACGTCTTCCCCTTCGGAGACATTGCCGGAACGAAACTGTTCAAGCCTTTTCGCACGTTAGGCAGATATATACCGCAAATCAAACACGAAACGGGCTAATCACCCTTGTGCCGCAACCGACTCGACCGTCGCGCCGGCTCGGTAGGGCCTCAGCCCCCTTCGGGAAAGCGGCCTTCGTCGATGTCCTTCATGAAGCGGTCCAGACGCCTTGCCGCACCGGCGAGATCGCGCTTGGCCGCGGACGTGATGATCAGCAGCTTCCGGGACAGCGCCATACGCACGTCCTCCGGGACTTGCAGGGAGCGCACCCTGGTGTGCGCCTCCTTGAGCCGGACCGCGACGAGCCGGTGAAGCTCGAGTTGGCTTTCGCGGTCCATGCACCGATTGTGCCACCTGGGGCGAGTTGTCGCTTGGCGGGGTTTCAACGCCAGCCTCACACGCCACTGCGCCCCCTGCCGTGCGGCAGGGGGCGCAGTGCGGAATCCGTGCTGATCAGACCTCTAGCGTGCGCGGTTTGAAGGACGGGCGGCCGGCCTCGTACGCCGCGATGTCGGCTTCGTTCGTGAGAGTGAGACTGATGTCGTCGAGACCCTCGAGGAGCCGCCAGCGGGCGTTCTCGTCGAGCTCGAACTCGGCGCTGACGCCCTCGGCTCGGACCTGCCGCGCGACCAGGTCGACGGTGATCTCCGCGGTCGGGTCGGCCTCGCTCAGCTCCCACAGCCTGTCCACCGTCTCCTGCGGCAGCACGACCGTGAGCAGGCCGTTCTTGAGCGAGTTGCCGCGGAAGATGTCGGCGAAGCGAGACGAGATCACGGCTTTGAAGCCGTAGTTCTGCAGCGCCCAGACCGCGTGCTCGCGGGAGGATCCGGTGCCGAAGTCGGGCCCCGCGACGAGCACGGTCGCGCCCTGCCGCTCCGGGCGGTTCAGCACGAACTCGGAATCCTTGCGCCAGGCCTCGAAGAGACCGTCCTCGAAGCCGTCGCGGGTGACCTTCTTCAGCCAGTGGGCCGGGATGATCTGGTCCGTGTCGACGTTGCTGCGACGCAGCGGGACGGCACGGCCGGTGTGCGTGGTGAAGGCTTCCATGATTCTCAGACCCCCGCGGGCGTGCGTGCGTCGACGTCGGACAGGTCGGCCGGGGAGGCGAGGTGCCCCAGGACGGCTGTGGCGGCGGCCACCTGCGGGGAGACGAGATGGGTGCGGCCGCCCTTGCCCTGCCGTCCCTCGAAGTTGCGGTTGGAGGTGGAGGCGGAGCGCTCGCCCGGCTTCAGCTGATCCGGGTTCATACCCAGGCACATCGAGCAGCCCGCGTGTCGCCACTCGGCGCCCGCAGCGGTGAAGACCTTGTCCAGGCCCTCCTCGACGGCCTGCAGCGCGACACGTACGGAGCCGGGAACGATCAACATCCGGACGCCGTCGGCGACCTGGCGGCCCTCGATCACCGACGCGGCCGAGCGCAGGTCCTCGATCCGGCCGTTGGTGCACGAGCCTACGAAGACGGTGTCGACGGAGATCTCGCGCAGCGGCTGACCCGCCGTCAACCCCATGTATTCCAGGGCCTTTTCCGCGGCGAAGCGCTCCGAAGCGTCCTCGTACGAGGCCGGGTCGGGCACGGCGGCCGACAGCGGCGCACCCTGGCCCGGGTTGGTGCCCCAGGTGACGAACGGCGCGAGCTCGGCGGCGTCGACGACGACCTCGTGGTCGAAGACGGCGTCGTCGTCGGTGCGCAGGGTCCGCCAGTAGTCGACCGCGGCGTCCCAGTCGGCGCCCTTGGGGGCGTGCGGCCGGTCCTTCAGGTACGCGAAGGTGGTCTCATCCGGGGCGATCATGCCCGCCCGGGCGCCCGCCTCGATCGACATGTTGCAGATGGTCATCCGGGCTTCCATCGACAGCTGCTCGATGGCCGAGCCGCGGTACTCGATGACGTAGCCCTGGCCGCCACCGGTGCCGATGCGCGCGATGATCGCCAGGATCAGGTCCTTGGCGGTGACATCTTCGGGCAGCTCGCCCTCGACTGTGATCGCCATGGTCCTGAAGGGGGCCATCGGCAGCGTCTGGGTGGCCAGCACGTGCTCGACCTGACTGGTGCCGATACCGAAGGCCAGCGCGCCGAACGCGCCGTGGGTGGAGGTGTGGCTGTCGCCGCAGACCACGGTCGTGCCGGGCTGGGTCAGTCCCAGCTGCGGTCCCACGACGTGGACGACGCCCTGCTCGACGTCGCCCAGCGGGTGCAGCCGCACGCCGAACTCGGCACAGTTCTTGCGCAGCGTCTCCAGCTGCGTACGCGAGACCGGGTCGGCGATCGGCTTGTCGATGTCAAGGGTGGGGGTGTTGTGGTCCTCGGTGGCGATGGTGAGATCGGTGCGCCGGACCTGGCGGCCGCTCTTGCGGAGCCCGTCGAACGCCTGCGGGCTGGTCACCTCGTGCAGCAGGTGCAGATCGATGAAGAGGAGATCGGGCTCGCCTTCGGCGCGCCGGACGACGTGGTCGTCCCAGACCTTCTCCGCGAGTGTCCGTCCCATCGCTTTCCCTCCGGCCGGCTGCTGCGCCGGCCCTGCTCGATTCCCTGGGCCCCGGCCCGACCCCGTATCCGTATTCCGGGCGGCGCCTGCGGGGCGTGGTCTGCGACCCGCCACTCAAGAGTGACGTGTTCCGCAGAAAATTGAACTTGCGTTTCACAGAGTGAGACGTGAGTATCGTTGCATGGACAACTCTAGCGGTGTCGGCGTTCTCGACAAGGCAGCGCTGGTTCTCAGCGCCCTCGAATCAGGTCCGGCCACCCTGGCCGGGCTCGTCGCCGCGACCGGTCTCGCCCGCCCCACGGCGCACCGGCTCGCGGTGGCCCTGGAGCACCACCGCCTGGTGGCGCGTGACATGCAGGGGCGTTTCATCCTGGGACCGCGCCTCGCCGAGCTGGCCGCGGCCGCCGGCGAGGACCGGCTGCTGGCCACGGCAGGGCCCGTGCTCACGCACCTGCGGGACATGACCGGGGAGAGCGCCCAGCTCTACCGGCGCCAGGGCGACATGCGGATCTGCGTGGCCGCGGCCGAGCGGCTGTCCGGACTGCGGGACACCGTGCCGGTCGGCTCCACGCTGCCCATGAAGGCCGGCTCGGCGGCGCAGATCCTCATGGCCTGGGAGGAGCCGGAGCGGCTGCACCGCGGCCTCCAGGGCGCGCGCTTCACGGCGACCGCGCTCTCGGGCGTACGGCGCCGTGGCTGGGCTCAGTCCATCGGCGAGCGGGAGCCGGGCGTGGCCTCGGTCTCCGCGCCGGTGCGCGGCCCGTCCAACCGCGTGGTCGCCGCCGTCTCGGTCTCCGGACCGATCGAGCGGCTGACCCGCCACCCGGGCCGGATGCACGCCCAGGCGGTCGTGGACGCGGCCGCGCGGCTGAGCGAGGCCCTGCGGCGCAGCGGCTGAGTCGCAGCTCCGGGCCGGCGTCCGGCTTCGGGCGGCCGAGTTCAGCTTCAGCTCAGGCGGCCGAGTTCAGCTTCAGCCGCTCCGCGGCGCGTTCTCCGCGCCTGCCCACCGGCTCCGTGCCGGTGGCCGCGCCCAGTCCGAACTCCGGCATGTTGACGTAGACGGACTCGTACGAGCCGGCCGGGACGACGTACGTCTCGTGCCAGAAGCCGACGTGTCCCTTGCCCTCCCGCATGCGGCGGTTGAACGCGGCCCACGCCGGCCGGTGTTCCTTGCCCGGGTCCGCGGCGTACGCGATCAGCTTCTCGTGCGAGTCCCAGTACTGCACCAGGTACAGCACACGCGGGCCGCCCAGCAGGATGCGGAATCCCAGCATCCCGCTGTCCTTGTCCGACAGCTCCTTCAGCATCCGCGGCATCGCGGTGAAGACGGGCCACCAACTGCGCACGGCGCGAAGGCGGTTGATACGCATACCGATGTGGAAAACGGTGATGTCCCCGTCCGCGGCCGCGGTCCGGCGTCCTGGAATCGGCTTGTCGCTCATGATCTCTCCCCTTGTCACTCCTGGTCACTCCGGCTTTGGATAGCGGCGCTATCCATGCTTGGATAGTGCCACTCCCCAAGGAAAGGTGCAAGGGCGATGCGGCTGGCGGAGCTGAGCGAGCGGAGCGGGGCCCCGACGGCGACGATCAAGTACTACCTGCGTGAGCGCCTGCTGCCGCCGGGCCGCCGGATCACCGCCACCCAGGCCGAGTACGGCGAGGAGCACCTGCGCCGGCTCCGTCTCGTACGAGCGCTGATCCAGGTCGGCCGGATGCCGGTGGCCACGGCCCGCGAGGTGCTCGCCGCGGTCGACGACGAGTCGCTGGACCAGCACATGCGGCTCGGCGCGGCGACGTGGGCTCTGCCGCACGGGCCGGAGCCGGACGCGGAGGACCCCGCGACGGAGACGGCGCGCGCGACCGTGGCCGAGGTGCTGCGGGAGCTCGGCTGGCGCCATGACGAGAGCGGCGGGCAGCCCTCCCCCGCCCACGGCACGCTGGTCGCCTCGGTCGCCGCCCTGGAGCGCCTCGGTTACCCCTGCGACCCCGCACACCTGGCGAACTACGCGCGCGCCGCGGCCGGAGTCGCCGTCCACGACCTGGACCTGGTGGAGGAGTACGAGGGGCCCGCCGAGCAGGTGGAGGCGGCGGTGGCGCTGACGGTGCTGTACGAGCCGGTGCTGCTGAGCCTGCGGCGGATGGCGCACGCGGAGGAGTCGGCGCGGCGGTTCGCGCCCTGACACGCGAAAAGCCTCCCGCGAGGAAGGCGTTCACTTCGAGCCCGGACCAACTGAGCCTGAATCAGCCGGGCCGCCGATGCCCCATACACGCCGGGGACATACGAAAGCCTCCCGCAGCCGTACTGCGGGAGGCTTCGCTCCGCGTACCCCCGACCGGATTCGAACCGGCGCTACCGCCTTGAGAGGGCGGCGTGCTAGGCCGCTACACAACGGGGGCCCTGGCGATCCTTTACTCATCGCCGCCTCCGGGAGCGACCCGGATGGTGGCGGAAGGAAGGATCTGTACCCCCGACCGGATTCGAACCGGCGCTACTGCCTTGAGAGGGCAGCGTGCTAGGCCGCTACACAACGGGGGCTTGGCACTTCGTGATCAAGAGCTTCGTGACCGGAACTCTTGCTGGGGTACCAGGACTCGAACCTAGACTAACTGAACCAGAATCAGTCGTGCTGCCAATTACACCATACCCCACCAAAACGCAACCCCCTGTGGGGGTTTTGTTCGGGTTGCGCCCCGGCCCGGCCTCGCGGCCCGCCCGGCGGCGCAGGAAGAACATTACCTGATCGCGGACGGCGCTCCAAAACGGGTATCGCCCCGCGACGGCCGCCGCCAGGCCGACCACTGCTGCGTGGGTCGGCGGGCAGCGGCGACACGGTCCGCGAGGCACGGATCACACTGTCTGGCCGTGACCGGGCCATGCCCGGTCACCGCCGACCGGCTGGAACGGCTCTGACGGTGACCGGCGAGCTGACGAGCTGGACGGTCTACGAGGCGGCCGGGGACGCGCGCGCTTTCTGAGCCGGACACCGGATTTCGCCGATGCCGTGGCGGCCGCGGCGGACGACGGGCGGGCGTCTTCGGGGAGCTCTCGCGCGAGTGGGGAGACGTAAAACTGCGGGCACGGCACCGCCTGCCGAAGGAGCAGCAGAGCAATATGCCGAAGGGGTGGCAGCCTTCCCGCTGCCACCCCCTTTGACCGCAAGCGGCCTTACGCCGTGATCGCGTCCAGCGCCGCGCGCAGCCGGCGCAGCGTCTCCTCGCGCCCCAGCAGCTCCATCGACTCGAAGAGCGGCGGGGAGACGCGGCGGCCGGTGACGGCGACCCGCAGCGGCGTGAAGGCGTGCTTGGGCTTGAGGCCCAGACCGTCCACCAGGGCCTCGCGCAGCACGGCCTGGATCGGCTCTGCGGTGTATTCCCCCAGGGACTCCAGGGCCTTGACGGACGCGTCCAGGACGGGCGCCGCGTCCTGGTTCAGCACCTTCGCCGCGTCGGTCTCGTCCACCCGGAAGTCCTCAGGCTTCACGAACAGGAAGCCGAGCATGCCCCTGACCTCGCTCAAGACGACCATGCGCTCCTGGGTCAGCGGCGCCGCCTCGGCCAGCAGCTCCAGCTGCTCGGCGGTCGGCTCCTCGTCGAAGAGGTACGGCACCAGGCGGCGGACGAACTCGTCGGGCGCCAGCTCCCGCAGGTGCACCGCGTTGATCGCCTCGGCCTTCTTGATGTCGAAACGCGCCGGGTTGGCGTTGACGTCCTTGATGTCGAAGGCGGCGACCATCTCGTCCATCGAGAAGATGTCGCGGTCCTCGGTGAGCGACCAGCCCAGCAGCGAAAGGTAGTTGAGCAAGCCCTCGGGCAGGAAGCCGCGCTCGCGGTAGAGGTTGAGCGAGGACTGCGGGTCGCGCTTGGAGAGCTTCTTGTTGCCGTCGCCCATGACGTACGGCAGGTGCCCGAACTGCGGGGTGGTGCCGTTGCCCACCCCGATCTCGGCGAGCGCCGCGTACAGCGCGATCTGACGCGGGGTGGAGGACAGCAGGTCCTCGCCGCGCAGCACGTGCGTGATCTCCATCAGCGCGTCGTCGACCGGGTTGACCAGCGTGTAGAGCGGGGCGCCGTTGGCCCGGACGATCCCGTAGTCGGAGACGTTCTCCGGGGTGAAGGTCAGCTCGCCGCGCACCAGGTCGGTGAAGGTGATCGGCTCGTCGGGCATCCGGAAGCGGATGATCGGCGTACGGCCCTCGCGCTCGTACTCCTCGATCTGCTCGGGCCGCAGATCACGGCACTTGCCGTCGTAGCCGGAGGGCTTGCCTGCGGCGCGGGCGGCCTCGCGGCGCTCGTCCAGCTCCTGGGTGGTGCAGTAGCACGGGTAGGCGAAACCGCGCTCCTGGAGCCGGCGGGCGACGTCGGCGTAGACCTCCATGCGCTGCGACTGGCGGTACGGCGCGTGCGGGCCGCCGACCTCGGGGCCCTCGTCCCAGTCGAAGCCCAGCCAGCGCATCGCGTCCAGCAGCGCCTCGTACGACTCCTCGGAGTCGCGGGCCGCGTCGGTGTCCTCGATGCGGAAGACCAGGGTGCCGCCGTGGTGGCGGGCGAACGCCCAGTTGAAGAGGGCGGTGCGGACCAGGCCCACGTGGGGGTTGCCGGTCGGCGAGGGACAGAAACGTACGCGTACGGAAGACGCGGGGGATGCTGCCGGTGCGCTAGCCACGCTTGATCACCTTGTTGGTGAGAGTGCCGATGCCTTCGATGGTGACGGCGACCTCGTCGCCGACGTTGATCGGGCCGACCCCTGCCGGGGTGCCCGTGAGGACGACGTCGCCGGGGAGCAGCGTCATCGCCTCGGTGATGTGCACGATCAGGTCCGCGATCGAGCGCACCATGTCGCTCGTACGCCCCAGCTGGCGCTGTTCGCCGTTGACCGTGCACATGATGCCGAGGTCGCTGGGGTCGAGTTCGGTCTCCACCCAGGGGCCGAGCGGGCAGGAGGTGTCGAAGCCCTTGGCCCTGGCCCACTGCGACTCGCGCTTCTGGACGTCCCGTGCGGTGACGTCGTTGGCGCAGGTGTAGCCGAGGATGACGTCCTGGACCCGGTCGCGCGGGACCTCGCGGCACATCCGGCCGATGACCACGGCCAGCTCGGCCTCGTGGTGCAGCTCGCTGGAGAACGAGGGGTACGCGATGGGGTCGCCCGGGCCGATCACCGTGGTGGACGGTTTGAAGAAGGCGACGGGTACGTCAGGGACCTCGTTGCCCAGCTCGCCGGCGTGCTCGGCGTAGTTGCGGCCGATCGCGACGACCTTGTTGGGCAGCACGGGCGGCAGCAGCCGGACCTTGCTGAGCGGGATCTTCTGCCCCGAGCGCTCGAACTCGGCGAAGGGGTGGCCCTTGATGATGTCGAGTACGGGCCCCTCCTTGGAGGAGGGGTCACCCTCCACCACGCCGAAGGCGACGTTGCCGTCGATGGAGAACCTGGCGATGCGCACGGGTAGCCGCTGCCCCTCTGATCACTGCTGGAGACTGACACTCCAGGCTATCGCGGGGGCGAGGCCCGGCCGGTCGCTCGCCGGCCGGGTGCGCCTCGGCTCTCGCCGGGGCCGCGTCAGCTCTCGGGGGCGTCCATCAGGACCGTGCGGCGCGGGTTGGCCGTCTGCGCCGGCAGCTCGACGCTGTGCTCCGGCGCCTCGGCGCCCACGGCCTGCAGCTCTTCGGCATCCTCGAGGTGCGCCAGAGTGGTGCGTCGCGGGTTGGCTATGTTGCGGAACAGCATCGTCGTCTTCACCGGTGTGTGCCTCGCGTCGGTCGCTTGTCGTTTTGCCTGTCTGTGTAAAGCGTCAGGCTAGACGCGCCATTCCCAGCAGCTCGCCGGAAGAAGCCTTGATCTTCGTGTGATTTTGCTCACCAGCAGACCGGCAAAACGCGCATAACGGTCGCCTTTTACAGCCACCCGAATCGGGCAATGCGCACTGAAGCGAATGTTCCGCTCCCGATCACCGCTACTGGGACACCCGTCCGTGGTGTGCGACTCATGGAAAAAAGTCCGTTATCGCGGGCTTCGCTATCCACGTCCCGTCATTCCCCCCGCACTCAGCGTCATCTGTGTCACGCTCTCACCCGCCGCCCTTGTTGGAGATCCGGCACTGTGCTGGAATTCCACGGACCGCCGGGGCCACTGTTCCCCACAATGACTCGACACCGTCCCGCCGCTCGCGCGGAGGGGCGCCTGGTCCAGAGGTTGCGACGCTAGTGCAGGGACGTTTCAAGAGGGATGGCAGCGCTGCGGCGGACCCGGAGCCGCGCGGTGGGACCGACCGTGGCTCCTCACCCCAGCGTGTCCAGGGCACCGGCGCTACGCCGGAGAACACGGGCTCCACGAGCCCCGTACACACGGGCGCGCAGCAGGGCGGCGGTGAATCCGACGCCCGCCCGCAGCCCAAACCGCTACCGGGCCCCGGCTCGCGCATGGCCCTGCGCAACTGGCACATCAGCACCCGCCTGGTCGCCCTGCTGACCCTGCCCGTCGTCGCTGCGACGACGCTGGGCGCGCTGCGCATCGACAGCTCGATGGACAACCTCCAGCAGCTCGAGAACATGAAGCTGCTGACGGAGATGACCAAACAGGCGACCGAACTGGCGTCCGCGCTCCAGGAGGAACGCGACCACTCGGCCGGCCCGCTGGCCCAGAACGACGCCAAGAACGACGACGTCCGCTACCCCCGGATCAAAACCGACCGGGCCAAGCAATCGTTCCGCGAGGCCACCCAGGACATCGAGGCCTCCAACTCCGAGGAACTGGTCGGCGTCAACTCCTCGCTGGTCAACATCCTCAAGCAGCTCGAGAAGATCAAGACGATCCGCGCCAACGCGTACGATGACGCCGACTACGTCGCGCAGACCGTCTCCAGCTACAACGAGCTCATCAACTCGCTGCTCTCGCTGTCCCAGGACATGGCCCAGGCCACCAGCAACAGCGAGATGATCCGCTCCACCCGCGCCCTCGCCGCGTTCTCCTCCGCCAAGGAGTTCGCCTCCATCCAGCGCGCGGTCATCTCCGCGGGCCTGGCCCACGAGCCCAAGCCCAAGCTGTCGGCCAACGACCGGCTCTTCGGCCAATCGGCGCAGCAGAGCGAGGAGTCCTCCCTCGCCCAGTTCATCCAGGTCTACGACGGCAAGTCCAGCTCCCAGGAGCTGCTGCAGGCACTGGAGGACGGCGGCAACTCCGAGATCATCCTGGCGGACACCTACGCCGCCCGGGTCCTGAAGACCGACGGCCAGATCTCCAGCGAGAAGCGCTCGTACAAGGACTGGTACGACCAGGACAGCACCAAGATCGACGAGATGTCCCGGATCGAGCAGACGCTGCTCTCCGAGATGGAGGAGAAGGCCCGGGAGCTGCGCTCCGAGGCCCAGCAGGTCGCCATCATCAACGGTGTCCTGATCCTCCTCGTCCTGGGCGTCTCGCTGGTCGGCGCGTTCGTCGTGGCCCGCTCCATGGTGCGCTCGCTGCGCCGGCTGCAGGACACCGCGCAGGAGGTCTCACAGAAGCGGCTGCCCGAGCTGGTCAAGCAGCTCTCCGAGTCCGACCCGCAGGACGTGGACACCTCCGTCGAGTCGGTCGGTGTGCACAGCCGGGACGAAATCGGCCAGGTGGCCGCGGCGTTCGACGACGTGCACCGCGAGGCGGTCCGCCTCGCCGCCGAGCAGGCGCTGCTGCGGGGCAACGTCAACGCGATGTTCACCAACCTCTCGCGCCGCAGCCAGGGCCTCATCCAGCGCCAGCTGTCGCTGATCTCCGAGCTGGAGAGCCGCGAGGCCGACCCGGACCAGCTGTCCTCGCTGTTCAAGCTCGACCACCTCGCGACCCGTATGCGGCGGAACGGCGAGAACCTCCTCGTCCTCGCGGGCGAGGAGCCGGGCCGCCGGTGGACCCGCCCGGTGCCGCTGGTCGACGTGCTCCGCGCCGCGGCCTCCGAGGTGGAGCAGTACGAGCGGATCGAGCTGAGCGCCGTACCGGCGACCGAGGTCGCGGGCCGGGTCGTCAACGACCTCGTGCACCTGCTCGCCGAGCTGCTGGAGAACGCGACGTCGTTCTCGTCCCCGCAGACCAAGGTGAAGGTGACGGGACACGCGCTGCCCGACGGGCGCGTGCTGGTCGAGATCCACGACACCGGCATCGGCCTCTCGCCCGAGGACCTCGCGGCGATCAACGAGCGCCTCGCCAGCCCGCCGACGGTGGACGTCTCGGTCTCCCGCCGCATGGGCCTCTTCGTGGTCGGCCGGCTGTCCCTGCGGCACGGTATCCGTATCCAGCTGCGCCCTTCGGACTCCGGCGGTACGACCGCGCTCGTCATGCTGCCCGTCGACGTCGCCCAGGGCGGCGCCAAGGCCGCCGGCAAGCCGGGAGCGCCCACGGGCGCCTCCGGCAACGCCCCCGCCCCCGGAACCAGCCGCCTCGCAGGCATGACTCCGCGCGGCCAGGTGTCGGGCGGCGGCGCGCGCGCCGCGCTCCCGAGCCGCGGCGACTCCGGCGCACCGGGCGGCGCCTTCGCCCCGGGCGGCCGCCCAGGCGGCTCCGACGACTCCTCCGACGCGCGCGAGGGCTCGGGGTTCGCCCCCACGGGCCCCGCGGGCCGTACGGGCTCCACCACGGGTTCCGGCGACCCCGCGGGCCCGGCCGCGAACTTCGGCTCCGACGCCCCCGACTCCTTCGGCGGCCCGCCCTCCGGCCGCGGCGCGGGACCGGGCCGCGACCGAGGCCGCTTCGGTACGGGCGCGGGCAACGCCCCCGGTTCGGGCGGCCGTACGGGGTCGCCCCCGTCCGGACCGGGCCGCGCCGACGGCCCGCCGGGACGTCCCGTGGCACTGCCGCCGCGGGCCGGTGCGGCAAGCGGCCAGGGCGGCCCGGGCGGCCAGAGTGGTCCGGGCCAAGGCGGTCAGAGCGGTCGAAGCGGTCAGGGCGCTAACCGTGGCCCGGCCTCCGGCTCCGGCCGGGACGGCCGGCCGCAGTTGCCGCCGCGCGAGCCCGCTCCCGAGCTGCCGGGCGGTTCCGGCGGCCCGGGCAGCCGTCAGCAGGGCACCAGTTGGGGCGCCCGCCGCGAGGCCGGTGCCGACGACTGGCCGACCACGGCTCCCCGCGACACCGCCGACACTCCCCGCGGCCACGAGGATGTCGAGTCGACCGCGCAGTTCGAGCGCCCGGACTACAACTCCCCGCAGGAGCAGTCGCAGACCACGGGGCAGTACGCGCTGCCGCCGTCCGAGCTGGACTCGCTGCCGCCCGCGACCGGCCCGGGCGACGACCGTACGCCGCTCTTCGACACCCTGGAGTCGGACTGGTTCCGCGGCGGTGGCCGGGACAGCGAACGGCACGGCGAGCCGCAGGGCACGGACACCACCCGGTCCGGCCCTGACACCCGGTCCGTACCGCCGCAGTCCGCAGGGCGCCCCGTGTCCCCCATTCCCCCGCAGCCGCCCGCCCCGCCGCAGCCGCCCGCCCCGCCGCGGCGCGAGCCCGCCCGTGGCCAGAACGGCGCGGACTTCTCCTGGCGTTCGTCGCCCAACGACGAGCTCGGCCGCCAGGCCGAGCGGGTCCGCCAGCCCGCCTCCGGCGGGGTCACCACATCGGGACTGCCGCGCCGGGTGCCGCGCGCGAACCTCGTCGCGGGCACCGCGGCTCAGCAGACCCACCCCACAGGTCCCCAGGTGTCGCGCGCGCCCGACGATGTGCGCGGGCGGCTGACCAACCTCCGACGGGGCATCCAGCGCGGCCGCCAGGCCGGCACGGACGGCCGCGGCAGTAACAACCAGGGCTACGGCCCCACTTACCAGCAGGAGCGCTAGTTGAGTCCGATGAGCCAGGCGGCGCAGAATCTGAACTGGTTGATCACCAACTTCGTGGACAACACCCCAGGTGTGTCCCACACCGTGGTGGTCTCCGCCGACGGACTGCTCCTCGCGATGTCCGAAGGGTTCCCGCGCGACCGCGCCGACCAGCTTGCGGCCGTGGCCTCCGGCCTGACCTCGCTGACGGCCGGCGCCTCCCGCATCTTCGAAGGCGGCTCGGTCAACCAGACCGTCGTGGAGATGGAGCGCGGCTTCCTCTTCATCATGTCCATCTCGGACGGCTCCTCCCTGGCCGTTCTCGCCCACCCGGACTGCGACATCGGTCTCGTGGGTTACGAGATGGCGCTCCTCGTCGACCGCGCGGGCAGCGTCCTGACCCCGGATCTGCGCGCCGAACTGCAAGGAAGCCTTCTCAACTGAACGCCATGACCCACGTGACCGATCTGACCGAACCGACTGACCGTTACGACCGTCCGACGTACAGTCAACCGACCGCTATCGTCCGGCCGATCGCATCTCCCCCCACCGGCCACGCCAGACGACGACCGTTGTCCCGCCCGGAGGACTCATGACCCCGCCCCATTCGCCCGGCCCGTACGGCGCCTACCAGGACGCGTCGTACGGGGACGATGGCGACCAGCCGCTGGTGCGGCCGTACGCCATGACCGGGGGCCGGACCCGGCCGCGCTACCAGCTCGCCATCGAGGCCCTGGTCAGCACCACCGCCGATCCGGCCCAGCTGGGCGGGCTGCTCCCTGAGCACCAGCGCATCTGCCACCTGTGCCGCGAGGTCAAATCCGTCGCCGAGGTCTCCGCGCTGCTGGCGATCCCGCTGGGCGTCGCGCGGATCCTCGTCGCCGACCTGGCGGAGGCCGGGATGGTGGCGATCCACCAGCCGGGCGGCGCAGACGAGGTCGGCGGTACGCCGGATGTGACACTGCTCGAAAGGGTGCTCAGTGGACTTCGCAAGCTCTAGCGTCGGGGCGGCCCGCTCCACCACCTCCGCGAAGATCGTGGTGGCGGGCGGCTTCGGCGTGGGCAAGACCACGTTCGTCGGCGCGGTCTCGGAGATCAACCCGCTGCGTACCGAAGCCGTGATGACCTCCGCCTCCGCGGGCATCGACGATCTGAGCCACGTCCAGGACAAGACCACCACCACCGTGGCGATGGACTTCGGCCGTATCACCCTGGACCAGGACTTGATCCTGTACCTCTTCGGGACGCCGGGACAGGACCGTTTCTGGTTCATGTGGGACGACCTGGTGCGCGGCGCGATAGGCGCGGTCGTGCTCGTGGACACGCGGCGGCTGGCCGACTGCTTCCCCGCGGTCGACTACTTCGAGAACAGCGGTCTGCCCTTCGTCATCGCCCTCAACGGCTTCGACGGCCACCAGCCGTACGGCCCGAACGAGGTCCGCGAGGCGCTGCAGATCGGCCCGGACGCCCCGATCATCACCACCGACGCCCGGCACCGCAGCGAGGCCAAGAGCGCCCTGATCACGCTCGTCGAGCACGCCCTCATGGCGCGTCTCAAGTAGGCGGCTGGGAGCGGAAGTTGATCGACCGGCGGGCCCTGTCTTTTGACACGGCCCGCCGATGTGTTCATAACGTTTCGACAGAGAATTGTTCAGCGGTCAACACCCGATGCATCCGGGCGGCTTCGCTGTGCTCACGATCAGCCTGCTTTTTGTCGGAACTCGCCCTTGATGCCCCTTTTATCTCACCCTTATCTCCTCGGGAACGGCCACCTCCCAGTGTTTGGAATGCACGCCCCTGACGTGCTGCAATTCCTTGAACTGCCGAGTAGTCACGGCCGAAGAAAGTCAACGGCACACCCTTGGGTGCCGACGCCGAGAGGTTGTTGGTCGAGTGAGGCGAAGCAAGCCCGGCCCCGCGTCGCAACAAACGTCGCGAGGCAACTTCAGCCCGCCGTCGCGCACAGCGGCGTCTCCCGCCGACGTGCCCGACATCGCCCCCGCGAGCGGCAGCCGGCTGTCCCCCCGCAACTGGCGAGTGCCCACCAGGCTGAACGCCATCCTGCTCATACCCGTGCTCGTCGCCCTCGTCTTCGGCGGCTTCCAGGTCAACAGCTCCATCGAGACCTGGCGCGAAGCACAGGACGCCGAGCGCACCGCCCGCCTCGTCCGGGCCGCAGAAACGTACGGCCACGCTCTGATTGACGAGCGTGACCGCACCGCGGTTCCGCTCCTCAGCGGAGACCGGGACAGCAAGATCGTCGCCGACGCACACGCCGCGAGCGACAGCGCGCGGCAGGAGTTCGAGGCAGCCGTCGAGGACATGCCGGACCGGCCTGGCCTCCAGCGGCGGCTCAAGGCCTTCCGGGACGTCGAGGACCAGCTCCCCCGGCTCCGTCAGGGCGCCTACAGCCCCGTGCTGAACGCCGTGAAGACCGAAGAGGGCTACACCCTCGTCCAGCACCCGCTGCTGGAGTTCGCCAACGAGCTCGGCCTCGGCACCGGCAACATCACCAGCTACGGCCGCACGGTCTACGCGATCTCCCTGGCCAAGGGCGCCGAATCGCTTCAGCGCTCCATCGGCACCCACCTGCTGGTCAAGCCCGGCCCCGGCGCCAAGGACCGCAGCACCCAGATCACCGCCTTCACCTCGTACGCGTACCTGGAGAACATCGCCCTCGCCGAGTACATATCCGGTGGCACGGAAGCGGACCAGACCGCCCTCAAGAAGGCCATGGCGGCCGCGCAGGCGAAGGGCAAGAAGCAGGTCGCGCAGGCCCAGCAGAAGGCCGAGGCCGCGGGCGTGCCGTTCGTGAAGCCGCCGGAGATGGCGGACATGGTCAAAGCCATCGGCCGGGGCGCCGGCGCCAAGGACCTCAAGACGCAGGGCATCACCACGGAGAGCTGGTTCGCCACGGCGACCGGCAAGTTCGACGCCTACCGCGCGGTCGAGCAGGACCTCATCGACAAGGCCGTGAACGAGGCCGCGCAGATCTCCGACGACGCCAGGCGGGACGCCATCGTCAACGGCGCCATCGTGATCATCGCCCTGCTCGTCGCCTTCGTGATCGCCGGGCTGATGGCCCGCTCGATGAGCCGCAGCATGCGGCAGCTGCGCAACGCCGCCTTCGACGTGGCCGAGCAGCGGCTGCCGATGCTGGTCGACCAGCTGTCCCGTACGGACCCGGGCCGCGTGGACACCCGCGTCCAGGCGATCCCGATCACCAGCCAGGACGAGATCGGCGAAGTCGCCCGCGCCTTCGACCAGGTGCACCGCGAGGCAGTGCGGCTCGCCGCCGAACAGGCGCTGCTGCGGGGCAACGTCAACGCGATCTTCACCAACCTCTCGACCCGTAACCAGGGCCTCATCGAGGGCCAGCTGACGCTGATCACCGAGCTGGAGAACAACGAGGCCGACCCGGACCAGCTGGAGAGCCTGTTCAAGCTGGACCACCTGGCGACCCGTATGCGCCGCAACGGCGAGAACCTCCTGATCCTCGCGGGCGAGGAGCCCGGACGCCGCTGGAACCAGCCCATCCCGCTCATCGACGTGCTGCGCGCCGCGACCTCCGAGGTGGAGGCGTACGAGCGGATCGAGCTCACCGGCGTCCCGGAGACCGAGATCCACGGCACCGCCGTGACCGACCTCGTGCACCTGCTCGCCGAGCTGCTGGAAAACGCCACCACGTTCTCCTCTCCACAGACGAAGGTGCGGGTCACCGCGACCCGGCTGCCCGATGGCCGGGTCATGGTCGAGATCCACGACAAGGGCATCGGCCTCACCGCCGAGGACTTCGCGGACATCAACCACAAGCTGGCCAACCCGCCGACCGTGGACGCCGCGATCTCGCGCCGCATGGGCCTCTTCGTGGTCGGCCGGCTGGCCGACCGGCACGGCATCCGCGTCCAGCTGCGCCCCTCGGGCGAGCAGGCCGGTACGACGTCGCTGGTCATGCTCCCGGAGGCGATCACCCACGGCGGTGGCGGCGAGGAGATCCCCCAGGACGACTTCACGGTCTCCCGGATCATGCCGGAGCAGGGGCAGCCGTCGTACAACGGCTACCCGCCGCAGGCGCCCATGCGCACCGCGGCCGAGCTGGGCTTCGACGACAGCCGCTACGAGGTGCCGGACGACGCCCGGGACCTCGACCCGGTGGGCCGCTCGCTGATGCGCGAGGAGCGGCGTGCGCAGCTCGAGGCGCAGACCGCGGCCGCCGAGCGCCAGAACTACCAGGACGAGACGTACCAGGACCAGACGTACCAGGACCAGACCGAGCAGGGCGGCTACCAGGACGCTCAGGGCGGCTACGACACCGCCGAGTTCCCGCGAGCCGCCTATCCGGAATCCGGGTACGAGGACGGCGGGTACCAGCAGAGCGGCTATCAGGAGACGGCCTACGGCGAGCCCTCGACCAACGGGCACGGGGCGTACGCCCAGTACGACGGCGTGCCGCAGCAGAGCGACTGGGATGCGCCCGCCTCGTACGAGAGCCGCTACGAGCCGGAATACGGAGCGGAATCGGAATCTCCGGCGGGTCCCGCGGAAGCCCCTGAGCGGGTAGCCTTCGACCGTCCGGGTCCGACCTCGAGCGGCACCCACTCCCTGACCGGCGCCGGCCTGCCGCGCCGTGAGAAGGCGTGGCAGCAGCCCGAGGAGGCGGAGCGGACCGGGCAGGTCCCGCAGGTCCAGCAGACCCCGCAGGCCCCGCAGGACCAGCGGCAGGAGGGCGGCGTCGACTGGCGCTCGGCGAACGACGAGCGCTGGAAGCGTGCCGAGCAGCTCCGCGACCCCAAGGCCGGCGGAGTCACTCCGTCCGGACTCCCCCGGCGAGTGCCCAAGGCCAACCTGGTCGAGGGCACCGCAGAGCAGACCCCGCAGGGCGGCCCCCAGGTCTCCCGCGCTCCCGAGGACGTCCGCGGCAGGTTGAGCAACCTGCGGCGAGGGGTCCAGCAGGGACGCAACGCAGGGACGAACACCAACGGCCAGGGCTTCGGCCCCGGCGGCAGCACCTACGATCAGGAGCGTTAGTGTGAGCCCGATGAGCCAGGCGGCGCAGAACCTGAACTGGTTGATCACCAACTTCGTGGACAACACCCCAGGTGTGTCCCACACCGTGGTGGTCTCCGCCGACGGACTCCTTCTCGCGATGTCCGAAGGGTTCCCGCGCGACCGCGCCGACCAGCTTGCGGCCGTGGCCTCCGGCCTGACTTCGCTGACGGCCGGCGCCTCCCGCATCTTCGAAGGCGGCTCGGTCAACCAGACCGTCGTGGAGATGGAGCGCGGCTTCCTCTTCATCATGTCCGTCTCCGACGGTTCCTCGCTGGCCGTTCTCGCCCACCCCGAGTGCGACATCGGTCTCGTGGGTTACGAGATGGCGCTCCTTGTCGACCGCGCGGGCAGCGTCCTGACCCCGGATCTGCGCGCCGAACTGCAAGGAAGCCTTCTCAACTAGCAGATAGGCAGTGCGTTTCGCGCCACCGCGCCATAAGGTGCGGTGGCGCGGACCCTCAGCAGGGACCGGCAGACAGGCAGTTGGAGGAGGAGAAACGTGGCAACACCCCCGAGCGGCTACCCGTATGGCGGTGGTCAGCAGCCTCATCCGCAGGGTGGTGAGCAGCCGAACCGCTTCAACTTCCCCTCCACGCCGAGCCGTCCGACGCCGCCGCCGCGTCGCCACCAGCGCCAGCAGCCCGAGCACTACGAGCCGTACGACCCGCCGGTACCGCGCATCCAGCCGGTGCAGCCGCAGCGCCCCGCCGCGCAGCCGTCCCCGGCGGGCGGCAGCTCGAATCCCCTGGTCCGGCCGTACGCGATGACGGGCGGCCGGACCCGGCCGCGCTACCAGCTCGCGATTGAGGCGCTGGTGCACACGACGGCGGCGCCCAACCAGCTGCAGGGGCAGCTGCCGGAGCACCAGCGCATCTGCCACCTCTGCCGGGAGATCAAGTCCGTCGCCGAGATCTCCGCCCTGCTCACCATCCCCCTCGGCGTCGCCCGAATCCTCGTCGCCGACTTGGCCGAGGCCGGGCTCGTAGCCATCCATCAGCCCGGCGGCGACGCGGCCGCCGGTGGTCAGCCAGACGTGACACTGCTCGAAAGGGTGCTCAGTGGACTTCGGAAGCTCTAGCGGTGCAGCCCGCTCCACCACCTCCGCGAAGATCGTGGTGGCGGGCGGCTTCGGCGTGGGCAAGACCACGTTCGTCGGCGCGGTCTCGGAGATCAACCCGCTGCGCACCGAAGCCGTGATGACCTCCGCCTCCGCGGGCATCGACGACCTCACACACGCGCCGGACAAGACCACGACGACCGTGGCGATGGACTTCGGCCGTATCACCCTGGACCAGGACCTGATCCTGTACCTCTTCGGTACGCCGGGACAGGACCGCTTCTGGTTCATGTGGGACGACCTGGTCCGCGGCGCCATCGGCGCGGTCGTGCTGGTCGACACCCGCCGTCTCGCCGACTGCTTCCCCGCGGTCGACTACTTCGAGAACAGCGGTCTGCCCTTCGTCATCGCCCTCAACGGCTTCGACGGGCACCAGCCGTACACGCCGGAAGAGGTCCGCGAGGCGCTGCAGATCGGCCCGGACGCCCCGATCATCACCACGGACGCCCGGCACCGCAGCGAGGCCAAGAGCGCCCTGATCACGCTCGTCGAGCACGCGCTGATGGCGCGGCTGCGGTAACCCCCCGCGAACCTGCGAAGGGCCCCGCAACTCCTCGGAGTTGCGGGGCCCTTCGCGTCGAACGTGGCCCTTCGCGTCGAACGTGGAGCGCCGAGCCGTGGCGCGCCGGTGGTGGCTCAGCGCTGCCAGCTGTGCGGCGCGCGGAAGCCGGACTGGCGCTCCAGCCGGCGCCAGCGGGCGGCCGAGCGGTGCGGGCGGGCCGGGGCGCGGTGGTGGCCGCTGCCGGCGGCGCGGGCGAGCAGGACCGCGGTGAGCGCGGCCAGCTCCTCGGGCTCCGCGTGACCCTTCTCGACGCGCAGGAAGTTCTCGGAACTCATGGTGGGTCTCGTGCCTTTCGTCGGCGCGTTACTGCGGGGGGTTGCCGTGCTTGCGGGCAGGCAGGTCGGCGTGCTTGGTGCGCAGCATGGCCAGGGAGTGGATGAGGACGGCGCGGGTCTCGGTGGGGTCGATGACGTCGTCGACCAGGCCGCGCTCGGCCGCGTAGTAGGGGTGCATCAGCTCGGCCTTGTACTCCTTGACCATTTTCTGCCGCATCGCTTCGGGGTCGTCGGCCTCGGCGATCTGCTTGCGGAAGATGACGTTGGCCGCGCCTTCTGCGCCCATCACGGCGATCTCGTTGGTGGGCCAGGCGTAGGTCAGGTCGGCGCCGATGGACTGGGAGTCCATGACGATGTAGGCGCCGCCGTAGGCCTTGCGCAGGATCAGCGAGATGCGGGGGACGGTGGCGTTGCAGTAGGCGTAGAGGAGCTTGGCGCCGTGCCGGATGATGCCGCCGTGTTCCTGGTCGACGCCGGGCAGGAAGCCGGGGACGTCGAGCAGGGTGACGATGGGGATGTTGAAGGCGTCGCACATCTGGACAAAGCGTGCGGCCTTCTCGCTCGCCTCGATGTCCAGGACGCCGGCGAGGGTCTGCGGCTGGTTGGCGATGATGCCCACCACCTGGCCGTCGAGCCGGGTCAGGGCGCAGATGATGTTGCGGGCCCAGCGCTCGTGGACCTCGAGGTAGTCGCCGTCGTCGACGAGCTCCTCGATGACCTTGCGCATGTCGTACGGGCGGTTGCCGTCGGCCGGGACCAGGTCCAGCAGCTCGTCGGAACGGCGGTCGGCGGGGTCCTCGGAGGACACCGCCGGGGGGTTCTCCCGGTTGTTGGACGGGAGCATCGCCAGCAGGTAGCGCACCTCGGCCAGGCACGTCTCCTCGTCGTCGTACGCGAAGTGGCACACCCCGGAGGTCTCGGCGTGCACATCGGCGCCGCCCAGCCCGTTCTGGCTGATCTCCTCACCGGTGACGGCCTTGACCACGTCCGGCCCGGTGATGAACATCTGCGAGGTCTCGCGGACCATGAAGACGAAGTCGGTCAGGGCCGGGGAGTAGGCGGCGCCGCCCGCGCACGGGCCGAGCATCACGCTGATCTGCGGGATGACGCCGGAGGCGCGGGTGTTGCGCTGGAAGATGCCACCGTAGCCGGCCAGCGCGGAGACACCTTCCTGGATACGGGCCCCGGCGCCGTCGTTGAGGGAGACCAGCGGGGCTCCGGCCGAGATGGCCATGTCCATGATCTTGTGGATCTTCGTGGCGTGGGCCTCGCCCAGCGCGCCGCCGAAGATCCGGAAGTCGTGTGCGTAGACGAAGACCGTGCGGCCCTCGACCGTGCCCCAGCCGGTGACCACACCGTCGGTGTACGGCTTCTTGGCCTCGAGGCCGAAGCCGGTCGCGCGGTGCCGGCGCAGCGGCTCCACCTCATGAAACGACCCCTCGTCGAGGAGGAGGTCGATACGCTCGCGGACGGTCAGCTTGCCCTTGGCCTTCTGAGCCTCGGTGGCCCGGTCACTGGGACCGCGGCGGGCCTGCTCACGGATCGCGTGAAGCTCGGCCACTCGCCCACGGGCATCGCTCGCCTCGGTGGGCGACTCGTCGAGAAGGGTCATGTACTGACCCTACGAAAAGGGACCCCGAAAAGGGTCCGTCGACTTCTCACAGTCTCCCAGCGGTTTTCCTGGAACCCTTGGACAGAACCACCACCTTTAGACCCAGTCGCCACTACTGGAGCGGCTTGGCGCTGTTGACCCTCCACAAATGTGGTCCGCCATGTCCCCCGCGTTCATGTGATGGAGACCGTACAGCCATGCGTGTGGAACACGGACCCCGGGGGTCCGGTTCGCACCTCCGGCGGCCAAGGAATATCCGGGCTTTGCTCGATGTTGAATATTGAACAACATGCCCCTAAAGTGGGCCTGTCGTTGAAGATTAAAGAACCGGCCCCCTGGAGAATCTCATGGCTCTGTTCAACCGCAAGCGCGATGACGCCCCCGCCGCCACCCCAGCCGCAGGCGACGCGGAGTCCGCCCTCGCCGCCCTGACCGGCGACTACACCATCGACCCGGCCCACAGCAGCATCGGCTTCACGGTGCGCCACGCCATGGTCACCAACGTCCGTGGCGCCTTCGGCGACTACGACGGCACGCTCCGGCTCGACGGCAGCGACCCGTCCCGCTCCGGCGCCTCCATCGACGTGCGCATCGCCAGCGTCGACACCGGCATCGAGGACCGCGACGGCCACCTGCGGAGCGGCGACTTCTTCGACGCCGAGAAGTTCCCGCTGATGACCTTCCGCTCGACCGCCGCGGAGCACGCGGGCGGCGACGACTACCGGATCACCGGCGACCTGACGATCAAGGACGTGACCCGCCCGGTCACCATCGACCTGGAGTTCAACGGCTCCGCCACCGACGTCTACGGCAACGAGCGCGTCGGCTTCGAGGGCCGCGCCGAGATCCTCCGCTCCGACTGGGGCCTGACCTGGAACGCCGCCCTGGAGACCGGTGGCGTCATGGTCAGCGACAAGGTCAAGCTCGCCTTCGACATCTCCGCGATCAAGTCCGCGCCGCAGGCTGCGTGAACGCGGGCCGCCAGCCCGAAGTCCTTAGGTCCCAAGGCCGCGTGGCGGCCTTGAGACCTCCTCGTACGACCTACTCCTGCGGCTCGACTCCCGCGCGGAGCAGCCCGTAGGTGTACGCGTCCTCCAGCGCCTGCCAGGACGCGGCGATGACGTTGGCCGCCACACCGACCGTCGACCACTCGCCGGCGCCGTCGCTCGTGGAGACCAGCACGCGGGTGGTGGACTCCGTGCCGTGCGTGCCCTCGAGGATGCGGACCTTGTAGTCCACCAGCTCCATCTTGGCCAGCTGCGGATAGATCCGCTCCAGCCCCACCCGCAGCGCCCGGTCGAGGGCGTTCACCGGGCCGTTGCCCTCCGCGGTGGCGACGATCCGCTCGCCCTTCGCCCACAGCTTCACCGTGGCCTCGTTGGCGTGCGTGCCGTCCGGGCGGGTCTCGACGATCCCCCGCCAGGACTCGATCCGGAAGTAGCGCCGGGCCCGGCCCTCGACCTCCTCGCGGAGCAGAAGTTCGAAGGAGGCGTCGGCGGCCTCGTACGTGTAGCCCGCGAGCTCGCGCTCCTTGACCCGCTCGACGACCCGTCCGACCAGCTCCCGGTCCCCGCCCAGATCGATGCCGAGCTCCTTGCCCTTGAGCTCGACGGAGGCGCGGCCGGCCATGTCCGAGACCAGCATCCGCATGGTGTTGCCGACCAGTTCGGGGTCGATGTGCTGGTACAGGTCCGGGTCGACCTTGATGGCGGAGGCGTGCAGACCGGCCTTGTGGGCGAAGGCGGAGACCCCGACGTACGGCTGGTGCGTGGACGGGGTCAGGTTGACGACCTCGGCGATGGCGTGTGAGATCCGGGTCATCTCCTCCAGCGCGCCCGCGGGCAGCACCTGGCGCCCGTACTTCAGCTGGAGCGCGGCGACGACCGGGAAGAGGTTGGCGTTGCCCACCCGCTCGCCGTAGCCGTTGGCCGTGCACTGGACGTGCGTGGCGCCGGCGTCGACGGCCGCAAGCGTGTTGGCGACGGCGCAGCCGGTGTCGTCCTGGGCGTGGATGCCGATCCGGGCGCCGGTGTCGGCCAGTACGGTCCCGACGACGGCCTGGACCTGGGCGGGCAGCATGCCGCCGTTGGTGTCGCACAGCACCACCACGTCCGCCCCGGCCTCGGATGCGGTGCGCACGACCTCCTTGGCGTACCCCGGATTCGCCCGGTAGCCGTCGAAGAAGTGCTCGCAGTCGATGAAGACGCGGCGGCCCTGGGAGCGGAGGTAGGAGACGGTGTCCCGCACCATCGCGAGGTTCTCCTCGAGCGTGGTCCGCAGGGCCAGCTCCACATGGCGGTCGTGCGACTTGGCGACCAGCGTGATCACCGGGGCGCCGGAGTCGAGCAGCGCCTGCACCTGCGGGTCGTCGGCGGCCACCACGCCTGCCCGCCTCGTCGAGCCGAAGGCGACCAGCTGGGCGTGTTTGAAGTCGATCTCTGCCTGGGCGCGGGTGAAGAACTCGGTGTCCCGGGGGTTCGCGCCGGGCCAGCCGCCCTCGATGAAACCGACGCCGAAGTCGTCCAGGTGCCGGGCGATGGTCAGCTTGTCCGCGACGGTGAGGTTGATGCCCTCACGCTGCGCGCCGTCGCGCAGCGTGGTGTCGAAGACGTGGAAGTCGTCCCCGGGGGAAGAGGGACCGGTTGCGTCCGTCATGCTGATCTGACTCCTGTTGGATCTCGGTCTACCTGGGGTTCCCCAAGCCGAACGCCGGGGGAATCCGGCTCCACCGTCCCTCAATGGTCCCCCTGCGCTCCGCGTCCGGCGTGAGTGGGCCGGGAAACGAAAAAACCCCTCGCGGGTGCGAGAGGTCTGCGCGCGGGTCTTGGGACACGGTGCCCGCTCCGAAGCTGGTACTACGGGGCGGTCACTGCGGACCGGCGCGCCCTGCCAATAATCATGGCGAACGAGAGCACGGGGGCAGTCTTGCACGGAACGGCTGCGAGCGGGGCAAGGTCTCACGATGTGGGCGCGGCGCCGGAAATCAGCGGCGACGGGGGCCGGCGCTTGCGGGGGGGCGAGCGGGACCGAACACCACTTCCTCATTCCCCCCGGTGGCTCCCGCGGTCATACCGCGGGCGCGGCCCGTGCACCGCGGCGTAGTCGCGTGGATCGATGACGGTCACTCCGTCTCCTCCTCCGCTTGAACGCCCACAGGGTGAACTCCCTTCGCCTCTACGCCTCCTGGCCGGACGCCACGTGCGCCAGGTGCACCCCGGCACGCCCAGGTAGCCGCAGGCGGCTCCGCGGTGCAGCGCCATTTCCCTGGCAGACGGTGTCCACATGCACCTCGGTGACCACGTCCGCGACACCAGGCAGCACGTCCTCGGGGCCGAGCACCCGGGCGCCTGCTCAATCGCCCGGCGGGGCGCCTCGCCGACCGTGTCGCGTACACCGCCCTGACGGCGGGCACCCCCGCCCGGTCTCTGCGCTCGAAGCGGACAGCTCGGCGGCCCCTTCCGCGATCCGGTCCGTACGGTGTGACGTACGCAGAAGGGCGCACCCGACGATCGTCGGGTGCGCCCTTCAACCCGCTTTCCTCAGCGGAGCGTCAACGACCCGGTCAACCGCCCAGGGGGTGCATCCAGCCGTGGGTGTCCGGAGCCAGGCCCATCTGGATGTCCAGCAGCGCCTTGCGAAGCCTCATCGTGACCTCGCCCGGCTGCCCGTCGCCCACCGTCCAGTTCGCGCGGGTCGACTTCACCGAGCCGACCGGGGTGATCACGGCCGCCGTACCGCATGCGAACACCTCGGTCAGCGAACCGTCCGCGTTGCCCTCCCGCCACTCCTCCACCGAGATCCGGCCCTCGGAGACCTCGTAGCCCAGATCGGCGGCGATCTGCAGCAGCGAGGCGCGGGTGATGCCGGGCAGCAGCGAGCCGGACAGCTCAGGCGTGACGATCCGCTGCCTGCCGTCCTCCTCCCCGTACACGAAGTACAGGTTCATGCCGCCCATTTCCTCGATCCAGCGGCGCTCGATCGCGTCCAGCCAGACCACCTGGTCGCAGCCGTGCTCGGCGGCCTGGGCCTGGGCGACCAGGGAGGCCGCGTAGTTGCCGCCCGCCTTCGCCGCTCCGGTGCCGCCGGGCGCGGCCCGCACATACTCCTCGGACAGCCAGACGGAGACCGGCTTCACGCCGCCGGGGAAGTACGCGCCGGCGGGCGAGGCGATGACCATGAAGAGGTACTCGTTGGAGGGCCGGACGCCGAGCCCGACCTCGGTGGCGAACAGGAACGGCCGCAGGTAGAGCGACTGCTCGCCCTCGCTCGGCACCCACGCCCTGTCCTGCGTGACCAGCGCGTCGCAGGCGGCGATGAAGGTCTCGACGGGCAGCTCGGGCATGGCGAGACGGCGGGCCGACGTCTGGAAGCGCTTGGCGTTCTCCTCGGGCCGGAAAGTGGCGACGCTGCCGTCGGGCTGGCGGTACGCCTTGAGCCCCTCGAAGATCGTCTGCGCGTAGTGCAGCGTCATGTTGGCCGGGTCGATCGAGATCGGGGCGTACGGCACGAGCTGGGCGTCGTGCCAGCCGCGCCCCTCCGTCCACTTGATCGTCACCATGTTGTCGGTGAAGTGGCGGCCGAAACCGGGGTTGGCCAGGATCGCTTCCCGCTCGTCACTGGAGAGCGGGTGCGAGGATGGCTTGAGCTCGATCGAGGGGGTCGTCATGTCTGCGTGTCCTTCACCGTGAGATCGTGGCGGACCGCTCGCGTCGCCTCCGCCGTAGCGATTCGCCTCCGGCGATGCTAGGACGTCCGAGCTTCCCCCCGAGGTGCGGCCCTCGTCCGATTATCGCGAATCGTGCCGCAGGGGAAAACAGGGGCCTCGGCGGGCTCGGCAGCGCGGCCCTGGGTCGATGGTGGCACCCGGCACCGCCGTTGTCAGCGGGCCGGGCCGTCAGCCGCGAGGTATGTGCGAGATGGGTCACTGACCGGCCGGGTGGGCTGGCGCGTGTACGAGACCGCACAGCGGCCCCCGTCCCTGGAGAGGGACGAGGGCCGGTGAGCGGCGGGCTCCCGGCTGATCAGCCGGATACTCGGGCGGCGAGCGCGTCGCCGATCTCGTCGGTGGTGCGCGGCTTCGCGGAGTCCCGATCGGCGAGGTCCGCGGCGACTGCGGCCTCGATACGGGCGGCCTCGTCCGCGTACCCGAGGTGCTCGAGCAGCAGCGCGACGGAGAGGATCGTCGCCGTCGGGTCGGCCTTGCCCTGGCCCGCGATGTCCGGCGCGGAGCCGTGGACCGGCTCGAACATCGACGGGAAGGCGCGGGTGGGGTTGATGTTGCCCGAGGCCGCGAGGCCGATGCCGCCGGTGACGGCCGCGGCGAGGTCGGTGAGGATGTCGCCGAAGAGGTTGTCGGTGACGATCACATCGAACCGCTCGGGCTGTGTGACGAAGAAGATCGTCGCCGCGTCCACGTGCAGATAGTCGGTGGTGACCTCGGGGTACTCCTCGCCGACCTTGTCGAAGATCCGCTTCCAGAGGTGGCCCGCGTGCACGAGGACGTTGTTCTTGTGCACGAGCGTCAGCTTCTTGCGCGGCCGCGCCTTCGCCCGCTCGTACGCGTCCCGGACCACCCGCTCCACGCCGTACGCGGTGTTGAGGCTGACCTCGGTGGCCACCTCGGCGGTCGTGCCGGTGCGCAGCGAGCCGCCATTGCCCACGTACGGGCCCTCGGTGCCCTCGCGGACGACGACGAAGTCGATGTCGGGGCGGCCGGCCAGCGGCGTCGCCGTGCTGGGGAACAACTTCGACGGGCGCAGGTTGATGAAGTGGTCGAAGGCGAACCGGAGTTTGAGCAGCAGCCCGCGCTCGAGCACGCCGGACGGCACGGACGGGTCGCCGATCGCGCCCAGCAGGATGGCGTCGTGCTGCTTGAGGGACTCCAGCTCCGCGTCCGGAAGGGTCTCGCCGGTCGCGTGCCAGCGCCGGGCGCCCAGGTCGTACTTCCTGGTCTCCAGCTTCACATCCTGCGGGAGGACGGCGGAGAGGACCTTGAGGCCCTGGGCCACGACTTCCTGGCCGATGCCGTCACCGGGGATCACTGCGAGATCGATGCTGCGAGACATGGTCGCACCCTACTCTTCGTCCCATTGATCGACACGTTATGTCCGCCATCCGGACAGGTGACGCTCCGGTCGACTCCAGTTCACCCGCTGTATGGCGGGGAGTTGGAAGTTACTGGCAAGTTATTCGGCATGACTGATACCCCACGCGTCGGGATTCCGGAGCACCTGCAGCGCCGGATGAGCATGCCGGAGCAGCACGAGTACCTGCGCACGAAGGTGTCGCACCGCAAGGTGTCCCGCCGCAGCGCGCTGATCGGGGGAGTCGCGACGGCGGGCGCGGCCGGCGGCATCGGCGTGCTGGCAGGCTCGGCGAGCACCGCGAGCGCGGGCGCGCCCACGCTGGTCACCGCCCCCGCGACCGCCGAGGTCGACGGCTCGCTGGTCGCCCCCTTCGGCCGTCATCTGGCCTTCGGCGCCGACCCGAAGACCCAGATGCGGATCTCCTGGCAGGTGCCGTTCGCGGTCAGGCGGCCGTACGTGCGCGTGGGGCTGAAGCCCTGGGAGCTCAGCCGGAAGGTCGAGGCGGAGGTGCGCGATCTGCACACGCCTTCGCTGTCGAAGAAGCTCCCGGCCGTGGACCAGTACTACCTGCACGCCGCGCTGGACGGCCTGCGCCCGGGGACGACGTACTACTACGGCGTCGGGCACGACGGCTTCGACCCGGCCGAGGCGAGCCGGCTGTCCACGATCGGCTCCTTCCGCACGGCCCCGGCGGGCGCGGAGAAGTTCGTCTTCACGGCCTTCGGCGATCAGGGCGTGAGCTACGACGCGCTCGGCAACGATCAGTTGATCCTGGGTCAGAACCCGTCCTTCCACCTGCATGCGGGGGACATCTGCTACGCGGACTCCTCCGGCCACGGCGAGGAGTCGGACACCTACGACGCCCGTGTGTGGGACCAGTTCCTGGCGCAGACGGAGTCGGTGGCGGCGAGCGTGCCGTGGATGGTGACCACCGGCAACCACGACATGGAGGCGTGGTACTCCCCCAACGGCTACGGCGGCCAGTCCGCCCGCTGGTCCCTCCCGGAGAACGGCCCGGACGCCGCGCAGGCCCCGGGCGTCTACTCCTTCACGTACGGGAACGTGGGCGTGGTCGCGCTCGACGCCAACGACGTCTCGTACGAGATCCCGGCGAACCAGGGCTACACGAACGGCAAGCAGACGGCGTGGCTCGACAAGCGCCTGCGCGCGCTGCGGGCCGACCCGGGGATCGACTTCATCGTGGTCTTCTTCCACCACTGCGCGTACTCGACGAGCACGCACGCCTCGGACGGCGGCGTGCGGGACGCCTGGGTCGGTCTCTTCGAGAAGCACCAGGTCGACCTGGTGATCAACGGCCACAACCACGTCTACGAGCGCACCGACGCGATCAAGGGCGGCGAGGTCGGCAAGCCCGTGCCGATCGGCGCGACGACGGACCCGAAGCGCGACGGCATCGTCTACGTGACGGCGGGCGGCGCGGGCAAGGAGCTCTACAGCTTCGGTGTGGGCGTGAAGGACAGCTACGAGGGCCATGTCCACGACCATGACCACATCCTGACCTTCCACTGGACGAAGCCGCGCCTGCCGGACCCGGACACGGTGGAGTGGTCGCGAGTCCGCTACACCGGGTTCTCGTTCCTCGCGGTGGAGGCGGAGCCGGGGGCGCAACCGAAGCTGAAGGTCACGGCGCTGGCGGAGAGCGGCGAGCGCATCGACGCGTTCGAGATCGTCCGCGGTACGTCGTAACGCGGACGCTGACACCTCGGCCGCGGCCGGGGTCAGTGCCCGGTGGCGCCGCCGTTGTCCCGCCGGTCAAGCGCCCGCTGGAGGGCGGCGGCGGCGTTCTTGCGGGCGACGCTGTCGGCGATGGGGGTAACGCCCATGCCCCTAAGGCCATGGGGGAGGGCTGCGCGGTGGCGGAGCTTGCGGGTGGTCTCGTTCATGGGTGCACGTCTCCAATAACCAGAGCGAAGAAGATCCCCGAGAGTGCGTGGGAGGTGGCCGGAGAGGCGGGGAGCCAGGGCGCAACAGGGATCACCTGCGAAGGAGCACCGGCCCTCACCCGCCGATCGCTGGATCGAGCGAGACGTTCGGCTCCTACAAAGTTAGGACAGCCGGGCGTGGCTGTCTGCACAATTACTCGGACTTCCTACTATCTGAGACGGCGGCGGCACAGATCACACGGATGGGCCCGCCTGTATTGCGCGATGTTGTTGGTTGATTGGGGTCCTGTTGCTTCGCCCCGTCTGCCTTCAGGCGGGGCGAAGTGCTTCGAGGCGGCTGGTTCGGGTGCGGGCTCGGGGAGTGTCGGTGAGCCAGGCATCGATGCGGGTGAGGTTGATCGCGGCGCCGGTGAGCTGGCCTGGAGGCTGGTCTTGGGGAAGCCGCGGTAGCGGGATCTGCGCAGGCCGTGGGAGTGGACGGCCTGGGAGACCGTGCCCTCGATCCCCGCGCGGATCATGTAGCGCTCTTTCCATTCGTGGGTCTGCTGCCTGGTCCGTTCCCGGCGGACGGCTTCGTGGTCCTCACGGTGACGGACGGTCAGCTCCCGGCGGACCCCAGTGGCAGAACTGACACATTCCCGCAGCGCTGGACAGGCCTCGTAGTCGCTCTTGCGGAAGGCGATACGGATCACGGGCAGTCCTTGCCGGGACTTGCCGTGTTTCCAGCTGCCGGAGGTGACGCCGTTGGGGCAGGTGGCCGCCGCTGGCAACGGGGCCAGACTGCACGGGGCACCTGACCGATCCGGGCGATGCTCCGCTAGCGGCTCGAAACTGCTCGTCAGCCACAGCGAGATGGCGACAAGCGGGGTGCGAGCTGCATTTCCTCAAGCCGACAGCTCAGCCGAAGAACTTCCTGACCTCCGTGGGAGGCGTACCCGTCTTAAGCCATTGGGACCGAATATGAGTGGAGACGAGCGCGAATTCCTCTCGCCCCTCTTCTTCGGCCGGGGACTCCACGTTGCCATCCTGGAGGGTCATCCTCATTCCCCCGTTGGGCTCCCCAGAAGCGCTTGCCGAGAGTATCTCCTGGCCGACCTCCCGAAGGATTAGGTGTGAGACCCTTCCCCCGTCCAGAACGACGCGGTACAGATGCACCCCCCGCGAGCTACCGATCAGTGATGCGTGAAACGAAAGTGCCATCGAATGCTCCCTGTCAGATCCTTCGGCCGAATCCATCGCGAGCGGCAGCTTCTGGATCCCATGTGCGTCCAGCGTCGTTAGTCGCCTGGTGGGCTTCCCGGTAGCTTGGGTTTCCGGTACTCCTCATGTGGTTCGATTCATGAAGTTCATGACGGAGCAGATCGATATCCGCGGAATGCGGGTTTCCGTCCCTAAGCCTCATCCAAGCTTCCGCTATTCGCGGGTTGGCATCAAATCTACCCCGGTAAGCCTCTCCGTAACTATCCAGCAAGTGTTCCTCTTCGAAGAGGTGACTCTTGATTTGAGATATGTCCGTACGCGAGAATCCGTGTTCGGCGGCAGTCGCAGCAACCGAGTCCACATCATCAGACGCACGAATCATATCGTAGGCTTCATCTGCCCAATCGCTGAAGAAATCAGCGTCGCCCCGCACTCGACGCAACTCCCCGCCGGTTTGCAGGATCGTGCGGGTTCCCCGGCCGCCGGCCCGCACCAGGGACGCCATGTTGGCCATCCCTGACCGAAGGGACGTAAGTGCGTGTGAGCCAATTTTCAGCATCCCGCCTGCTTTCCGCAGTTCGTTCAGCTTTGCGAGAGACGTGATCCCTTTCATCCCGGGGATACAGTCCAAGGCGGCAAAAGCCACATCCAGCAGCGTGGCCTGGCCTTTGAGGTACTTGTTGATCGTATCGGCGAGAACGACCAGGGCAGCGACGACCACAATGGCTGCCAGGATCGGGCCGCCGATGATCATGGCGATGATGCCGACGATCGCGACGACGACCTTGCAGACCGCGACAATGGTGTCCCAGTTGTCCGAGACCCAGTCGACCGCCTCCTCCCACCAACTACGGTTCTCAGTCCCCGCGTCGGAGGCCTCTTCCAGCTTCTTCTCCGCCTTCGTCGCCGCGTCCTCACGCAACTTCTTGGCATCCGCGGCCATCTTCTTCGCCGCGTCCAGCGCCGACTGGGCGTTGTCGACAGCCGTCTGCGCGTCGCGCTGGGACTCCTGGGCCTGCGTGTGGTTACGGGTGGCCGCCCGGACCTCCTTCTCATCCGGCGGCGGAACATCCTTCTTCTTGCCCGAGTCCTCGAACTCCTCGGCCTTCTTCCCCGCCCGGTCCACCCAGTCGTTCGCCGACTCCAGACGCGTATTGGCCGTCGACAGATCCCGCCGCGCCTCCCGCCCCTTCTCCAGCGCCCGCTTCGAATCGTCCTGCGCCTTCTCCAACTCCGGCCAGTACGCCGCCAAAGCGTCCCCGGCCAAGTCATAGGACTTCTTCAGCTTCCGCAGGTTCTTCGGAACGTCCTCGA
>NZ_JBQQBY010000027.1:0-118324 GCF_052246385.1 Streptomyces sp. 8N616 | reverse complement strand
AAGCCCAGCCGGTCGGCTCCGGCCCGTTGGTATGCCTCCGCGGTGACGTTGGCGGCGGCGGCCAGATCGGCGGGCGGTGCGAACCGACGCTCCTCCTTGAGCAGGTTGGCCAGGCTCTCGTTGCTCACGGCATCTCCCATTCCCAGGGTGACTTTTGTCCCAGGCCATAGCTCATCAGTCCGCTGGCCACGTGACAAGGTCTTCCGGGAAATTGGTTTAGACCTATTGTTCATGCCGGGCGCTGCTCCTGCGCCGTCGGGGCGACCGGAGCGAAGGCCTCCGCCTTCTCGTCGAGCAGATAGGCCTGGGCCTCCCCCACATGGAAGTACATGCCGTGCAGCTCCAGTGTGCCTTCGGCCACCCGGTGCGCCACGGAGTCATGGGCCGCCAGATGCTCCAACTGCTGCACGATATTGGCCAGACACAGCTCCTCGACCGCATCGGCCGCCGCCCGGCCGACGATCCGGGGACGGTGCATCCCCTGCCTGCCGGCCATCCGCTCGAGGCTGGGCAGGCCGTGCCGCAGCCAGCGCCCCAGCGATGTTCTTCGCTCGTCGGGTACGGCGCCCAGCATCGCCTGCATGGCACCGCAGCCGGAGTGCCCGCACACCGTGATGCTGCTGACTTTCAGGACGTCGACGGCGAACTCGATCGCGGCGGCCACCGAGTCGTCGCCCGTTCCGGAGCCCGCGTCTTCCCCTGTACGTGCCTTTTCCGGCGGAGGTACCAGGTTGCCCACATTCCGCACGGTGAAGAGGTCGCCGGGACCGCTGGAGGTGATCATGCTGGTGACCAGCCGGGAGTCCGCGCAGGTCAGGAACAGGTGGGAGGGGCGCTGGCCCTCGCGGGCGAGGCGGGCGAGCTCTTCCCGGACCAGTGGCGCGGTGTTCCGCTGGAACGCGCTGAGTCCGCTGGCGAGTTGGTGGTTCCCCCCGGCCCAGGGCACGGCTTGGGGGCCCGGCCGGGTGCAGGCGTGGTTGCGCCAGGGCGTCCAGGGGCGGCAGCTGTGGACGGACGCCGACGCGGGCTCGGCGATCCGCCGCCCGTCCCGGCCCGTGACGCCGACGGTCCCGCCGTGCGCGATATGTGCGTCCTGCCAGCTCTGCAGCGTCTCGTACGCCGCGTGGTCCATGAACGAGCCGTCCAGCTCCACGCGCGCGGGGGCCTTGTCCGGCACCTGACCCAGCGCCCGGCTCAGCCGGGGCACCGCGAGAAACGTCAACTGGCCGCGCACCAGCACCCGGTGAGTGCCGTCCGGCTCCTCCTCGACCGTGATACGGGTGTGGGCCAGCCGGTGCAGCGCGACCGACACGGCGACGGCGATTCCGACCGCCACGCCCTCGAGGACTCCGAGCAGCACGACAGCCGCCAGCGTCGCCGCGTACACCAGGACTTCGCGGTGCCGCTGGACGCTGCGGATATGCGTCAGATTCACCATCTGCACGCCCACCACCATCACCAGCGCGGCGAGCACGGCCAGCGGAATCAGCTCCAGCACCCCGACGAGCAGCCCGGCGGCCAGCAATACCCATACGCCATGCAGCACCGCGGAACCGCGGCTGACCGCCCCGGCCGCGACATTCGCCGCGCTGCGCACGGCCACACCCGTGACCGGCAGCCCGCCCAGCAGCCCTGACACGACATTGGCCGCCCCCTGGCCGCGCAGCTCCCGGTCCAGGTTGGCGCGCGGAACGCGCTGCTCCGGCTCTCCCCGCCGGGCTGCCGCCAGCTTGTCGACCGCGACGGCGGACAGCAGCGACTCCACGCTCGCCACCAAAGTGATGGTGAGGACGGCGGCGAGCAGCCCGAGCGCCGGTCCGTGCGGCAGCTCGGGCAGCGCGTGACTGCGCCAGGACGGCAGATCCACGCGCGGCAGGTGCAGGCCGGCCAGGACCGTGCACGCCGTCGCGAGGGCCACCGCCGCCAGCGCGGCCGGGGCTTTGCGGAGCGCACGGCCCCACGCCCCGGGGAGCCGCGGCCACAGCAGGAGCACCGAGACGGTGAGCACGCTGACCGTCAGCGCCGCCAGATGCGGAGCCGCCAACTGCCCTGGGAGGGCCAGGGCGTTGGCGACCGCGGAGCTCTGGGGGCTGCCGCCGAGGACGACATGGAGCTGTGCCAGCGCGATGGTGACGCCGATGCCGGCCAGCATCCCGTGCACGATCGCGGGGCTTACGGCCAGCGCGGACCGGGCCACCCGTACGCATCCCAGGGCGAGTTGGGTGAGCCCGGCGACGACGGTGAGAGCGCACGTGGTGCGCCAGCCGTAGATCTGGATCAGGTCAGCGGTGATCACGGTGAGACCGGCAGCAGGTCCGCTGACCTGAAGCGGCGCGCCGCCCAGGGTCCCCGCGACGATGCCGCCGACGGCCGCGGCGACCAGCCCTGCCTGGAGCGGTGCGCCGGTGGCCAGGGCGATACCGAGGGAGAGCGGGAGCGCGATGAGAAAGACGGTGACCGAGGCGGAGAGGTCGGCGGGGTGGACCGGGAATCTGCCGCCGGGGCGGCCGGGAAGGGTGTCCGGCGACGGGATCGGGCACGGCGGGCTGGGGTCCTGTGGGATGCGGGTGGTCCGTTTCGCGCGGGCGAAACGGTACGAGCGAGAGGGGCGGTCGAGGTGTGTGGGCGAGCAGGCAGACATGGTTCCCGTCTCCTCCGGGGCGGCGCGGTCGCGATCATGCGGCCGTGGGTCACGGCGTACAGCGGCGGGATGACAATCCTCAACTCTCGGTAAAAGAATCGTAACGCAAGGTAAAGACAGGTGGGGCTCATTCGGGGCAAAAGCCCTGCCAGTTACGTCATTCGAGTGAAGATGTGTGGCCGTCAGCCTGTCGTACAAATCCTCCGTCCCGGTCATGCCACGGTGTGTCGCGGTGGTGTTCGCGCGCACGAGGGAGAGCGGTGCTATGGCAGCCCCGAGGAAAGTGCTCCTGGGTGTCGCCACGTCGGCGATGGCCCTGGCGGTCAGCGGTTGCTCCAGCGGTGTCGTGACGAAGCGGGACCCGGACGAGGAGCAGAAACGTTTCTCCATCCCCAAGGGACCCACCGCCGCCAGGGTCCGGCTGATCGGCGACGGATCGACGGCCGACACCGGACGCCAGCCCCTCCAGCCCGCTGTCGAAAGACTGAGACCGGGCGAACGGCCGCCGCAGTTCGTGGTCTTCTCCTGGGACGGCGCGGGCGAGGACAGCCAGAAGCTCTTCTCGCGCTTCCGCGCGATCGGCAACGAGTACGACGCGCGCATGACGTACTTCCTCAGCGGCGTCTACGTCCTGCCGCACGAGAAACGGCGGCTCTACGAACCGCCCAAGCACGCGCGCGGTGCCTCGGACATCGGCTTCAACGACATCAAGGGCATCCGCGCCACCCTGGAGCAGGTCCGCCTCGCCTGGCTGGAGGGCAACGAGATCGGCACCCACTTCAACGGCCACTTCTGCGGCCCCAACGGGGGTGTCGGCACCTGGTCCCCTGCGGAGTGGAAGAGCGAGATCGAGCAGGCCGAGTGGTTCGTCAAGCGCTGGCGGACGAACTCCGGCCTGAAGAACACGACGCCGCTGCCCTTCGACTACAGCAAGGAGCTGGTCGGCGGCCGCGCACCCTGCCTGGAGGGCCAGAAGAACCTGATTCCCGCGGCCAAGGCGATGGGCTTCCGCTATGACGCCAGCTCGTCCGGCGGGCGCCAGGTCTGGCCGGACAAGATCGACGGGATCTGGGACTTCCCGCTCCAGGAAGTCCCCCTGGCCGGGCGCACCTTCGAGACGCTGTCGATGGACTACAACTTCCTGGCCAACCAGTCGGGAACGGTGAGGGGCGACCCGTCGCGGCACAAACTCTGGGGGAAGCAGATGCGCGACGGGCTCCTGGCCGCCTTCGACCGGGCCTACAACGGCAACCGGGCCCCGTTCTTCATCGGCAACCACTTCGAGTCCTGGAACGGTGGAACGTACATGCGCGCCGTCGAAGACACCATCAAGGCCGTGTGCCGCAGGGAGGGCGTGCGCTGCGTGACCTTCAAGCAGCTCGCGGATTGGCTGGACGCGCAGGACCCGGAGGTGCTGGAGAGGCTGCGCAGCCTCGAGGTCGGCGAGAAGCCCGAAGAGGGCTGGGCGGCCTTCCTGGGCGCCCGGCCCGCGGCGCCCGCGGGCCCGGGACGGCCGGCCGAGGAGTCGTCGGTCGAGAGGTCGTCGGTCGAGGGGCCATCGGTCGACGAGTTGTCGGACGGGGCCCTGCCGTGGAGCAAGGCTCGTTCATCCGGCGACAAACCCCCCGTCAGGGCCCGGTCATCGGCCGAAGGGGCCTCGGTCAAGCGGGCAGGGGAGCGGAAGCGGCCCCCGGGCCCTGCGCCGTGGCCAGGCCTTCGTCCATGGTGAACGCGGGGTCGACCTGGGCCGCCAGGTCGGCGCCCGTCCTCGCGTTGCCCCAGCTCTCCGCGTTCTTCAGGTGGAAGTGGACCATCTGGCGGGTGTAGCGCACCCAGTCCCGCAGCTCGTACGACGCGTCGGCCGCCTCGTACAGGGTCCGCAGCGCACCGAGGTTGGCGGGCTCGAGTGTTTCGAAGCGCGGCGGGCGGCCCTTCTCCATGGCCCGCACCCAGTCGGAGTGGCCGAAGGTGACGAGCAGGTCGTCGCCCACCTCCTCGCGCAGGAAGGCCACGTCGTCGGGCCCCTGCACCTTGTTGCCGACCACATGCAGGATTACGCCGAAGTCGCGCGCGTACTCCTTGTACTGGCGGTAGACGGCAACGCCCTTGCGGGTGGGCTCGGCGACCAGGAAGGTCGCGTCGAAGCGGGTGAACATTCCGGAGGCGAAGGAGTCGGAGCCCGCCGTCATGTCGACGACGACGTACTCGTCGCGGCCGTCGACCAGGTGGTTCAGGCACAGTTCGACCGCTCCGACCTTGGAGTGGTAGCAGGCGACGCCGAGATCGGATTCGGTGAAGGGGCCGGTCACCATCAGGCGTACGTCCGTGCCGCCCTCGAGCTCCAGCGGCCGGGCGCAGGCGGCGTAGACCGGATTGTCCTCGCGGATCCGCAGCAGCCGTGAACCCTCGCCAGGCGGCGTCGTCTTGATCATGGTCTCGGCGGACGCGATCCGCGGATTCGTGCCGCGCAGATAGTCCTTGATCAACGGCAGCCGGGCGCCCATGGCGGGGAGATCCGCAGCGTCCGCCTCGTCGAGGCCGAGGGCGGGGCCCAGGTGCTGGTTGATATCGGCGTCCACGGCGATGACCGGGATACGGGTCGCGGCGAGCTGGCGGATGAACAGCGAGGACAGCGTCGTCTTGCCGCTGCCGCCCTTCCCTACGAAAGCGATCTTCATGTTCACCTAGACTACGGCGCCCAGCCCTCGCCCGAAGTGATCTCCGTGAAGAAGACCACTCCTTCGAGGGGTGTGCGCGGTGGGTGCGTAGGCTCCTGCCCATGGGTACGAATGCCGATCCGCTGGCCGCTCTGGCCGATCTCCCGGGTGTCGCCGACTCCGTGGACTCCGTGCGCAAGGCCGTGGACCGGGTCTACGGCCATCGGGTGATGCGCCGCCGCAGCAACGAGATCACTTCGGAGGCCGCGCTGCGCGGGGCACGCGCCTCGGCGGCGCTGGCCGGCGCCGACTGGGCCCTGGAAGAGGTGCGGCGGCGCACCGACTTCGGGGGTGAGGGCGAGCCGAGGACGGTCGGCGCGGCGCTGCGGCTCACCGCCGAGGCAGGCCAGCTACTCGGCGTGTGGCGGCAGTCCCCGCTGCGGGCGCTCGCCCGGCTGCACTTGGTGGCGGCGGGCGGCGCGGCGCCGGACGAGACGGTGGGACGGCCGCGGCAGGCGGGCGAAGCGGTCTCGGAGCCGCTCGTCGAGCTGCCGCTCCCGGACGCGGACGAGGTGGCGGGCCGGCTGGACGGCCTGGCCGGACTGCTGCTGGCGGGGACCGCGGCGCCTGCGCTGGTGACGGCCGCGGTGGTGCACGGCGAGCTGCTGGCGCTGCGGCCCTTCGGGTCGTGCAACGGTCTCGTGGCGCGGACCGCGGAGCGGATCGTCCTGGTCGGCAGCGGGCTGGACCCGAAGTCGGTCTGCCCGGCGGAGGTGGGGCACGCGGAGCTGGGGCGCGAGGCGTACGCGCAGGCGCTGGAGGCGTACGCCTCCGGGACGCCGGAGGGGATGGCGGCGTGGATCGCTCACTGCGGGCGGGCGGTGGGGCTGGGGGTCAGGGAGAGCACGGCGGTGTGCGAGGCGCTGCAGCGCGGCGCGGCCTGACCGCTGGTCCCCTGGGGCGCGGCCTGACTCCGGTGCCCTGAGGCGCGGTCTGATTCCCGGTCCCTGAACAGGGTTGCGGCGGTACCAATTGGTACCGCCGCTGGCATGTCCGTCCGGTTACCAGTGCGTGCTCGATATTCGCCCATCAGGCCGGGAACTTTTGCCCGTCACCTGGTGCGGCTGGCCCGTATTCGACGGGTCGGCGTCGCGTGGGTGCCCGACTTCCATGCTTCGGTCCGTGGGGCCTTGATGCGTTATCGGGAAGATCCTCCCGGATATCCCTGGTCTCGCGGGCCGTTACGTTCTTTGTACTCCCGCGAATGATTAAGCGGAAGCCCTGCTTGCAGTTCTTTACTTTTGACTTCAAATACGGGCATACGCGGCGCGGCGCCGGCTCGCGTACCAGACCAGGCCCGCGGTGGCGGCCGCCGCGCCGATCGCGGCGACGGCCGCGAGCACCGGGCGCGGCGGCATGGACAGCGACGGTACGCGCTGCTTCAGCCGGACCGGACGGTCGAAGGTGAGCACCGGCCAGCCGCGGGCCACCGCCTCGCGGCGCAGCCCCCTGTCCGGGTTGACGGCGTGCGGGTTGCCGACGGCCTCGAGCATGGGGATGTCGGTCACCGAGTCGCTGTACGCGTAGCAGCGCGCCAGGTCGTAGCCCTCGCTTTCGGCCAGCTCGGCGATGGCCTCCGCCTTCGTGGGCCCGTAGCAGTAGTACGAGATCTCGCCGGTGAAGCGGCCGCCCTTCACGACCATGCGGGTGGCCACCACGCGGTCGGCGCCGAGCAGCTCGCCGATCGGCTCGACGACCTCGGCACCCGAGGTGCTGACGATCACCACGTCGCGGCCGGCCGTGTGGTGCTCCTCGATGAGCGAGGCCGCCTCGTCGTGGATGATGGGGTCGATCAGCTCGTGCAGGGTCTCGGCCACTATCTCCCGGACCTGCTGGACGTTCCAGCCGCGGCACAGGGCGGAGAGGTACTGGCGCATCCGCTCCGTCTGGTCGTGGTCGGCACCGCCGACGAGATAGACGAACTGGGCATAGGCGGTGCGCAGTACGGCTCTGCGGTTGATCAGGCCGCCTTGGTAGAAGGACTTGCTGAAGGTCAGCGTGCTCGACTTCGCAATCACTGTCTTGTCGAGATCGAAGAAGGCGGCTGTGCGCGGCAAGGAGTGGTTTTCCACGAGGGCGAGCATAGGGGCCCGCCATTCGGCGTAAGCTGGGGCGCGTGGGTTTGCCTGAGAAGGCTCTCGGGTACACCATGGAAGTCACGGATCGTTCGCGACCGTGCTAACCCGGTCCGACTCCTCCCCCCCCGAGTCGGCCGTGGGGACGACCCCCGCTCTCCCCCCCGGCGGGGGTCGTCGCATGTCCGGACGCATTTTCGCCGTCCACTGCTTCGCCTCGCTCCCCCTCTGCGCCGTTGTGCGCCCCCGGCCCTCCGTACCAGTGACGAGTGACGGAGCGTAATCGTCGCGCTGCGGAGGGGATGTCACCGGTATAGGTGAGCGGGATATTCACAACTGGCGAGTTGTCCACAGTTTTTGACGAAGATCCACACGATTTTCCGGATCGCTGCACGGTGATTCCCCGCGGTGTTCGCGGACGTTCGCGGATGTCCGCGGACGCGAGAGTGCGAAGTGTGAGGGGGCGGGGAGTGTGGCCGGATCCATGACATCCGATCGGTTGCTTGCGGCGGGCGGACAGCAGGGCCGACCGCTGATCGTCACGGAGGACGAGGGACTGCTCGATGATCTGCTGAGACTGTGCGCGGCGGCCGGCGCCGAGCCGGAAGTCTCGCCGGGGATGCCCGCGAGGAAGGGGAGCTGGGAGGGAGCGCCGCTCGTCCTGGTCGGGGACGACGCGGCGCACCGACTCCGCGGCGCCGCGCGCAGAACGGGAGTGCTGCTCGTCGGGCGGGACCTCGACGATCACGCGGTGTGGCGGCAGGCTGTGGACATCGGCGCCGACCACGTCCTGTTCCTGCCCGATGCCGAGTCGTGGCTGGTGGACCGGATCGCGGACGCGGCGGAAGGCGTCGGGCGGCAGGCGCTGACAGTGGGGGTGATCGGCGGCCGCGGCGGGGCCGGGGCGAGCACCCTGGCCTGCGCGCTGGCCGTGACCGCGGCCCGCGCGGGGCAGCGCACGATGCTCATCGACGGTGATCCGCTCGGTGGCGGGCTCGATGTGCTGCTGGGCGGGGAGGGCGCGGACGGGCTGAGGTGGCCCGCATTCGCCCAGTCGCGCGGCCGGGTCGGTGGCGGGGCGCTGGAGGAGTCGCTGCCCGAGCTGCACTCCCTGCGGGTGCTGAGCTGGGACAGGGGCGACTCGGTCGTCATCCCGCCGGAGGCGATGCGCTCGGTGCTGTCCGCCGCCCGCCGGCGCGGCGGAGTGGTGGTGGTCGATCTGCCGCGGCGCGTGGACGACGCGGCCGCCGAGGCCCTCGCGCAACTGGATGCCGGGCTGCTGGTGGTGCCTGCGGAGCTGCGGGCCGTCGCGGCGGCGCACCGGGTGGCGGCGTCGGCGGCCATGGTGCTGCGGGACCTGCGGGTGGTGGTGCGGGGCCCGTGCGGCGCCGGGCTCGACGACGAGGAGATCGCGCGGCTGCTGGGCCTGCCGCTGGCGGGTGAACTCCCGCCGGAGCCGGGGCTGATGGGCGCCCTCGAAGGCGGAGCCCCGCCCGGGAGCAGTGCGCGGGGTCCACTCGCCCGGTTCTGCTCGGCGTTCTGGGAACAGGCCCTGGCGGGCGGCGGTGGGGTCTCTCCCTCGGGCCGTGGTCCATCGGGTGAAGCCATGGGGACCGGCTCCACCGACGATGCCTGGGGTGGCAAGGGGGGCGTGACGGGATGAGCGCGACGAGCCCTGTGGGGGGCGCCCTTCCGGCGCCGCTGGTGGAGGCGGTGCGGCTGCGGCTCGCGGAGACCGGGGCCGAGCCGACACCGGCGCGGGTGGCGGCCGTGCTGCGTGAGCAGGGGCGGCTGCTGGGCGATGCGGAAGTGCTGGGCGTCGTGGCGCGACTGAGATCGGAGCTCGTCGGCAGCGGCCCGCTGGAGCCGCTGCTCGCCGCGCCCGATGTCACCGACGTGCTGGTGACAGGACCGGATCAGGTGTGGGTGGACCGCGGTCTCGGCCTGGAGCGCACGGAGGTGCGCTTCCCCGACGCGGCGGCCGTGCGCAGGCTCGCACAGCGCCTCGCGGCCGTTGCCGGGCGGCGGCTTGACGATGCCCGGCCGTGGGTGGACGCCCGGCTGCCGGACGGGACGCGGCTGCATGCCGTACTGCCTCCGGTGGCCGTCGGCTCGGCCTGCCTGTCCCTGCGGGTTGTGCGGCCGAGGGCCTTCGGCCTTGCGGAGCTCGTCGCCGCCGGCACGGTGCCGCCGGGCGGGGAGCGGCTGCTCAGGGCGCTGCTGGAGGCCCGGCTGTCGTTCCTCATCAGCGGCGGTACGGGGTCAGGGAAAACTACGTTGCTCAGTACTCTGCTCAGCCTGGTGGGCCCGGAGGAGCGGCTCGTCCTGGCCGAGGACTCCGCGGAGTTGAGGCCCGACCACCCTCATGTGGTGCGGCTTGAGGCACGGCCCGCGAACCAGGAGGGCACCGGGCGCGTCAACCTGCGGGACTTGGTGCGGCAGGCGCTCCGGATGCGGCCCGACCGGCTGGTGGTCGGCGAGGTCCGGGGACCGGAGGTGCTGGACCTGCTCATGGCGCTCAACACCGGCCATGAGGGCGGCTGCGGGACCGTGCACGCGAACGCCGCCGGGGACGTACCCGCCCGGCTCGAGGCCCTCGGCTCGACCGCGGGTCTCGACCGGGCGGCGCTGCACAGCCAGCTGGCGGCCGCGCTGGCCGTGGTGCTGCATCTCGTACGGGACCGGGCCGGGCAGCGCCGTATCGCCGAGGTGCACGTACTGGAGCGCGACGGCGCAGGGTTCGTCACGACGGTCCCGGCAGCGGTGTGGGGCCCTGACGGCTTCCGGCGGGAGCGGGGCTGGGCGCGGCTGGAGCACTTGTGCACGCGGGGCGGGGGTGCGCTGTGACGGCAGGAGGATTGGGGGTCGACACCGGCCCCGCGTGCGCGGCTGCGCTGTGCGCCGGTCTGGCGCTCTGGATGCTGACCGGGCGGGACAGAGAACTGCACAGGGCACGCCTGCTCTTCGCGGGCGGTGGTGGGGCGGAACCGGAGAGGGGCGGACTCCCCGATCCGTGGGCTTCTTTGTGGCGGAAGGCGTCCGCGGCGCTCCGCGAGTGGTGGCGGGCGCGACTTGGCGGAGGGTTCGGGCCGGAGCTCTGGTGCCTGCCGGCCGGGGGAGTTGTCGCGCTGCTCGGCGAGTCCGTGCTTCCGCTGCTCGGGGCAGTGGCCGCGCTGCCCGTGGCGCGGCGGTGGCTGCGTCGGCGCGAGCGCCGTCGGGCGCGAGAACGCACCGCGGCGCGGGTGATCGATCTTTGCGCCACCGTAGCGGGCGAGTTGCGGGCCGGGCGGCAGCCGAACGAGGCGCTGCGCACGGCTGCCGTGGGCTCCCTCGGTGAGGCCGAGGCCTCGGTGCTGGCGGCGGCCCGGTTCGGCGGGGACGTACCGGGTGCGTTGCGCAGGGCGGCGCGGCAGCCGGGCGCGGAGGGACTGCTCGGAGTCGCGGCCTGCTGGCAGGTCGCGGCGGACGGCGGAGCAGGCCTGGCGACCGGTCTGGAGCGGGTGGCCGCGGCGCTCAGGGCGGAGCGGGATCGGGACGAGGACCTGTACGCACAGCTGGCCGGTACGAGATCCACGGCGGCCCTGCTCGCCCTGCTACCGGTCTTCGGGCTGCTGATGGGCAGCGCGCTGGGTGCCGAGCCGCTGCGAGTGCTGCTGCACACACCGGCCGGCTGGGCCTGCCTGGCGGTGGGCGTCCTGCTCGAATGCGCTGGGCTGGCCTGGACATCGCGCATCGTGCGGTCCGCGGCCGTCGGGCGCGGAGCGGGGGCCGCATGAGCGGCGAGGTTGTCCACAGGCTGGGGGCGGTGGTGTTCGCTGTCGTGGCGGCGGGATGCCTGGCAGCGGCGATGTGCGGGGTCCGGCGGGAGCGGTCGACCCGCCGGCGGCTGGCTCTTCTGCTGCTGGGGGCGCCCCGCGCGCGGCCCGGTATGTGGGCGGGGCTGGCCGACCGGTTCGCCAGGTGGAGCCGTGGTGCCGCGCTGCGGGACGGGTGGCCCCCGTTGGCCGCGGGACTCACCGGCTTCGTGCTCGTCGGCGGAGTGCCGGGGTGCGCCGTGGGGCTCGCCGCGGCGTACGGCATACGGACGTGGTGGCACCGGCGCCCGAGACCGGCCGCGGGCGCGGATACCGAGGACGCGGCGCACCGCCAACTACCGCTGGCCGCCGATCTGCTGGCCGCTTGTCTCGCGGCAGGAGCCGGGCCGCGCGAAGCGGCCGCGGCGGTGGGGAGTTCGCTGGGCGGTCCGGTTGGCGACCGGCTGGCACAGGCCGCCGCGGAGCTACGGCTCGGGGGCGAACCGGCAGCCGCCTGGGGCCGGTTGGGGGCCCTTCCGGGTGCGGACGGGTTGTCGCGCTGTCTGGATCGTGCCATGGCGGCGGGCGTGCCCGCGGTGGAGCCCGTGACCCGCCTGGCGGCGGACTGCCGGGCCGCGCAGGCGCGCGCGGCCACGGCTGCGGCACGGCGGGCCGGGGTGCTGGCCACCGCGCCGCTGGGCCTGTGCTTCCTCCCCGCCTTTCTGACGATCGGCGTCGCGCCCGTACTGATCGGGCTGGCAAGCGGGCTGCTGAGCGGTGGCTGACCGAGTGGGAGCCCCGACTGCGAAGTGCCGAGACGGGCGAATTCCGCGGATAGGGCGGGATAGGACGCACCGCGAAGGAACGAAACAACGAGGGGGTCGGAATGTTCGCGAAGGTCTGTGCTCGGTTGCGGGCAGTGTGCGGAGCGCGGCGGGAGGCAGGAATGACCACGGCCGAGTACGCGGTGGGGACGGTCGCGGCATGTGGCTTCGCCGCTGTTCTCTACAAGGTGGTGACGAGCGGGACGGTGTCCGCGGCGCTCGAGTCGGTGATCGGGAGGGCCCTCGATGCGCAGTTCTGAAGGGTCTTCCGACCGGTCCTCTGGCTGGTGTTCCGGCCGTTCGGGCCGCCGGTGCCGGAACCGGTGCCGGGACCGTTCCGACAGGGGTTACGTGACGGCTGAGGCGGCCTTGGTGATGCCGACCCTGGCGCTGTTCGCCGTGGTGCTGCTCTGGGGGCTGATGGCCGCCGCCGCGCAGATCCAGTGCGTGGACGCGGCGAGGGCCGGGGCCCGCGCGGTGGCACGGTCCGAACCGCGGGCGGCGGCGCTGGCCGCCGCCCGGTCGGCCGCGCCACGTGGGGCCGAAGTCGCCCTTCAGCGCGAGGGAGACCTGGTGCGGGTTCGGGTCGAGGCACCCACGGTCGGCCCAGGGCCCTTGTCGGTCCGGCTGCGCGCCGAAGCCGCGGCGCTGGCTGAGGATGCGGCAGTGACCGACGACGCCGCGTGGGCGGCCCGATGACACACATGCGACGCATGAGCCGCCTGAGACGCCTCACCGCCACGGGCATGCCCTCGACGCGCCCCTGTCCGGCTCCAGCGCACGAGCGAGCAAGGAGAACTGGGGGAAGCGGAAGAGACCGGAGAGCCCGGACAACCCGTACAACCCGGAGAGCCGGGGCAGTCGAAGGAGCCGGGGCAGTCGGGAGAGCCCGGGCAGTCGGGGGAGCCGGGAGTGGCCGTATCAAGCGACCTGCCGACCGGGGGTCGGCCACGGTGTGGACAGCCGTGCTGGCGACCGCGCTCTGCGCGGTGTTCGCCGCCGTTCTGAGCCTCGGCCAGGTGGTGGTGGTCCGTCACCGCGCGGGGGCAGCTGCCGACTTGGCGGCACTGGCCGCAGCTGACCACGCGCTTGAAGGGCAGTCGACGGCCTGCGCCACGGCACGGCGGGTGGCGGCCGCGCAGAGTGCGCGGGTGGTGCGCTGCGCGGTGACCGGCGAGATCGCCGACCTCACGGCCGAGGTGCGCTCGGGTCCCTTCAGTTCGCGGGTTCGTTCGCGGGCGGGCCCTGCTGCCACCCGCGCCGGGCCTGACCCGCGCCCGAGCCACGGCCCGCCGGGTCGGCGAAATCCGCGTGACCCGGAGTCCCGGGCGCGCTCACCTCCGCCCGCCACCCAGCGCCGTAGGGCAGGGCCGCGACTAGTACTCCGGCCGAACCGGTCTCGCGGAGGTCATGGAAGGCTCGCCTCCCCGGAGTCCGCAGCATCCCCGGCGTTCCGGGCGTCGGCGGCCTCCTCAGGCGCGCCCGCGAGGAGTGTGGTGAGCAGCCGCACGGCGGCGCGCTTGTTCAGCGGGTCGTTGCCGTTGCCGCACTTCGGGGACTGGATGCAGGAGGGGCAGCCGGACTCGCACTCGCAGGAGTCGATGGCCTCGTGGGTCGCCCGCAGCCAGCGCTGCGCGGTGTGGAAGGCGCGTTCGGCGAAGCCCGCCCCGCCGGGGTGGCCGTCGTACACGAAGACCGTGGGCAGCAGGGTGTCCGGGTGCAGCGGGACCGACACCCCGCCGATGTCCCAGCGGTCGCAGGTGGCGAACAGCGGCAGGATCCCGATGGAGGCGTGCTCGGCGGCGTGCAGCGCGCCGCCCAGCTGCTCCGGGGCGACGCGAGCGGTGCCGAGCTGGTCCTCGGTGACCGTCCACCACACCGCGCGGGTGCGCAGCGTCCGGGGCGGCAGGTCCAGCTTCGACTCGCCCAGGACCTCGCCGGTGATCAGTTTCCGGCGGAGGAACGAGACGACCTGATTGGTGACCTCGACCGAGCCGAAGCACAGGCGCGAGTGGCCCCACGGGATCTCGGTGGTGGTCTCCAGGATGGAGATCGCCGTGGTGTCGCGGGCGGTGGTGGAGTACGGCGGGTTCGCCTCCTCGACCAGGGCCACCGAGTCCTCGAGATCGAGGTGCTTGACCAGGTAGCTGCGGCCCTGGTGGAGGTGGACCGCGCCGTCGTGGACGGCCGAGTGCGCGGCCGCTGCGTCCACGGTGCCCAGCAGACGGCCGGTCGCCGCCTCGACGACCTGGACCGGGGCGCCGCCCGCGCCGCGGATGTCGGTGAGGTCGGCAGCCCGCTCGCGGCGCGGCCAGTGCCAGGCCGTGGCTCCGGCGGCAGTGCGGCGGCGCAGCAGCTTGCGCTGTTCGAGCTGCGGTATCAGGCCGGGGGCGGCCGGCCCGAAGAGTTCGAGATCGGCCTCCGTGAGCGGGAGTTCGGCGGCGGCCGCGCACAGATGGGGGGCGAGGACGTACGGGTTGTCGGGATCGAGAACGGTGGATTCCACCGGTCGGCGGAACAGCGCCTCGGGGTGGTGAACCAGGTAGGTGTCCAGCGGGTCGTCGCGGGCCACCAGCACGGCGAGCGCCCCCTGCCCCGCGCGGCCCGCCCGGCCCGCCTGCTGCCACAGGGAGGCGCGGGTGCCCGGGTATCCGGCGAGGAGTACGGCGTCGAGGCCGGAGACGTCCACGCCCAGCTCCAGGGCCGTGGTGGCGGCCAGGCCGAGCAGCTCGCCGGAGTGCAGGGCGCGCTCGAGGGCACGGCGCTCGGCGGGGAGGTAGCCGCCGCGGTAGGCCGCGACCCGCCCGGGCAGCGAACGGTCGACGGCGGCCAGCCGCTCCTGGGCGATCAGGGCGATCAGCTCCGCGCCGCGCCGCGAGCGGATGAACGCGACCGAGCGGACCCCTTGGACGGCCAGGTCGGTGAGCAGGTCCGCGGTCTCCGCCGTGGCGGTGCGCCGGACGGGGGCGCCCTGCTCGCCGTGGAGCTGGGTCAGCGGCGGCTCCCAGAGGGCGAAGACCAGCTCGCCGCGGGGCGATGCGTCGTCGGTGATCTCGGCGACCGGGAGGCCGGTGAGCCGGCTCGCGGCCTCGGCCGGGTCCGCGGAGGTGGCGGAGGCGAGGAGGAAGACCGGCTCGGATCCGTAGCGGGCGCAGACCCGGCGCAGCCGCCGCAGCACCTGGGCCACGTGCGATCCGAAGACCCCGCGGTAGGTGTGGCACTCGTCGATCACCACGTAGCGCAGGGCGCGCAGGAAGGTGGACCAGCGGGAGTGGGCCGGGAGGATGCCCCGGTGGAGCATGTCGGGGTTGCTGAGCACGTAGTTCGCGTACTGGCGCACCCACTCGCGCTCCTCAACGGGGGTGTCGCCGTCGTATACCGCGGGCCGTACGCCGATGCCCAGCGGTGCGGCCAGCTCGGCGACGGCGCGCCGCTGGTCGGCGGCGAGCGCCTTCGTCGGCGCGAGATAGAGGGCCGTCGTGCCCCGCCCGTTGGGCGCCTCGGAGCCGTCGAGGAGGGTGCTGAGGACCGGCGTGACATAGGCGAGGGACTTGCCGGAGGCGGTGCCCGTGGCGACCACGACCGATGCGCCGCGCAGGGCGTGTTCGACCGTAAGCGCCTGGTGCACCCACGGACGCTCGATTCCGGCCCGCCCGATGGCGTCGGTGACTTCCTTGCGGATCTCCGTCGGCCAGTCCGCATGACGGCCCGCGCGTGGGGGCAAGTGCTCCGTATGAGTGATGCGTACAGCCCGATCGGCCCCAGCGGCGAGCCGGTCCAGGACCGAGCGGGGGGAGGGGCGGACGCCCGCGCCGTGCGGGAGTTGATTGTTGGCCATCGGCACCGAGTCTGTCACCGGAGTGACCGACAATGGGCTGAAGGCGTCGTGCACGCCTGCTGGTAAGTGATTGAATGCCATCGCGGCTGCCGATCCATGGGGGGCGACCGCTCGATGCAAGGTGCTGGAGGATCCGTGGACCTGTCCCTGTCGACCCGGACCGTTGGCGACCGCACGGTCGTCGAGGTCGGTGGCGAGATTGATGTATACACCGCGCCCAAGCTGCGCGAGCAGCTGGTCGAGCTTGTCAACGACGGTAGCTACCACCTCGTCGTTGACATGGAGGGCGTCGACTTCCTCGACTCCACCGGGCTCGGCGTGCTGGTCGGCGGACTGAAGAGGGTGCGTGCCCATGAGGGCTCGCTCCGTCTGGTCTGCAACCAGGAGCGCATTCTCAAGATCTTCCGTATCACCGGTCTGACCAAGGTGTTCCCGATTCACACCTCGGTCGATGACGCCGTCGCCGCAACCGACTGACGACGTCACCGCACGGAAGTCACCGGGGGGCTCCGGGCTCTGCCCGGGCCCCCGAGATGTACGCCCGCACGATCGAGGGGGATGGCATGGCCACCGTTGAGCTGCTGTTCAGCGCTCTGCCCGAGCACGTCAGAACCGCGCGTCTGGTGGCGGCCGCGGTGGCGCGCAGGGCCGGAGTCGACGAGGCCGTGCTGGACGAGGTGCGGCTGGCCGTCGGCGAGGCCTGCACCCGGGCCGTGAGCCTGCACCAGAGCAGCGGTGTCTCGGCGCCGGTCAAGGTCTCCCTGATCGAGGACGAGAAGAAGTTCTCCATCGAGGTCGGCGACGAGGCGCCACATGCCAACGCCTCGGGCCCGGTGCCCGCTGCCCGCGCGGGCGGGGAGCCACCACCCGCGGAGGAGCCCACCGCCGAGGAGGAGGACGAAATGGGCCTCGCGGTCATCAGCGGGCTCGTCGACGATGTCGAGGTGACCGCCGGGGAGACCGGCGGCCTCATTCGCATGAGCTGGCCGACGACCCCGGCCTCGGTGCTCCCCTAGCCCGACCACCCCTGGCCGCCGGGCCCATCCCCGGCCGTCCCATGCTCGGCCGCGACGCTCCACCCTGTTCCGGCCGCCCTGCCCGGCCGCGACGTCTCGACTCTTTTCCGGCCGCCTCGCCCAGCTCGGCACACCCCGCCCCACCCGCGGCGATGGTCCGCGCACCCGTGCTGAGCAGGCGTTTCGTACGGCCCGAGATCTTTCCGTCGGCCATTCCGTAGATCATTCCAATGGCGTCAGCGAATTGATCAGCATCCTTCATCCGGGCGAATTCCCTGGGAGCGCTTATTTGATCTTCGCTGGTCTCTTCACCGGTCCAGGCGAATTCCCGCCCTCGCGCACTGTTTTGATCTAGTCCTGCTACCTACAATCCGTCCACATCTTGAGCTCAGGACGCCTGAGCGTGGCGGCTGTTCTTGTCACAAGAAGTCGCAAGGACTGGCTGCGCGCGCCCATGTGCCAAACGTCAAGGAGGACGAATGGCGGGGCCCTTCACCCCTCTTCAGCAGGACCACCCCTCATCGCTCGCAGCCGCCGTACTGACCAGTGAGAATCGCGCGATCGTGCTGGTCATCGCGGTGGTAGCGGTCGCGGCGATCGCCGTCGCCGTGGTGCTGGTACGCCAGGTGCTCGCGGCAGGCGAGGGTACCGACAGCATGAAAAAGATCGCCGCCGCCGTGCAGGAGGGCGCCAACGCCTATCTGGCCCGGCAGCTGCGCACCCTCGGCATCTTCGCCGTTGCGGTGTTCTTCCTGCTCATGCTGCTTCCGGCGGACGACTGGACGCAGCGCGCAGGGCGATCCGCGTTCTTCCTGATCGGCGCGGCATTCTCCGCAGCGACCGGCTACATCGGTATGTGGCTGGCGGTGCGCAGCAATGTGCGCGTCGCCGCGGCCGCCCGCGAAGCGACACCAGCCGAGGGCGAGCCGGCCAAGGACCTCACCGAGGTCTCCCACAAAGCCATGAAGATCGCTTTCCGCACGGGCGGCGTCGTCGGCATGTTCACCGTGGGCCTCGGCCTCCTGGGCGCCTCCTGCGTCGTACTCGTCTACGCCGCAGACGCGCCCAAGGTGCTCGAGGGATTCGGTCTCGGCGCGGCGCTGATCGCGATGTTCATGCGTGTCGGCGGCGGCATCTTCACCAAGGCCGCGGACGTCGGCGCCGACCTGGTCGGCAAGGTCGAGCAGGGCATTCCCGAGGACGACCCGCGCAACGCCGCGACCATCGCGGACAACGTGGGCGACAACGTTGGCGACTGCGCCGGCATGGCGGCCGACCTGTTCGAGTCGTACGCCGTGACCCTCGTCGCCGCGCTGATCCTCGGCAAGGTCGCCTTCGGCGACTCCGGCCTGGCCTTCCCGCTCCTCGTTCCGGCGATCGGCGTGGTCACCGCGATGATCGGCATCTTCGCGGTCGCCCCGCGGCGCGCCGACCGCAGCGGCATGACGGCGATCAACCGCGGCTTCTTCATCTCCGCGGTGATCTCCCTGGCGCTGGTGGCCGCGGCCGTCTTCATCTACCTCCCCTCCTCCTACGCGGAGCTGGAGGGGGTCACCGACTCGGCCATCGCCGGGCACAGCGGCGACCCGCGGATGCTCGCGCTCGTCGCGGTCGCCATCGGCATCGTTCTCGCCGCGCTGATCCAGCAGCTCACGGGCTACTTCACCGAGACGACCCGGCGTCCCGTACGGGACATCGGCAAGACCTCGCTGACCGGGGCCGCGACCGTCATCCTGTCCGGCATCTCCGTCGGACTGGAGTCGGCCGTCTACTCGGCGGTGCTGATCGGGCTCAGCGTGTACGGCGCGTTCCTGCTCGGCGGCACCTCGATCATGCTGGCGCTGTTCGCGGTCGCGCTGGCCGGCACCGGTCTGCTGACCACCGTCGGCGTCATCGTCGCGATGGACACCTTCGGCCCGGTCTCCGACAACGCGCAGGGCATCGCCGAGATGTCCGGCGACGTCAAGGGCTCGGGCGCGCAGGTGCTCACCGACCTCGACGCGGTCGGCAACACCACCAAGGCGATCACCAAGGGCATCGCCATCGCCACGGCCGTCCTCGCCGCGGCCGCGCTGTTCGGCTCGTACCGCGACGCGATCGCCACGGCGGTCGCGGACGTGGACGCCAAGGCCGGGGAGCTGGGCCTGAGCCTGGACATCTCGCAGCCCAACAACCTCGTCGGCCTCATCCTCGGTGCCTCGGTCGTCTTCCTCTTCTCGGGGCTGGCGATCAACGCCGTGTCGCGGTCGGCCGGTTCGGTCGTCTACGAGGTCCGGCGGCAGTTCCGCGAGCACCCCGGGATCATGGACTACTCCGAGAAGCCGGAGTACGGCCGCGTCGTGGACATCTGCACCAAGGACGCGCAGCGCGAGCTCGCCACCCCCGGTCTGCTCGCCGTCATGTCCCCGATCGCCGTCGGCTTCGTCTTCGGCGTCGGCGCCCTCGGCTCCTTCCTCGCGGGCGCGATCGGCACCGGCGTCCTGATGGCCGTCTTCCTCGCCAACTCGGGCGGCGCCTGGGACAACGCGAAGAAGCTGGTCGAGGACGGCCACCACGGCGGCAAGGGCAGCGAGGCGCACGCGGCGACCGTCATCGGCGACACCGTCGGCGACCCGTTCAAGGACACCGCGGGCCCTGCGATCAACCCGCTCCTCAAGGTGATGAACCTGGTGGCGCTGCTGATCGCTCCGGCGGTGGTGACGTTCTCGTACGGAGACGACGCCAGCGTCGGTGTCCGGGTCGTCGTGGCCTTGATCGCCATCGCGATCGTCATCGGCGCGGTCTACGTCTCGAAGCGGCGCGGCATCGCCATGAGTGACGAAGGCAACTCCGGGAGGGCCGAGAACGAGGCCAGCGATCCGGCTGGTGATCCAGCGGTGGTCTCCTAGCTGAGCTGGGGTTTTCCGGCTGTTTTACGGGCGGCCCCGGGGCCGTTCGGCGGGCGGGGCGGGCGGTGCGCCTGGGGCGTACCTCCCGCCCCGCCGTGTATGTTCCGGGGCCGTAGGCCACGGAAGGGACCGATTCGGTGAACAAGAAGCTCGTGACCGCACTGTCGGGTGGCGCGGCATTGCTGATGGCGCTGTCGGGCTGCGGCGATGACGACAACGAGGTCAACGACTACGCCAAGAAGGTCTGCGACGAGGTCCAGCCGCAGCTGAAGAAGATCACCGACGCCAACAAGTCGATCACCTCCACGGCGGCGGACGGCAAGCCAGCGGACATCAAGAAGGCGGATTCGGCCGCGTTCCAGCAGATCTCCGGGGCGTATGCCGCAATGTCCGACTCCGTGGAGAACGCGGGCGTCCCGCCGGTCGACGGCGGCGAGAAGATCCAGACGGACGCGGTCAAGGAGCTCGACGCCACGTCCAAGGCGTACGCGGAGCTGAAGAAGTCCGTCGATCGGCTGGACACCAAGGATCAGGCCAAGTTCGCGGAGGGCCTCAAGGGCGTCGCGGAGGACCTCGACAAGGTCAACAAGGTCGGCGACGACGCGATCAAGAAGCTGCAGTCCGGCGAGATCGGCGCGGCGATGAGCAAGCAGCCCGGCTGCCAGCGGCCCGGCGCCGCCACGCCCACCAAGAGCTGACCGGCTCCCGGCGGCCACGGCCCGCCTCCGGCCCGGCGAACCCGTGCCCGGGCCCGGCGAACCCGTGCCCCGGCCCGGCGTACCCGCACCCGGTCCGCAAGGCCCGACAATGATCCGGTGAGTACGCAGAGCCTCCCCACGCCCGACGCCGGCCGCACCTCCCGGCTGCGCGACGCGCTGCACGCCGCCGCCTTCACCGCCGACGGGCTGCTCGACCTGCTCGGCGCGCCCGCCTACGCCGCGCTCGCCCGCAGCGAGACCGTCCCCGCGCTGCGCGCGACCCGGGGCGATTCGCCGCTCGAGACCCTGGTCCGGTTGTTCCTGCTGCAGGCCGCGGTCCCGTACGCGCAGGCGCGGGCGGCGCTGCCGGTGGAGGACTGCATGGCCGACGGATGGCTGGTGCAGCAGGGCGAGGAGGTACGGGCGAGCGTGGACGTGCGCCCCTACAGCGGTCCCGAGGGCCAGGACTGGTGGATCGTCTCCGACCTCGGCTGCGCGGTCGGCGGCGCAGGCGGCATCGTGGCGGGTGTGACCGAAGTGACGGGTGTGACTGGGGTGGACCGTTCGCAGCTCGTGCTGGGCGTCGGCGGCGCGTCCACGACACTGGCCGGCATCACGATCCGTACGCCCGTGGCCCGGGCGCTCGACCTCGGAACCGGCTCCGGCATCCAGGCGCTGCACGCCGCCCAGCACGCCACCCAGGTCACCGCCACCGACGTCAATCCCCGCGCCCTGGGCTTCGCGAGGCTCACCCTCGCCCTGTCCGGCGCGCCCCAGGCCGACCTGCGCGAGGGCTCCCTGTTCGAGCCGGTCGGCGAGGACGAGGCGTTCGACCTGATCGTCTCCAATCCGCCGTTCGTCATCTCCCCAGGACCGCGTCTCACATACCGGGACGGCGGGATGGGCGGCGACGACCTGTGCCGGACGCTCGTCCAGAAGGCGGCGGGCCACCTCACCGACGGCGGATACCTCCAGCTCCTCGCCAATTGGCAGCACATCGAGGGCGAGGACTGGCGGGAGCGGCTGGCGTCCTGGGTCCCGGCCGGCTGCGACGCGTGGATCGTGCAGCGCGAGGTGCAGGACGTGACGCAGTACGCGGAGCTGTGGCTGCGGGACGCGGGCGACCACCGGGGTGATCCGGCCGAGTACGCGGCCCGCTACGACGCCTGGCTGGATGAGTTCGAGGCCCGTAAGACCAGGGCCGTCGGATTCGGCTGGATCACGCTCCGCAAGTCGGGCGCCGACCGCCCGTCCGTGGTCGCCGAGGAGTGGCCGCACCCGGTCGAGCAGCCGCTCGGCACCTCCGTACAGGCCCACTTCGAGCGGCAGGACTTCCTGCGCGGGACGGATGACGCCGCGCTGCTCGCCGCCCGCTTCCGGCTGGCCGACGAGGTGCTGCAGGAGCAGGTCGGACTGCCGGGCGCGGAGGACCCGGAGCATGTGGTGCTCCGGCAGAACCGGGGGATGCGGCGGGCGACGCAGGTGGACACGGTCGGCGCGGGCTTCGCGGGCGTGTGCGACGGAACGCTGGCCGCGGGCCGCATCCTCGACGCCATCGCCCAGCTCCTCGGCGAGGACCCGGTCCAGCTGCGTGACCGTACGCCCGCGTCGATCCGGCTGCTGGTCGAACAGGGCTTCCTGGAGCCGGTCCCGGAGCCCACCGCGGCCGGATGAGGGGCCGCAGGCACGGCCGCAGGAAGGGCCGGATGAGGGGCCGCAGGCACGGCCGTATGAGCGCCCGGACGCCGACCGGCGGGAGACTCGAGGATGCCCCGCGTTCACCCGCGGTTCGTTCGTACGCCGCCTGTGCGTGCCATCCTCCAGCGGTCACACGGCAGTCTCGCGGCACGAGGGAGGGCGTGAGCCATGGAGAGCGGACCCGCGGTGTTCGCCGGAACGGCATTCACCCTGTTCGGAACCGGGCTGCTGCTGTGGACTGGGGCGCGCGCCAGGTTGCGCGCGCCGGTGGCCCACGGCGTGAGCCCTGTCGCATCCGCCGCCCTCGCGGCTTTCTTCGGTCTTGCCTCGCTGGCCCTCGGCATCTGGTGCTTCGGCTTGGCCTGATTTCACCCCTCCGAGCTGCACTGTCGTACGTTTGTTCGCGCACTGTGTCCGTAGTGCACGGGTCCCGCCTGCCCGTCCGGGCGGCAGACGGGACGCTTGTCGGGTTACCGTTCGAGTGGCGTTGCGGGCTTTTCCCGTTTGACACGGGGCCGGGAGGTACCGTCACACTCCGCATCGTCAGCGCAGTGCCCCGAGACCACCCAGGCGTCGACCGGAGAGAAGAGCGAAGTTGTCCCCGACCAGCGATACCGCAGCAGGCGGCCGCCGACTCGTCATCGTCGAGTCGCCCGCCAAGGCGAAGACGATCAAGGGCTATCTCGGCCCGGGCTATGTCGTCGAGGCCAGCGTCGGGCACATCCGCGACCTGCCCAACGGCGCCGCCGAGGTCCCCGCCAAGTACAAGGGCGAATCCTGGGCGCGCCTGGGCGTCAATGTGGATCAGGACTTCCAGCCGATCTACGTCGTCAACGCCGACAAGAAGAGCCAGGTCAGCAAGCTCAAGGAGCTGCTGGCGGAGTCCGACGAGCTCTACCTCGCCACTGATGAGGACCGCGAGGGCGAGGCCATCGCCTGGCATCTGCAGGAGGTCCTCAAGCCCAAGGTCCCGGTCCGCCGGATGGTCTTCCACGAGATCACCAAGGCCGCGATCCAGGAGGCCGTGAACAACCCGCGCGACCTCAACCAGCGCCTCGTCGACGCCCAGGAAACCCGCCGCATCCTCGACCGGCTCTACGGCTACGAGGTCTCGCCCGTGCTGTGGAAGAAGGTCATGCCGCGGCTGTCGGCCGGCCGCGTCCAGTCCGTGGCGACCCGGCTCGTCGTCGAGCGGGAGCGCGAGCGCATCGCCTTCCGCTCCGCCGAGTACTGGGACCTGACCGGCACCTTCGCCACCGGCCGCACCGGCGACGCGACCGACCCCGGCACCTTCTCCGCCCGGCTGACCACCGTCGACGGCCGCCGCGTCGCGCAGGGCCGCGACTTCGGCCCGAACGGCCGGCTGAAGGACGGCTCCCAGGTTCTGCACCTGGACGAGGCAACCGCCCGGGCCCTCGCCGACGCGCTGCAGGACACCGCCTTCTCGGTGCGCTCGGTCGAGTCCAAGCCGTACCGCCGCTCGCCCTACGCCCCGTTCCGTACGACCACCCTCCAGCAGGAGGCGTCGCGCAAGCTCGGCTTCGGCGCGAAGGCGACGATGCAGATCGCGCAGAAGCTGTACGAGAACGGCTTCATCACCTATATGCGTACGGACTCCACCACGCTGTCGGACACGGCGGTGGCGGCGGCCCGCGCGCAGGTCACCCAGCTCTACGGCGCGGACTACCTGCCGGACAAGCCGCGGATCTACGCGGGCAAGGTCAAGAACGCGCAGGAGGCGCACGAGGCGATCCGGCCCTCGGGCGATCGTTTCCGCACCCCGGCCGAAACGGGCCTGACCGGCGACCAGTTCCGGCTCTACGAGCTGATCTGGAAGCGGACCGTCGCCTCCCAGATGAAGGACGCGGTCGGCCAGTCCGTGACCGTGAAGGTCGGCGGCCGCTCCAGTGACGGCAGGGACGCCGAGTTCTCCGCCTCCGGCAAGATCATCACCTTCCACGGCTTCATGAAGGCCTACGTGGAGGGCGCGGACGACCCGAACGCCGAGCTCGACGACCGCGAGCGCCGCCTGCCGCAGGTCGGCGAGGGCGACCCGCTGACGTCCGAGGAGATCACCGCCGACGGCCACGCCACCAAGCCCCCGGCCCGCTACACCGAGGCCAGCCTCGTGAAGGAGCTGGAGGAGCGGGAGATCGGCCGCCCGTCGACGTACGCGTCGATCATCGGCACCATCCTCGACCGCGGCTACGTCTTCAAGAGGGGCACCGCCCTCGTGCCCTCCTTCCTCTCCTTCGCCGTCGTCGGCCTGCTCGAGAAGCACTTCGGGCGGCTCGTCGACTACGACTTCACGGCCAAGATGGAGGACGACCTCGACCGCATCGCGCGCGGCGAGGCCCAGGCCGTGCCGTGGCTGCGCCGCTTCTACTTCGGCTCGGACGAGGCGGGCGCGGGCGCGGCCGCCGAGGCCGGGAACGGCGACGGCGACCACCTCGGCGGTCTGAAGGAACTGGTCACCGACCTGGGCGCGATCGACGCCCGCGAGGTGTCCTCCTTTCCCGTCGGCGACGGCATCGTGCTGCGCGTCGGGCGGTACGGCCCGTACGTCGAGAAGGCGTCGGAGACCGAGGGCGAGCCCGGGCAGCGCGCCGATGTGCCGGACGACCTGCCGCCTGACGAGCTGACCGTCGAGCTGGCCAAGGAGCTGCTCGCCAAGCCCAGCGGCGAGCGCCTGCTGGGCACCGACCCGGAGACGGGCCGCGCCATCGTGGCCAAGGACGGCCGCTACGGTCCGTACGTCACCGAGGTCCTGCCCGAGGGCACGCCGAAGACCGGCAAGAACGCCGTCAAGCCGCGTACCGCCTCGCTCTTCAAGGCCATGTCCCTCGAAACGGTGACGCTGGAGGACGCGCTCCGGCTGATGTCGCTGCCGCGCGTCGTCGGCGCCGACCCCGAGTCGGGCACCGAGATCACCGCCCAGAACGGCCGCTACGGCCCGTACCTGAAGAAGGGCACGGACTCGCGGTCGCTGGAGAGCGAGGAGCAGCTCTTCACGATCACGCTCGACGAGGCGCTGGCGATCTACGCGCAGCCCAAGCAGCGCGGGCGTGCGGCGGCCAAGCCGCCGCTGAAGGAGCTGGGCACCGACCCGGTCAGCGAGCGCCCCGTCGTCGTGAAGGACGGCCGCTTCGGCGCGTACGTCACGGACGGCGAGACCAACGCGACCCTGCGGCGGGACGACGACGTCGAGACGATCACGCCGGAGCGCGGGTTCGAGCTGCTGGCGGAGAAGCGCGCCAAGGGCCCGGCCAAGAAGACCGCGAAGAAGGCGGCCAAGAAGGCTCCGGCGAAGAAGGCCGCGGCGAAGAAGACGACCACGGCCAAGAAGGCGGCGGCCAAGAAGACCACCGCCAAGAAGACGGCGGCGAAGGCGACCGCCGCTGCCGCCAAGACGACGGCGAAGAAGACCGCCACGGCGAAGGCGCCCGCCGAGGACGCCTGACCCCCTCGATCCTCCTGACGTCCCCTGACGGCCTGAAACCTGAAGGAGTTTGGGGAGCGGGCCCGCCGCGCTCGTACCGGCGGGGCGGGCCCGTACGCCCACTTGTTCGGGGCGGGCCGACAGGGATTCGGCCACTGCGGATAGGCTGACGGGATGACGCGAGCCGAGCAGCCAACGGTCGTGAACCCCACATCCGACGCCCTTGCCGCAGATTCACGCGAGCGCGCCGTACGGGCCCTGCTGCGCTTCCCGCCGCTCCGGCGGCTGTGGAGCGCCCAGCTCGTCGGTGGCATCGGAGACGCCCTCGCTCTGCTGGTGCTCCTCCTGCTGTCGCTCCAGGCGGCCGTGTCGGAGGGCTCCTTCGGAGGCGGCTATCGCGGTGCGGCCTTCGCGGTCGCGGCGGTGTTCGGGGCACGCCTCGTCGCGACGGTCCTCTTCGGGGCGGCGCTCCTCGGGCCGCTCTCCTCGCTCACCGCGGACCGAGGCCCGCTCGACCGGCGCTGGACCATGATCAGCGCGGACGGGGTGCGGATCGCGCTCCTCATCGTGGCGCCCCTGTGGATCGACTGGACCCCCGACAACGCCCTCTCCCTGCTGCTCATCACCGTCTTCGTCGCCGGTGTCGCCGAGCGCTTCTGGACGGTCGCCAAGGAGGGCGCGGCCCCCGCGCTGCTGCCCGCGCCGCCCGCCGAGGGCGCCGCTATAAGGCCGCTGCCCGACAACGTCGACGCGCTGCGCCGCCTCTGGCTCCGTACGGGCTACGTGGCGCTGCCCATCGCCGCCGCCGGGCTGGTCGTGGTCACGCTGTTCGGGAATCTGCTCGGCGCCGGGATCGACTGGTTCGACCAGCACCAGGCGGCCCTCGGCTCATACGTCGCGTCCGGGCTCTTCGCCGCGTCTGTGTCCGTCCTCTACTTCCTCGAGCTGCCCGGCGCGCAGACACCCCGCCCGCGCTCCCCGCTGGAGGGCCTGCGCCGCCCCAAGTCCGGTTCCGAGGCCGACAAGGGCCGTACGGGTGCGATCCCGCTGCTCGTCCTGGCCTGCGCCGCCGTCGCCGGTGCCATCGCGTCCGCCGTCGCCGTGGCCGCGCTGCACGCCGCGGACCTCGGCGGCGGGCCGGTCGGCTTCGCGCTGCTCGTCTTCGGGCTCACCGGCGGCACGGTGGCCGGAATCCGGCTCGCGCCGCGCGTGCTGCCCGCGCTCTCCCGGCGCCGGCTGCTCGCGCTCGCGACCGCCGTCACCGGCCTCGCTCTGCTCGCCGCCGGTCTGGTGCCGGACGCGACGACCGTGCTGCTGCTCACGCTGCTCGCGGGCGCGGCGGCCGGTGTCGCCGCCAACACCGGGCACACGCTGCTCGACCAGGAGTCCGAGGAGCACCGGCGGGCCCGTACGACCGAGCACCTGCACGCCGTCGTACGCGTCTTCGTCGGGCTCGGCGCGGTCGCGGCGCCGCTGCTGGCCGCCGCGATCGGCCCGCACCGGCTCGCGAACGACGACTTCGTCTTCGCGCACGGCGGCGCCGCCTTCACGCTGATGCTGGTCGGCGCGCTGCTGCTGCCCGTGGCTGCGCTCGTGCTCGGCAAGACGGACGACCGGTCGGGCGTGCCGCTGCGCCGGGACCTGCGGGACGCGCTGCGCGGCGGCGAGCCCGTTCAGGCCCCGGCCGCCACCGGCTTCTTCATCGCGGTGGAAGGCGGCGACGGGGCCGGGAAGTCCACCCAGGTCGAGGCGCTCGCGGAGTGGATCCGGGCCAAGGGCCACGAGGTGGTCGTGACGCGCGAGCCGGGCGCGACCGCGATCGGCAAGCGGCTGCGCGCCATCCTGCTGGACGTCTCGAGCGCCGGGATCTCCCACCGCGCGGAGGCCTTGCTGTACGCCGCGGACCGCGCCGAGCACGTGGACACGGTCGTACGGCCCGCCCTCGCGCGCGGTGCCGTCGTCATCTCCGACCGCTACATCGACTCCTCCGTCGCCTACCAGGGCGCGGGCCGCGACCTGTCGCCGACCGAGATCGCCCGTATCTCGCGGTGGGCGACGGACGGCCTGGTGCCGCATCTGACGGTGCTGCTCGACATCTCGCCGGAGACGGCGCGGGAGCGCTTCACCGAGGCACCCGACCGGCTGGAGTCCGAGCCGCCCGAGTTCCACGCGCGCGTGCGCGCCGGGTTCCTGACGCTGGCCGCGGCCGACCCGGCGCGCTACCTGGTGGTCGACGCAGGGCAGGACGCGGAGGCCGTCACCACCGTCGTACGGCACCGGCTCGACCAGATGCTGCCGCTGTCGGAGGCCGAGATCCAGGCGCGCGAGGACGCCCGTAAGGCCGCCGAGGAGGAGCGCAAGCGGCGCGAGGCGGAGGAGGCCGCGCGGAAGGCCGAGGAGGAGCGGCTGGAGCGCGAGCGGCAGGAGCAGCTCGCGCGGCTGCGCGCCGAGGAAGAGGAGCGCAAGCGCGTCGAGGCGGAGGAGGCGCGGCGCCGCGAGGCCGAGCGCCAGGCGGAGGAGGCCCGGCTGCGGGCCGAGGAGGCCCGCCGCCTCGCGGAGGAAGAGCGCAAGAGGCGCGAGGCGGAGGAGCGGGCGCGCGCCGCCGAGCAGGAGCGGCTGCGGCGCCAGGCCGAGGAGGAGGCCCGGCTGCGGGCCGAGGCCGAGGCGCGCCGCCTGGAGAAGCAGCGCAAGGCGGAGGAGGCGCTGCTGCGGGCGGAGGAGGCGCGGGTCGCGGCGGAGGCGGCCGCGGCTCAGGACGCGCCGCGGGCCCCGGACGAGGCGCCGACGGTGGAGACGCCGGTCGCGGGTACGGACCGTGGCCCTGCGGACCGGCCTGGTACGGACCGCCGTGGCGGAGGCCCGGCCCCTGGTGGGGGCACCGATGCGGGGTCGGATCCGGACTCCGAGGCGACGCAGACGGTGCCGACCCCGCGGGTGGACCAGCACGGTCCTCAGGGGCCTCAGGGCGCTGCCGCGGACGAGACGGCGGTGCTGCGGCCGGTGCGGCCCGAGGGTCCCGGCGGCAAGGAGGGAGCGGGTCCGGACGCCGAGGAGACTGCGGTCCTGCCGCAGCCGCCGGATGCGGGATCCGCGGATGAGACGGCGGTCCTCCCGCCCGTACCGCCCGAGGGGCCCGCGGCGGGCGGGCAGCCGCGCCCTGAGGGGCGTCCCGCGGACCCGGCGGACCGGGTGCCGCCGTGGCTGTTCCGTCCGGAGGACGGAGAGCCGGAGCCCGCGGCGCACCGGGAGACCGAGCGCACGCGCGAGATGCCGCAGGTCGACCCGTCAGCCGCGGACCGCCCGCGCCGCTCCCGCCCGGACTGGGCCGAGGAGACCCCGCTGGACGACCTCCCGTCTCTGGCCGACGAACTCCTGGGCCCCCGCGAAGACGGGGACGACAACGGCCGCCACCACCGGGGCCGCTGACCCACGCCGACGGCGGCCTCGCAGGCGCAACCGCGCGCCCGCGGTGCGACCCCTCCCTCCTTCCCCGGCCGGGGGGGCCGTCCTTCGGTGGGCGGCGTCGGTGTCGGTGCCGTGGACCACAATGGGGAGCTGCAGGAGGCAGCAGGACGTACGGGCGCGGCGGCAGTCGGTCAGGCAGGCGGGCAGGGGCTTATGACGGTGTGGGACGAACTCGTCGGGCAGGAGCGGGTGACGGAGCAGCTCGTGGCCGCCGCGCGCGATGCCGACGCGATCGTCACCGCAGAGGCCGAGGCTGGGAGCGGGACCGCGCTCGACCTCACGCCCGCGCCCCCGGACGCCTCCGACGAGGTGCGTGGGCCATCGAAGATGACCCACGCCTGGCTGTTCACCGGGCCGCCCGGCTCCGGCCGGTCGACGACGGCGCGCGCGTTCGCCGCCGCGCTGCAGTGCGTCAGCCCCGACCGGGCCCTCGGCGGAGCCCCCGGCTGCGGCTTCTGCGACGGCTGCCACACCGCCCTCTCCGGCACCCACGCCGACGTCGAGGTGGTCAGGACCGACCTGCTCTCCATCGGCGTGAAGGAGACCCGCGAACTGGTCCGCCGCGCCCAGCTCTCGCCCGCGAACGGCCGCTGGCAGGTGATCGTCCTGGAGGACTCCGACCGCCTCACGGAAGGCGCGGCCAACGTCCTGCTCAAGGCGGTCGAGGAGCCCGCGCCCCGCACCGTATGGCTGCTCTGCGCGCCGTCGCTGGAGGACGTGCTGCCGACGATCCGGTCGCGCTGCCGCCACCTCATCCTCCGTACGCCGCCGGTGGACGCCGTCGCGGACGTGCTGATGCGGCGGGACGGCATCGAGCCCGCCGTCGCCGCGGCCGTGGCGCGCGCGACCCAGGGGCACATCGGGCGGGCCCGGCGGCTCGCCACCGACGAGCGGGCCAGGGCCCGCCGCGCCGCCGTACTGAAGCTCCCGCTCCGGATCGATGACGTGGGCGGCTGCCTCAAGGCCGCGCAGGAGCTCGTCGATGCGGCGGCCGAGGACGCCAAGCAGGTGGCGGAGGAGGTCGACGCGAAGGAGACGGAGGAGCTGCGCGCGGCGCTGGGCGCCGCGTCCGGCACCGGCGGCCGCCTGCCCCGCGGTACCGCGGGCGTGATGAAGGACCTGCAGGACCGTCAGAAGCGGCGCGCCACCCGCACCCAGCGCGACAGCCTCGACCTCGCCCTGACCGATCTCACCGGCTTCTACCGGGACGTCCTCGCCCTCCAGCTCGGCTCCTCCGTGGCAATGGCCAACACGGAGGTGCAGGACGCCGTGCAGCGCGTCGCGCAGTCGTCCACCCCGGAGCGCACCCTCCGTCGCATAGAGGCGGTGCTGGCGTGCCGGGAGGCCCTGGACAGCAATGTGGCGCCGCTGCTGGCGGTGGAGGCGATGACGATGGCGCTGCGCGCAGGGTGACGCGTACGGACTCTGGGGGCCGGGGCGTCCGGGCAACCGCGGACGCGCCGGCCCCGGACTCTCACCCGTATGAGAACGGCGGACCGCGCATGGACGGTGTTCGGACGGATACTCTCCGAACACCCGACATGAAGCCGCGAAGCGTAAAGCCGCGAACACGTGAAGGCGTGAAGACGCGAAGAACTGACTGAGGGATCGCCGCATGGACACCAGTAGTCTGCTCCGCACCTCCGGGACCGTTCTCGCGGTCGCGGGCCTGCTGATGTCCGGCTGCTCCTCAGGAAGTTCGTCGTCGAGCGCGTCCGCGTCCCCCAAGGCCGCGAAGAGCGGGCAGCCGCAGAAGAAGACCGACGCCCTGCAGGTGCTGCAGCCGCTCCCCGACGCCGTACCCGCAGGGCTGCGGGCGTACTACGAGCAGAAGCTGAGCTGGCGCGAGTGCGGTGTCGAAGGCTTCGAGTGCGCCACGCTGAAGGTGCCCCTGGACTACGAGAGCCCGGGCGGGGGCGAGGACGTGAAGCTCGCCGTATCCCGCAAGACGGCGACGGGTCCCGGCAAGCGACTCGGCTCCCTGCTGGTGAACCCGGGAGGGCCGGGCGGTTCCGCGATCGGCTACCTGCAGAGCTACGCCGGGATCGGCTACCCGGAACCGGTCCGGGCCCGGTATGACATCGTTGCCGTGGACCCCCGCGGCGTGGCCCGCAGCGAGCCCGTCACCTGCCTGTCCGACTCGCAGATGGACGCCTTCACCCAGGTCGACCAGACGCCCGACGACCAGAAGGAGGTCGACCAACTCGTCGCCTCCTTCAAGGACTTCGCGACCGGCTGCCAGGACCGGTCCGGCGAGGTCCTCGGCCACGTCTCGACGGTCGAGGCGGCCCGCGACATGGACGTGCTGCGCGCGGTGCTGGGCGACGAGAAGCTGACGTACGTCGGCGCCTCGTACGGCACCTTCCTCGGCGCCACGTACGCCGGGCTCTACCCGCGCCGGGCGGGGCGCCTGGTCCTGGACGGCGCGATGGACCCCTCGCTCCCCGCCCTGACCATGAACCGCGACCAGACCGCGGGCTTCGAGACCGCCTTCACCGCCTTCGCGGAGGACTGCGTGCAGCGCGAAGACTGCCCCCTCGGCGGCGGGAGCGCGCGCGACGCGGGCCGCCGCCTCCAGGGCTTCTTCAAGAAGCTCGACGCGGACCCGGTGCCGACCGGCGAGGGCCGCCGGCTGGGCGAGTCACTGGCGACGACGGCCGTGATCGCGGCGATGTACGACGAGGGAGCGTGGGCGGAGCTGCGGGGCGCCCTGCAGTCGGCGATGGACGGGGACGGGGCGGGGCTGCTGAAGCTCGCCGACCTCTACTACGAGCGTGACGCGGACGGCTCCTACGAGAACCTGATGTTCGCCAACCCGGCCGTCAACTGCCTCGACCTCCCCGCGGCCTTCGGCGGACCCGACGACGTCCGCAAGGCGCTGCCGTCGTTCCGCCAGGCCTCGCCGGTCTTCGGTACGGGCCTGGCCTGGGCCGCGATGAACTGCACGTACTGGCCGGTGCAGGCGACCGGCCGCCCGAACCGCATCCAGGCGAAGGGCGCGCCCCCGATCGTCGTGGTCGGCACGACCCGCGACCCGGCGACCCCCTACCGCTGGGCCGAGGCCCTGGCCGGCCAGCTCGGCTCGGGCGCGCTCCTGACATACGAGGGCGACGGGCACACGGCGTACGGGCGGGGCAGTGAGTGCATCGACTCGACGATCAACACCTACCTGCTGGAGGGGAAGGCGCCCAAGGACGGCAAGAGGTGCAGGTAGTGGCCTTTGCGGGCATTTCCGGCGGCCGCGGTCCGGGGCGCCAGCGCCGTCGGGCCGCGGTGCGAGGCACCGCCGGTGACTGTGTAGACTTGGCGCCGTTGCGGCTGCCGGTCCCGTACTGCGCGACGGGGCATATCCGCAGCTCGCCGCCTTAGCTCAGTCGGCCAGAGCGACGCACTCGTAATGCGTAGGTCAGGGGTTCGACTCCCCTAGGCGGCTCTGAGAAAGGCCAGGTCACATAGCCCGTGACCTGGCCTTTTTGCTTTCTCTGGGCATGGCGCGCCACACGGCCGAGGCGCCGTGGGATGGCTTGCGTGAGCGATGCGTGAGCGGAGCGGCTCAGTGGCCTACTTGTTGGGCTTCTTCCGCTTGCCCTTCTTCTTCGCCTTGGCCTGGGTTTTCGCCTTGTCCTTGGCCTTCTTGGCGGCCTTCGCCGCCTTGCGGGCGGCCTGCTCCGCCTCGGCCTTCCGCTGAAGTGGGACGAGCTTGGCGGTGGCCTCGGCGGCGTTCTTGCCGACATGGGGCAGGACGCTCTGGTAGATGTCCCGCGTGATCCGGGTGTCGCTGTGCCCGAGGGTGTCGGACACGATCTTCACGTCGATGCCGGCGGCGAGCATCAGCGTGGCCGCGCCGTGGCGGAGGTCGTGCAGCCGGATGGGCGGGAGGCCGGATGCGGCGATGAGCCGCTCGAAGAGGTCCGTCACCTTGCCCGGATGCAGCCAGGAGCCGTCCTCCTGCGTGAAGACGAGACCGGTGTCGACCCAGGCCGAGCCCCACTCCTCACGGTCCGCTTCCTGACGCTCGCGGTGGCGCTTCAGCACCTTGACCGTGTCGTCGTCGAGGGCGATGACACGGTGACCGCTGTCCGTCTTCGGCTCCGACGTCTCGACATCCCAACCGTCCTGGACGAGCTGGGAGGAGACGGTGAGGAAGTGGGTGTCGAGGTTGGTCTCGGACCATGGCTGCCCGCACGCCTCACCCCGTCGCAGACCGCGGAAGGCGATCAGGTGCCACATCGCGTACAGCCGGTCCTCGGCCACGAAGTCGAGGAACGCGCCTGTCTGCTCAGGCGTCCAGACCATCACGGGGGAGGGCTTCTCACCGGTCTGCCGCCACTTCGCGATTCGCTCGTCCGTCCACACGAGGGCCTTCGGCTTGCGTACGAGGTCGATTTCGACGTGGGCCGCCGGGTTGAAGGTGATGATCTGCTGGCCGATTGCGTCGTTCAACGCGGTCCGCAGTGTGGCCTTGATGTGCAGCCGAGTGGCAGGCCCGGTCACACGCCTAAAGGGCGGCATCGCATCGATCGCCGCTTTCATCGACTTGCGGCGGGCGCGGTTCTCCGGGCCCTTCCACGGAACGTCCGCCAACTCGGCGACGGCGTTTCGCCTCTGGGCGTTCTGCTCCAGGATCTCGGCGTTGGCGTCGGCGATAGCCGTGAACATCTCGCTGAGGTGGCTCACGCGCAGTCGGTCGAGGCGGTGGTGGCCGATCCGAGGCTTCAAATGGACCCGGATATCGGTCTCGTATCGGCTGAGCCCCGACTTGCGGATGCGCTTGCCTTCGAGCCACCGGTCAAGCCATTCGCTGACGGTCAGACGGCCGATCAGGTCCTGACCGGACCGGAGGCGTCGCCGAGTCTCCTCCACATTGGGGAGTGGTGCCTTCTCGTCGCAGACCTCTTCGAGCATGGCTGCGATAAGGGCTATGCCTTCCGGGTCGTCGGCGTCGGCCAAGCCGAGGAGGGCGCGGACGTGGTCGAGATCGGCCTGGGCGGCTTTGAGGGTTTCGTAGCCGGCGCGGCTGAAGGAGCGGCGGGTGCCGTCCTCGTGGGGCGGGAGTTCCTGGCGTATGGAGTAGGAGCCGTGCTTGCGGCCGGAGAGCTTGGGGCAGTTCTTGCCGAGCGGTTTGCCGGTCTTGGGGTCGCGGCAGTAGCAGCGGCGGTGGGTGGAGCCCTTCAAGCCTTGTTCTCCTTGGTCTCGTTCAAGGTGGTAGCGGGCGGGTCGATGTCGCTGAGTTGGCTGGGCAGGAGTGGAAGTCGGCCGCCGTCCCGGCGGATGAAGGAGCGGGCTACGCGCAGCCGTTGTCGCGCGGATTCGGCCCGCTTGGCGTGTCTCGCCTGGGCTTCGAGGGCTTCGGCCCTCTGGCTGGGATTGGATGCGTTCTCCGCCCTCCAGCGTTCCCAGTCTTCGAGCGACATGGCTGACAGAGCGGCGCGCTCCGCCTCTACGTGCTCGCGGTAGTAGCTGAGCATGTCGACTTCCAGACCGAGCTGTGAGCCCTCGCCGGTGAACCACTCCAGGGCGTTCCAGGTCTCCGTGATGTCCTGGTCGGGGAGGGGTTGGACCCGGTCGATGTAGCCGACCGGGTAGATCAGACAGATCGGGGAGGTGTTCAGGGCTCTTGCGAGCACCATGACATCGACCAGCGGCAGGGTGGAGCGGCGGCCGGACTCCATGTTGGCGATCACGTTGCGTGGGATCGGGTAACCGATCTCCTCACATCGGTCGGCCAGGTCTTGGGCGCTCATGCGCAGTTCCTTCCTCCGTCTGCGTACCTCGGCGGCCACGGTGGCCATCACCTTGTCCGCCCACTCCGGGACGTCGTCCTCGTCATATCCAGAATCGAAACCGCGTTGTGTCATGAAGACACATTAGCTTCCTCATCCTGGTTACTGATGGCCTGGAGCCGGACGTGATGCCGCGTTCGCCGAGGGCCCAGTCATGGACGGAGCACTGCATGCACAAGCGCGAGATCGCCAACCAGTCGAAGGGCATGAGCCGGGAGGAGCTGCTGGCCCTTCCCGCTGCCGTTGACCTGGACACAGGTAACCGCGCACTGGGGCTCGGGCGGAGCAAGGGCTACGAGCTGGCCAAGCGCGGCCAGTACCCGTGCAAGGTTCCTGCGCCTGGGCAAGGCGTACCGGGTCGTGACCGCCGACCTGCTGGGCCTGCTGGGCCTGGCCGCATGACCGCGTCCGCCTGTAGCAGACGCTTCTGCGCTGAGCTGACACAGAATCGCTGGACTGTGGCCGGGTGTGGACGTACTGTCCGTGGTCGCTCGCCCCGGCCAAGGGAGCGAGAAAGCCCCCGGCGGGCCAACGCCGGAGGCTCAGCACACCCCTCTGCCCGCATTCCAACGAACGACCGGCGTGCCCCGGGCCTGCATGCCCGAAGCCACCGGATAAGGAGCTGCCCTGTGCAACCTACGACACCCGAACCGAATCCCGCACCTGGCAAAATTGCATGGCCTCCGGTCGCGGTGCCCGGCCGGCCCGGCGACCACGCAAGCGATGTCACCAAGGAGACCAACGTCGCGACGTCGAACCCCGCGCGGGCGGTTCAACCCGCCGAGGAGGAAGCGGTTCCGGATCCGGAGCCGACGTATGGCTCCGAGCTGCTGGACGAGCTGCGTGCGCACATAGCCAAGTTCGTGATCCCGCCATCGCAGCAAGCGCTCGACGCGGTCACGCTGTGGGTGACTGCGACGCATCTGCAGCCCGCGTGGCAGCACGCCCCTCGTCTGGCGGTAGTGGGACCGGCTAAGCGGTGCGGCAAGTCACGGCTGCTGGACGTGCTGACCGAGACGGTGCACGAGCCGATGCTGACCATCAACACCACCCCGGCGGCAGTCTTCCGCTCGATCACCGACGAGCCGCCCACACTCCTGGTGGACGAGGCGGACACCATCTTCGGCACCCCGAAGATGGCGGAGAAGAACGAGGAGATGCGCGGCCTGCTCAACGCCGGGCATCAGCGCAACCGGTACGTCACCCGCGTCGTCGGCAACGACCACACGCCTCACCGGTTCGCCACCTTCGCCATGGCGGCCCTGGCCGGGATCGGAGACCTGCCCGACACGATCATGGACCGGGCCGTGGTCATTCGCATGCGCCGCCGGGCCGAGGGCGAGACCGTCCGGCCCTTCCGATCCCGCCGCGACACCCCAGCCCTCCACGACCTGCGCGACCGCATCGCCACCTGGGCCAGGCCGCTGCTTGATGAGGCCGCCGAACTGGAACCGGTGATGCCCGTCGAGGACCGCGCCGCCGACACCTGGGAGCCCCTGGTCATCGTCGCCGACCTTGCCGCTGGCTCCTGGCCTCACCTCGCACGCGCGGCGTGCGCGCGGATGGTCGCCGCCGAAGCGGCAGCCGAGGAGGAGCACCCCAGCGGAGCGCGGATCCTCGCCGATATCCGCCGCGTCTTCGTCGCCCAGCGGGAGGTCGACAGCCTCAGCACCGAGGAACTCCTCCACCACCTGCGCCAAGACCCGGAAAGCCCGTGGGCCGAGTGGGGGCGAAGCGGGCTGAGCCCCCGTGAGCTCGCCTCGATGCTGCGCGAATTCGGCATCACCTCGGGCAACGTTCGCCTCGCCGACGGCACCCAGCGCAAGGGCTACACGCGCAACAAGTTCCTCGACGCGTGGCGCCGCTACTGCCCGACCGTCCACCCGGCCGACACCGGCCCCACCCGCAGCGAGGGCTGAGACCCCGCCCCAGTTGCCGTCCTTGCCGTCCCTGCCGTAATTCCGCAGGTCAAACGGCATACGGGCAAGACGGCAGCCGGGCGCCAAGACGGCAACACGATCATGACGGCCGCGCCGTCGCCGGGACATCGCCCGCATCCGTCTTGTGCCGTCCCCAGCGTCCTTGACGTATCCCCGCAGGTCACAGCACATGCGGCCGGGACGGAAGACGGATTCGATCCGTCCACGGGCACCGAGCCACAACCCTCACCGCATTTGCGGGCCACCAAGACGCGACGGCACCGCCAAGACGGAACGCCGCCACCATGCCGTAACGGCCCTGACCTGCGCTTGCAACGGCCAAGACGGCAAAGACGGACCACGCCACCGCCGCAGGAGTATCCCGCTTGACCACCCTCGCTCCCCCGACCCATCACACAAACTCCCACCTGGCGACCGGCTGGGATCGCGCCGCGATCCTCCCTCTCGGCACCGCCGCCTGCGCCCTGTCCTACGACGCGCTGAAGGGCGGCAAGTGATGACCAAGCAGACTGCCGAGCGGTATGCACTCGTCGCGGCGGGAACCGTCATCGTGGGCTCACCGCCGGCGGGTTCTGGCTCTCGTACGCGCACCTTGCTGAGGTCGCCGGACAGCACGGGCTGGGGAGCTCTCCGGTCCGCCAATGGGCCTGGCCCGCGACCCTGGACGCGTTCATCGTCGCAGGCGAACTGCTCATGCTCCGCGCGGGCCTGCGCCGGGTAACGGACGGGTGGGCCATCGCGCTCACGGCCACCGGATCGGTCGGTTCCATCGCGCTCAACGTGGCCGGGGTCAGCGGCGCGGGCAACGCTGGCACCGTGCCCCTGCTCGACTACGTGGTCGCCGCGGTTCCCCCGACTGCCGCACTGCTGGCCTTCGGCGTCCTGATGCGGCAGATCCACCAGCTCATCGACCAACCTGCGGGCCACCCGGGCACTACTTCCGCCCGGCCCGCCGACCCGCTGGCTGCCCTGTCCGCCCAGCCGCCGGAACCAGCGGTCCGGGTTTCGGAGAGCACGCCGCGCGGTGGCCGTCCGGCCGGTGCCACGGTCGAGGAACTCGCGGAGATCGGTCGGATCGCCGCCGCCGAGGAGGGGAAGCTCACCCGGGCCATCGTGCGAAAGGCCGTACGGGACAAGGGGCTGACGGTCAGCGGCAAACGGCTGACCGAGGTGATGGACATCCTCCGGCCCGATTTCGAAGCCGAAGCGGACACCGGCCCGGCCAACGGCTGACCGCCCTACCGAGGGGTGACCGGAACGCTTCCGGTCACCGGCCAGCCGCTGCCACCCCACTCGCCGCCCCCTTGTCCACAACTGAGGACAAGGCGGTGACCGCCCCCGCTGCTGCAGACCTTCCACGGCAGTGCGCCTGCCTGGCTCGCCCCATCTGGAGAACCACCCGTGACGCAGGACCCACACCGCCCCGAGCACGTTCCCGACGAGCCGCTGACGCTGACGAAGTCCCCTACGCTGCTGGGACGTTTGCGGCAGGCGTTCGGACGGGTGGCCACTGGCGGAGCCACTGGCGGAGCCAGTAGTACCCCGAGTCCGACTCAAGGCCGGAATCGGGGGATCTCCGCCCCAGGGGTGGCGGAGACGGCCCAGCGCCAGGGGGCGCCGGACCAGGAAGCCGAGGCCGAGGGCGGCCCCACCCCGGACACACTCCACGCCGTTCAGCAAGCCGTCCTTCGCCCCGTACACGCCGCCACCCCCACCGCTGGCGAGCCCGCCGTACGGAGCGTCCAGCCCACAATCCGCCGGTTCACCGGCAACAAGCGCGCCGACCGCGTCGGCCCGCTGCGCTTCACCGACGACGAGCGCGCCCGCCTCCAGGCAGCCGCCGCCGAGCACGGCTACAAAGGCGAATCCGGCTTCGCCGCCGACATTGTCCTCGCCTTCATCACCGGCCGATTTACGGCCAACCTGCCGCTGTCCGAGGACCGCCGCCGCACACACATGTTCCGCGCCCAGGTCCTGCGCCAGCTCAACCGCATAGGCGTCAACGTCAACCAGATCGCCCGCGCCCTCAACAGTGACCACACCCCACCCGACATCCGCCGACACCTCGACGAGCTGCACCACCTGCTCGCCCAGATCGCCGAAGCCCTGCGCCAGTCCGCCGACCCGACGGAGGTCTGACCGAGATGATCGCCGCCATCAAGCCCTCGGGGACCAACACCCGCGGCCTGCTCGCCTACCTCTACGGACCCGGCCGCCACGACGAGCACATCGACCCGCACACCGTGGCTGGCTTCGCCATGCTCGGCATGCCCGACCCCGGTCGCGACGAGCACGCCACCCTCACCGAACTCGCCCGGCACCTCGACGAGCCCGTCCGGCTGCGCAACAGCGAGTTCGGCAAGCCGGTCACCGACCATGTCTGGCACTGCCCCGTCCGCGCAGCCCCCGAGGACCGCTACCTCTCCGACGCCGAGTGGGGCGAGATCGCCCAGCGCATCGTTGCTGCCGCTGGCATCGCCCCCGAAGGCGACGACCTGGCCTGCCGCTGGATCGCCGTACGCCACGCCGACGACCACATCCACATCCTCGCCACCACCGTCCGCGAAGACGGCCGCCGCCCCAAGCTCCACGACAGCGGCATCCGCGTCGGTGACCAATGCCGCGAGATCGAGAAGGACTACGGCCTACGCCAACTGAAGAAGGGCGACCGCACCGCCGCCCGCCGACCCACCCAGGCTGAGATGCACAAGGCCGAGCGTCTCGGCTGGGAGCAGACCAGCCAAGAGTGGCTCCAGGAGCGCATCCGCGCCGCCATCCCGCACTCCAAGAGCGCGGAGGAACTGCTCGCCTACCTCGAAGCCGACGACGTCGTGGTCAGGGCCAAGCGCGGCCCTTCCGGAGACCTCCTCGGATATGCCGTCGGCCGCCCCGGCGACCTCAACAATGACGGCGAGCAGATCTTCCACCCCGGCGGAAAGATCGCCCCCGACCTCTCGCTACCCAAACTCAAGGCTCGCCTCGAAACCAGCGCGCCCGAGGAACATCCCACCGCCCGCCGCAACCGTCCCGACACTCCCTGGCACCAGGCCACCGACGCCCTCGACACGCTCCACACCGACCTCACCGACGACACGCACGCCCAGGCCCACATCACCGCCCTCGGCGAACTGATCGAAGCCACCGCCCAGAAGGCACCAGCCAACCTCCGGGTCGAACTCCGATCCGCCTCCAAGGCGTTCGCACGCGCCCAGCGCTCCCAGATGCGGGCAGAAGACCGAGTCGCCCACGCTCTGCGCAGCGCGGCACGCGACATCGCCAACACCGCCACCGGCCCCGATGGCAGCGCCCTCGCTGCCCTGCTCGCCGCCTCGTCTGGGCCGCCATCGTTGCCGGGCGTTGGCATGAAGCGAAGAACCACGCGCACCAGGCCGAAGCCGCCCGCCAGGCCGTCCAGCACCTCCAGACAGCCGCCGACCGCGCCCTCGCCCCGACGCTCGCCGAACTCACAGCCCGCCCGCCCAAGGCGGAAGCCCGCCACGTCCTGGCCAGCGACGTGCGAGCAGCCGTCCCCGACCACGCTGAGCGAATCCTCGCCGACCCGGCCTGGCCTGCGCTCGCCACCGTCCTCGCCGACGCCGAAGCCCGCGGCCACCAGCCTCACCAACTCCTCAAGGAAGCCGCTGCCCAGCGTGAGTTGACCACCGCCCGCCAACCCGCCCGCGTGCTCATCACTCGCATCCAGTACACAGGCCGAAACCCAGCGCCCAACCGCCGCGCCGAAGCCGCCCGCCTGCAATCGACCATCGCAGGCCCGGTCCCCGCCCAGCAGACCCGAAACGGTCAGCCCCCTACGGTGACTCCATCACCCACCGAACAGCAGCACCGACACCGCCGGTAGGCACCCAGCGCAGTGTGCCCATCCGGCATGGCCAAGCCAGACTGATGACCTCGCCGTTCGTGGCGACGAGGCCATCAGTTCCTACGACTTGTCCCCGCTAGTACTCCAGTCTGGTTTCGCGATCTATCCAGTGGGTTCGTCGGCTACGGCGCGGCGTATCCTTCGCCCGTGGAACTGCGCTTCGAGACGCGCCAGTCTGACTCGCCGTGGGTCGGCACCGTGTGGACCTGCACGAGCGAGCAGGTCACGGCGATGACGTCCGTCGCAGGGGTGCGCTGGGGCCTGGTGTTCTGGGAGCAGGACGGCCAGGCGTATGCGGGCATCACCGGTCCCGAGACCCGGACCGGCACGGCGCCGGTGCCGGAGGGCGCGGCCTTTACGGGCATTGAGTTCGCCGTGGGCACCTCGTTGCGGGCCGTGCCCACGCCGACGCTGGTCGACAGCGGCGTCGAGCTCCCCGACACCACGCGCCGGACGTTCCGGCTGGACGGCGCACGCTGGGAGACGCCCAGCCCCGACGACGCCGAGGCCCTGGTCGAGCGTCTAGTCCGGGCCGGGATCGTGGTCCGTGACCCGCTCGTCGCCGAGGTGCTGCGGGGGCACCGCCCGGCCGTCTCGGGGCGCACGGTCGAACGCCGGTTCCGCGCCGCGACCAGGCTGACGCGGGGCGCCGTCCGGCGGATCGAGCGGGCCCGCGCGGCGGCGGAGCTGCTGGCGGCCAGCCACCCGGCCGCCGACGTCGTCGCCAAGCTCGACTACTTCGACGAGCCGCACCTGGCCCGGGCGCTGCGCTCCTACGTCGGACGCACCGCCAGGCAGCTGCGCGAGGGCGCCGACGGCGCGATCGCCCTCGACCTGGATCAGCGCTTGACGTCGTAGATCAGCTTCAGGATCCCGTTCGAGTAGCTCTCCGATTCCCGCAGCGTCAGCATCTGCTTGTCGCGGTCGGCCCGGCCGAACACGCTCTTCCCGGCACCGAGCAGCACGGGGAAGACGAGCAGGTTGTACTGGTCGATCAGGCCCGCGTCCGACAGTCGCCGGGCCAGCTCCGCGCTCCCGTGGATGAAGATCGCGCCGCCCTCGCCCTCCTTGAGCGCGGCGACGTCCTCGGTCGAGCGCAGGATGGTCGTCGGCCCCCACCCGTCGACGAGGGCATCGTCGGACAGCGTGGTCGACACCACATACTTGGGCAGCTCCTTGTAGTCGGCGTGGTCCTCCGAGCCGGGCCAGACCGAGGCGAACGCCTCGTAACTGCGGCGGCCGAACATCAGCGCCGTCGTGTCGGCGAGCTCCTCGCCCTTCAGCGACCAGGCTTCTGGGACGAACTCGAGGTCCTTGAACACCCAGCCGCCGCTGCGGTGCCCCTCCTCCGTCCCGCCGGGCGAGTCCACGACGCCGTCGAGCGACATGAAACCGGTGTAGACCAGGTCACGCATTGTGCTCTCTCCTCATGATCGGGCGAGCTGCTGGGCTCCACGCTAGATCGCGGTCGCGGCGGCCGTCTTGGACGGAAACGACAGCGGTTCAGAACGCGTACCGGATCACCGCCTCGGCCGGCCCGCCCTCGGGCACGTCCTCGGCGCGCACGGCCACCTCGCGTCGGGTCGGCCGGGACGATGCGCAGCCGAACCCCGTCACCCGTGCCTCGCTGCTGTGCTTCGGGAAGGAGCAGCTGGTGCTGCGTGCGCCCGTCTGCCTGGAACTTCACCCACCACACCGACCGCGTAGGTCAACGGTGCCGGTGGTGTGCGTTCGGTTCGGTAGTTCCAGTGCGATCGGCGCGGACACAGCGAGCGTGACGCCCCTGATGGCGAGCATGGCCAGGCCGGTGAGGAGACCTTGAGCCCGCCACCCCACCGGCCTTCCTCCGGTCCCTGACGCGGCTGCGGGAAAGCGGAGGTATCCCAGCCGGATGCACGCTCGCCGGCCAGCGGCACATCGCTCACTCCCACGCGCCCAACTAGAGGCACTGGTGGAACTGTCATGCTGAAGATTCAGAAGCTGGTTCTGATCCCTGGCTCGGGGCGGTGACCGGCGGCGGGTGGTGGTGATCCCAGCCCGGCAAGCAGGCCGAGTGCCTCACGGCCGCGGCCGCCGTCGGTCGGTCTCGCGCAACTGTTGTTTGACGTTGGTGAAGAGACTCAGTGCGGAGAGGAACACGAGCAAGAACAGGCCGGGGGCGGGTTCGGGCATCGTGCCATGCACGAGCAGTTTGGCCGAACGGTACGGCGGCCAGGACCGCGCCCCGGGTGAGCACCCACAGTGGAAGTATGGTCTCCCCAGGGCGGTCTGGATTGAAATGGAACGCCTTCCAGATGGCGAAGGCCAGGACCACCCCGACGACCACTGCCGGGTACCACCAGCCGTCGGCGGCGGAGTCGAGTATCGCCTTTGCGTCCACAGTGATGCCTTCCTGTCAGCCTGTCACCTACTGCGCCCAAGCCCGTTACACGACATGTAGGTCCGCCGGGGATCCCGGCAGGGGTGGGCAGGTTGGATGCAGGTCCACGAAGACCGAGACGGACTCGTTGTCCGGCCCAAGGTAGGGGCGCCGTGGCGGGAAAGGTCCCGGCACGTCCCGCCCTTGCCGACGCAACACTGAGGCAACCGCCGAGCGCCAGGCAGCTTCGGCTACGCGTCGAACAGCAGCAGGCGCGGTGTGGCGGGCTGATCGGGGTCTCTTCGCAGAACCCCTTGATTCGGGGCTTACGCGGCTTCTCGCCTCAGTGGGCCGAACCGGGCAACCCCAGGACTATCCCTGCTTGGCGTACTCCACGAATGTCGTCCAGGAGGTTCGCTGGACGGCCAGGATTCCCCGGTTGCGGGCCTTCGTGTCCCGAACCATCACGTGCTTCGGGCCGTTGTCGGCCACTTCAACGCAGTTCTCCGTCCCGGTGTAGGAGCTGGTACGCCAGTTCGGGGCCACGGGCTGCATGGTGCTCTCCTAGTCGCTCGGCGTCTGATCGAAGTGGTGGATCGCTGTGAGGATGAGGTCTCGGACTTCGGTCCCGTAGACCGCTGACTGCTGCAAGAGGGCGAACGCCTTCGTGTACAGCTCGATTTCGCGGGGCTGGGTGACGGAGAACTCCGCCGAGTAGGTCTCGACGAGGACGAGCTTGTCGTCGAACATCGAGAAGGAGTTGCCGGGCCAGATGCCCAGGGGGGCGGATCGGGGGATGATGCCCAGGCTCAGCCGGGGGAGCCGCATCACCGCCAGCAGGCGATCGAGCTGCCCCTTCATCACCTCCGGGCCGCCGAAGTTGGTGTAGAGCGCCTGTTCGCCGAGCACCACGTTGAAGATCCGGTTGCCCTGGTACAGGTACTGCTGCCGTTCGAGCCGCTTGGCCGTGGCGGCTTCCGCGTCGTCGGGGATCTCGTAGTAGTCGACAACCTGTCTGAACGTCTCGGCCGCGTAGTCCGCCGTCTGGAGCGTTCCCCACACGAGCGTCGGGTGCCAGATCCGGAAGACCTTGGTCTTGGCGTAGACCGGCAGGGCCTTGCGCTGCCGTCGTTCCGCCCCCGTCTGGAGTTGTCGGCGCCACTCAAGCCACAGCTCGTCGATGTGGCGCACCGTGGCTATCAAGTCATCAACGAGCTCTTGCCTGTTGGTCTTGATGCACCAGACACGGATGTCGTCTTCGCTGGGGTTCTGCTTGCCGTTCTCCAGCCGAGAGACCTTGGACTCGGCCCAACCCGTGGCCACGGCGAATGCCCGGCCGCTCGCGAACCCGGCATCCTTCCGGAATCCGCGCAGCCGGGCACCCAGCGCCTCGCGTGCTTCTTGAGCTTGGTTATTCACTGATGGGTCAGGGCTTGTACTCGGCGTGTGGGATGGCGGCGGTCCAGAGGAGGTCCCGCACGCGGACGCATTCGGCCACGGTGTCCGGGTCCTCGACGATTTCCGACCCCAGCACTCGGCCCTCGGGGTCGAAGTGGCCGACGGCGAGGAGACGGTCGTCGTACAGCCACCAGTCGTTGCCACCGACGGGGAAGTCGATGCCTTCGGGCAGCCGGTGCCGCGGAAGCCATCGGATGTCCTCGCCGGCCTCCTGGTTGAGGTGGGTCAACGAGTGCTCCCAGCCGACGTATTGGGAGTGCGGCTCGGTGATGACCCTGACGCGCCTGACGGTCTTCCCTTCGCCCGTGACGCGCTTCATCAGCCCCATCCAGGGGTCGAGCCATGCGTAGTCGTCAGGCTCGCCCCGCTGCCACCGCGCGTAGGGCGTGTCCTCGATGGGAGACCCGTAGTCGTCCCTCAGCTCCAGGTGGAAGGCATCGCGTTCGAAGCTGCTGAACAGCTCGTCACGCTGGGCCGAGGTGATCAGGTCCACTGTTCTCCTCCAGTAGGGCCGTGATCGAGGACTTGGGGACCTCGATGCAGGTCTCATAGTCGGGCATCCGCATCTGACTCAGAGCCTCGGGATCGTGCATTTCCGGCCCCTGCAGGATGCATGTGCCCTGTTCCGTGACGATCTTGATCGGGGCGGTAAAGCGCTTGATCTCGCCGGTCTCGTGCCCATCCTTCGTGAGGTGCTCGAACAGCTCGGTCGGCACCTCGATCACCGTCTGGCCCTTCGGCACGTCGAGCCGCATGAGCAAGTCGTTCGCGAACACCTTCCAGCCTTGAATGACGTAGCTGTCCGGGTCACTGGCGTACAGGGTGGGGCTGTCTCCGGGGGTGGAGTTCTTACCAAGGAACCGTAGCTTCACGGCTGCTCTCCCGTCCGCTGCCTTGCGCCGGTTTGCGCGACACGACGATGGTCCGCGAGGTGCTCTACCCCGTCAATCGACTTGCTGCAAACTCGCGCAATCTTCTTGGGGGTTGAGAGACAGCCGTCCTACGGTCGTCTCCAAACCCGAGCAACCAAGGGAAGCCGGCGAACGCGCCTGAGGTGTGGCGCCGAGAGCAACCTTCCTGCCCGTGACGTGCGGAGGACAGCGATGGCTCTTGCCTTGCAGAGTGCAACCGCTCCCGAGGCGACGCGCGGGAGATTACGGAGCGCTTCCGGCGGCATAGCCAGTGCTGTTCCGCCGCAGGGAAGGGTCCCGCAGGTACACGGTTCGGGGAGAGACATGGACCAGCCAGTTCGCTTCGTCGTCTCCTGCACCCGCGCACCGCAGCGAGTAGGGCAACTGCGCCGGATCAGTGCCGCTCACCTCCGGCTGTGGGGGATCGGCTCCTGCATCGACACAACCAACCTGCTCATCAGCGAGTTGGTCACCAACGCCATCCGGTACGGCGAGACGGAGGACGTCAGCTTCTCCGTCTCGTACTGGCGGGGCGAGGTCCGCATCGAGGTGGCTGACGGAACTCCGGGCCGGCCACAGGTGAAGAGACCGGGCGCCGACGAGGAGAGCGGTCGCGGCATGCTGATCGTCGAAGCCCTCGCCGAGGATTGGGGGACCAGCGAGGACGGCACACTCACGTGGTGCACCATCGCCGTACGGGAACTGGTGGTGCCCAAGTCGGGGTTCTGGTGCGAGTGGCGCCAGGAGGATGGCAAGCAGCTCGCGCTCGCGTCCATGCCCACGCCGGACCGCGCGATCCGCTGGGCTCGCATCCAGATGCGCGTCATCGCCTCGGCCATCGACGCGTCGGTGGTTGGCTACGTCTGGGACTGGCTGTCCGACGGATGGCGCGAGCCCGCCGAAGCCCTGAAGAACGGCGAGGAGTTCACGCTCCCTCTCTCGGCCGGACGCTACACGTTCATCTGGCACGCTCGTCCGGTGCGCTTCGTGCCCGTGGTCGGCGGAACCCCCCTGCCTCACCTCGCAGGGGAGGAGCCGGAATGGGACTGAAGCCCGCCGAGCTGTGGAGCCGGTTCGACTGGCAGGGCGGGAGCTGCTTCAGGTGCGAGCGGACGGGACTTCCCGTGACCGAGATCGGCGATATCACCGTGGCAGGCGAGACCTTCCCCCTCCAAAGCTGCCAGTGGTGTGTCTTCAGGCTCGAACAGCTCCACTACACGATGAGTGAGCGAGCCGTCCGCCGGCAGCGCCCCCGGACGCCCGCGCCCGCACCGCCTTGCCCCATCGGCCAGTGGCCCACCAGGCGCCACTCGACAGACCGCCCGCCCATGTCGCGTAGCTGGGCAGCCGCGCCATGGGCGGGCCCTTGCCCCCGTCCCTGCCGTTCGAACTGGAGGCTCCTCCAAGACCTCAGAAGGACAGGTCGCGGCAGGGACGGGGCCGCCCCCGACCACGAGAAGAAAGGCGCCTTGGCGACCGAGGAACAGAAACCACAGGAACTGGACTACGACGAGCTGTTCGACCTCATCGGCGCGGTAGGCGCCGGGATCGGCGTCGCCAAGGACGAAGGGCTCCCCCCAGCCGCCCGTCGGGTCGGCACGGACGCTGCGGAGGACGCCGCAGCCAAGCTCGCGGACCTCAAGCGCCTGGGGCAGACGTAGAGCCGCGCGCCGACCGAGACCCCCGTCGGCAGGCACCAATCCGCATATCTCCCCGTGCCTGCCGGCGGGCCCATTGCGCCACCCAACTCGGGACGGTCCGGAGCCTCCACCGATCCCGGAGCGGTTCAGCACGACAAACACCGAGTTGGCGGTGCCCGGGACGTACGTACGTCAGCACGCTCTCTCGGCATCGCAGTTCGTCGGCCCGCACCGAGGGCCGAGGTCAGGAGTGGCCATGGTGATGGCCGGAACCACTGCCGATTCTGCCTGGCCTTTGGCCGGGGGCGACCACCACGAATTGACCCATCATGCCCTGGTCCTCGTGGTACAGCACATGGCAGTGGTACATGTACGGGAACCTGGGGTCGCTGTGGTCGCGGAACCGCAGGGCGAGGCGGATCGGCACGCCGGGTGGGGTGTGGACGGTGTCCTTCCAGCCGCGGAGTTCGGGCGGTGGCTGCTTTCCGCCGACGGACAGGACCTGGAACTGGACGTCGTGGACGTGAAAGTTGTGCTGTACCGCGTCGTTGGCGGTGACCTCCCAGACCTCGGTGGTGTCCCGTGGGGCGGTGAAGTCGATGCGTCTCATGTTCATGCTCTTGCCGTTGATGGAGAAGTTCGACAGCTCGAAGGTGCGGTCGACTTTCGTGCTCGTAGTGGCCAGTGCGGGTGCTTCGGCCAGTCGCTGAGGCAGCTTGGGTGAGGGTGCCAGGCGGGGCGCGGCCCGCAGCTGGAGGATATCCAGGGTGTCGTCGCCGCCGTTGAAGCGACGGTCCCAGAGGTTCAGATCGAGGTCTGGGGGGAAGCTGCGCAGGACGGCCTGCTCACCGGGCTTCAGGGTGACCACGATCTCGGCGCGCTCGGCCGGGGAGAGTTGGATGCGCCGCGTCTCGTGCGGGGCGGGCAGCAGCCCGCCGTCTGTGCCGACGAGTGCGAACGGCCGGTGGTCGGCGAAGCCGAACCGGTAAAAGCGGGCGTTGGAGGCGTTGAGCAGCCGTAGCCGGATCCGCTCGGTCGTGACCTGGTGGTAGGGCTCGGTGGTGCCGTTGACGCAGATCAGGTTGCCGAGAATGCCCACACCGCTCATTCGGGGTGAGGTGGTGTCGAGTTGGTTGTCGCCGTCCAGCCGCTTGTCCTGCACGATCACGGGGATGTCGTCCACGCCGTAGCGGATTGGCAGGGCGCCGCGGGCTGCATCCCTCACGGCGCCGTCATCGTCATCGTCGAGTATGAACATGCCCGCCATGCCGCGGTAGACGTGCCGGGCGGTCTGCTCGTGCGGATGCGGGTGGTACCAGAGGGTGGCCGCCGGCTGGTCGATGGTCCACGTCGGGGACCAGGTCCTGCCTGGTTCGACGGCCTGGTGCGGGCCGCCGTCCATTCGCGCGGGCAGATGCATTCCGTGCCAGTGCAGGCTCGTCGTCTCCGGCAGATCGTTGCGCAGGTTCACGACCACCGTGTCGCCGCGGGCGGCCCGCAGGGTCGGACCGAGGTAGGGGCCGTTGAGTCCCCAGGTCTCGGTCGGACGACCACGGCGCAGGCGGTGCTTCCCCTTGGCCGCGCGCAGGTGGAACACGCGGCGGCCCGAGGAGCCGCGGCGGCCGGTGTCCAGCGGCGGGATGGCGAGACGGTTGGTGAACTCCACCTTTCCTGCGGTGTTGGTGTCTGCCGTCGCGTACATCCACCCCACCACCCCGCCCGTGGCCGCCGCGGCGGCGGCCACGGTGCCGCCTCCGGCCTTGAGCAGGGTGCGTCGGTTGATACGGCGGGTCACGTCGTACTCCCAGGGGTGCGGATGTTGTCGGATCGTGTGCAGTTCGTCGCGCGAGAGGGGCTGTGGTGGCAGCGGACCGGTACGGGTCGAAGGGCGGCGGCGGGCTTCACAGATCCAGGACGATCCGGGGGCCGTGCGCCCGCGACACGCACGGGTGGATGACGTCCCTGCGGTCGCGCTCATGGGGCTGGAGGACGCCGTCGCGGTGGTCGGGCGCGCCGTCGAGCACCCGGGTCTCGCAGCTGCCGCAGACCCCGCCCTCGCAGGAGAAGTCCAGGGTGGCCTCGACTGTCTGAAGGGCGGTCAGCAGGCTGGTGCCCACGGGCACCGGAACGATCCTGCCGCTGCAGGCGAGTTCGGCCTCGAAGGGTGTGTCCGGTCCCGTACCGGACCGTGTGGCGGCGGCGAAGCGCTCCAGGTGCAGCCGCCACTGCGGGCAGGCCGCGGGCATGGTCGCGGCGACCGCGTCCATCAGTGGGGCGGGCCCGCAGCAGTACACCGCGACGCCACGCGGCGTGCCGGCCAGGAGTCCGGCGAGGTCGGGGCGTGGATCGGTGTCCGAGACCGACACCAGGACCCGGTCCGGGTGGTCGCGCAGGAGGTCGTCGGCGTAGGCCATGGCCCGCCGTGATCCGCCCCGGTAGACCAGCCGCCAATCGGCGCCCCGGGCCGCCAACTGGCGGATCATCGGCAGGAGCGGTGCGATGCCGATGCCGCCCGCGAGGAACAGATAGGACGGGGCATCGGCGAGGCGGAAGTGGTTGCGGGGGCCGCGCACCGCGACAGCCGCCCCGGGGGCGAGGGTGTGCGCCTCGACGGAGCCGCCGCGGCCGCGCGGTTCGCGCAGTACCGCGATCCGGTAGACGTCCCGCTGCTCGGGATCACCGCACAGCGAGTACTGGCGTACCGTCCCCGATGGCAGGACCAGGTCGACATGGGCCCCCGGTTGCCAGGTCGGCAGCTCCCCGCCGTCCGGGCGCCGCAGATCCAGTTCCACGACCTGCTCGGCGGCTCGGCGGACGGCGGCCACGGTCACCGGCGTCTGCGCTGCGGGGACCCGCTTCGCACTCGAGCCTGCGGATCGCGCCGCCGCGGCCCGGCGACCCCAACGGGTCCTACCGCCGGGCTTGAAGACGGAGAGGAACACCGCGGTCCACAACAGAACAGTGAAGACAACCAGGCAGACCACCAGGGCGAGGCCCGTGCCGCCGGGCTCCTGGGACGGCTCGAGAGCCTGGAGCTCCTTGATCCACTTGTGCTCGAAGAAGGCCGCGAACAGCGGCAGGCTCAGGGCGATGACGAACTTCAGCAGCACCCACCAGTGCCGGATCAACCCCCACGGCGTGCCCACGGAGACCACGACACCGGTGATCAGGGCCAGCGCCATGCTCGGGATGACCAGCGTGAGGTCGAACAGGTGCATGATGTCGTACGCGGTACGCCGCGTTCCGTGGTCGTCGGCGGTCAGCCCCACGACGGACATGACCGCCATCGCGAGCGACAGTCCCAGCCAGCTGACGCTGAAGCCGATGTGCAGCATCAGCCAGACCTTGCGCGCCCTGCGCCCCAATTGTCCGAAGAGCGGCTTCATCAGCACGGCCAGCACCGCCGAGGCGAGCATTCCGCCCAGCGGCTCGTAGTTGCCGAAGCTGAAGAGGAACTGCAGTGGGACGAAGGCAAGGTGAAAGACGATCAGTGTGCGGCGGGCGCGGGCCCCGGACACCGGCCGTGCCAGCGCCCATCCGGCGACGGCCACCAGCGGCGCCGCCAGCAGGTACCCGGCCACACCTGCCGTCTGGAGCACGGGGAACGCGGGATCCGGGCGCAGGTACAGGACGATGGCTGCGACCAGGCAGAAGAGAGCAAAGACGCCTTGCGCCGCCCGCAGCGCACCGTTGTTCCGCCGACACGGGGCGCCGTCCTGACCGGCGATCGGGCCGGGCGCCGTGGTGTGCTCCGGGCGCTGCGCGGGGCTATGGGGATTCGTAGAGGACATGGCCTCAGCGTCGGCCGGGCGGCGCCTCTCGCACATCGGCCGTTCCCCGCCCGCTGATCGGCGGAAAGACGCAGGCCGCACCCGTCCGCGTACAACGAAAGACTGACCCTGTCCGGTTCGCGGTCCGGTTAGGGTCGTGCGCCATGGAACGGAGTTCCCGGTATGCGGCGGCCGTCAGACGCTTCCGCCCGGTTATCGAGGTGCTGGTCGCGGTTGCCGTGGCCGTCAGCACGGCTACCCGGGACGGCGGTTCGGCGAAATTCGCGTATGTCGACTATCCCGGCGGGCAGCCGCCCCTGTGGCTGGCTGCCGGGCTGGGGCTGCTGGTCGGCGCGGCGGTCTGGCAGCGACGACGCCGTCCGGAGCTGCTGCTGGTCGCCGCTCTTACCGCCTTTGTGGTCCTGTCAGCGTGGATCGTGGTGATGCTCGCCCAGTTCACGCTGGCGGAGCGGACGGCCTCCTGGCGCAAGTCGGCGGTCGCCACCACCGCCGTCCTGGCGGTGGTGATCGTCCCGGTCTGGCGGATGGGCGGCCCCGATGCCAGCGCCCCCATGGGCCTGGCGATCGGTGTCGTCCCGGCACTGATCGGGCTGTACGTGGGGACGCGCCGCGAGTTGCTGGCGGGGCTGCGCGAGCGTGCCGAGCGGGCCGAGCGCGAGCAGCAGCAGCGGGTGGAGCGGGCACGCAGCGACGAGCGCGCCCAGATCGCCCGCGACATGCACGATGTCGTCACCCACCGGGTGTCGCTGATCGTGCTGCATGCCACGGCCCTGGAGGCGACCAAAGGCGACAATGCCGTCACCATCGGCCGGCAGATCGGCTCCATCGGACGTGAGGCACTGACCGAGCTCCGCTCGCTGGTGGGCGTGTTGCGCGCCGACGAGGCGGCGCCGACCGCGCCGCAGCCCGGTCTGGCCGACCTGGAGGTGTTGGCTGACGCCTCGCGCCGTGCGGGCACGCCGGTCACCCTGGAGATCGCCGACGTCGCCGGAGCGGCGGCCGCGGGTCTGCCCGCCCTGATCGAGCACGCCGTCTACCGCGTCGTCCAGGAGGCCCTGAGCAACGTCCGCAAACACGCGGGAGGGGCCAGGACCCGCGTCCGGATCTCCTCCACCCCGCAGCTGCTGCACCTGGCGGTGACCAATGAGCAGGGCGCCGCCGGGCCCGAGCACGGCCTGCCGAGCGGCGGACACGGCCTGCTCGGCATCGCCGAGCGGGTCCGGCTCCTGGGCGGCACCCTGGACGCCCGGCCGACCCCGGAGGGGGGATTCGAGATCTCCGCGCAGGTCCCGCTCGATCCGAACGCGGTCAGGGCGGAGGCAGTCCGATGAGCGGGAGCGGCCCGACGCGGGTGCTGATCGTGGACGACGAGTGGATGGTGCGCTCGATGCTGCGCACCATCATGGAGTCGGCACCCGATCTGACGGTGGTGGGCGAGGCCGCCGACGGTGCCGCCGCGCAGCGCATGGCCGCGGCTCTGCGGCCCGACGTGGTCCTGATGGACATCCGCATGCCGGGGGCCGACGGGCTGACCGCCACCGAGCGGATCACACAGGCTGCCTCCGCCCCGCGCGTCGTCGTCCTCACCACCTTCGACCTGGACGAGTACGTGCGCGCGGCGATTCGCAACGGCGCCGTGGGCTTTCTGCTCAAGGACGCCTCGGCGGAGGAGATGATCACCGGGGTGCGCAGCGCCGCTCGCGGCGACGCGATGCTCGCGCCGCGGGTGACCCGGCGGCTGCTGCGGCACTTCGCGGCCGACGACGCGCGCGATACGCGGGACGACCGCCGCAGGACGCAGGCCCGAGAACGGCTCCAGGTGCTGACGGCGAAGGAGCGTGAGGTGCTCGCGGAGCTGGGCGGCGGGTTGTCCAACACCGACATCGCCGCCGCCCTCGGGATGAGCGAGGCGACGGTGAAGACCCACGTCAGCCGGATCCTCACCAAGCTCTCCTGCACCAACCGCGTCCAGGCGGCCATCCTCGCCCACCACGCCGGACTCCTCGATTGAGGCTTGACGGAGCAGACCACCACCACGCTGGCCCGCCTCAGGGGAGCCCCGGGAGGCAACAGCCCGGCCGGGGTCAGCCCTGAGGACCGGTCACTTTCGCCAGAACAGGTGGTGCGTGACACCGCTCGGGCTGGGCACGACCTCCAGGTGGAAGCGGTCGAGCAGCTCATCGGGTGACTCCCAGAGCCGTGCCCCGGATCCGAGCTTCACCGGCGAGACCGCCACATGCATGGTGTCGACGAGGTCGGCGTCGAGGAACTGCCGGATGGTGGTGGCCCCGCCGCCGAGCCGGACGTCCTTGCCCTGCGCTACCTCCCGCGCCTGTGCGAGGACGGTGGCCGGGTCGCTGCCCACGAAGTGGAAGGTTGTGTCGGAGAGTGTGAACGAAGGGCGCTTGTGGTGGGTCATGACGAACACCGGGGTGTGGAACGGCGGTTCGTCACCCCACCAGCCCTGCCACTCGTGGTCCTGCCAGGGCCCGCGCTGGGGCCCGAACTTGTTGCGGCCCATGATCTCGGCGCCGATGTTGCGCGCGTAGTCCCGCGTGAAGTAGTCGTCGAGGCCGCGGCTGCCACCGGGGTCGGTGCGCCCGGGCCAGCTCGCCGTGGCACCGGCCCACGCGACCAGCTTCCCGGGATCGGCATGTCCGAAAGGACGCTCAAGACTCTGGCCCTCACCGGCACCGAATCCGTCACTTGAGACGGTGAAGTTCTGGACTCTCAGTAGCTGAGACATGTGTTCCTCCTGTAGTTGTCGATAACGGTGGTGAGACTCTCCGGGCCGGGCAGACTCATCGCTGCATCCGTGACTGGTCGGACACTGGGCTGCCTAGTATTCGACGATCCGGCGGACCTCGACCTGCCCATAGCGAGCCGTCGGCACCCGCTCGGCCAGGACAGCGCGGCGTCCTCGTCCGCCGCCTCGACCTCGATGTATCCAGCGACCGTGGTCCCCGCGCCGATCACAGCGCCGGCCCGCACCTGGGCGTGTCCGTCCCGAACCATGACGGTCTGCGCCTGGCCGCCGGGTGGAACCCGGACTCATGGACGAGAGTCCGGCCGCCTTCAACGCCGCATCCAATTCCACCCATTCGTCGATCTCACCGTGCCCGGGCCCCGCCTGCACGGGGTCGTAGGCGTACACCAGAGCGAACCTCATCAGCGTGTCCCTTCAAAGATGTCCATGCGAGCACCTCGCGGGCGCCCGCATGGTCCGGTTGCGGCACTTGCAGATCGGCCGGGTCAGCGGACTCGGTCGTAGACCATGGCGATTTCGCCCAGCTCGCCGGTCGCCTGGTGGGTGAGCGTCCACTTCGAAGCCGGCAGGCCGTCGTCGAACAGTCGTTGCCCTCCCCCGGCGATCTCGGGGAAGATCATGAGGTACAGCCGGTCGAGCAGGTCTGCCGCAAGGAGCGGCTTGATGACGCTCGGGCAGCTGTTGACGAGGATGTCGCCCTCACCGGTGGCCTTGAGTTCGGCGACGACGTCGGCGGCCGGGGCGTTCACCACGCGGGTGCGTTCCCACGGCGCTGCCGTCAGGGTGGTCGAGAAGACCACCTTTTCCGTGTCGACCAGCCACTTCGCGTATCCGCGATCACGCGGATCGGCGTTCTCGTCTTCAGCAACCGACGGCCAGTACCCCAGGAATCCCTCGGCATTGACCCGGCCGAGCAGCGCCGTCGTCGCCCCTTCCCAGATGCGGGTGAGCTGGTCCCGGGCGACCTCGCTGGTCACGTACGGGGCGAACATGCTGAAATCGCTCGGACCGCCAGGGCCGTTGAAACGTCCGTCGAGGGTGAGGCTCAGGTTCGATGTCACCCTGCGGCCGGTCGAGTCGGTCATCTCGTGTGCTCCTTGTGTCTGCGTCGTCGGTGCTGTCGCTGTCGCTGTGGTTGTCGTGCGCGTCTGCGGCGAGGCGCGCCGCGAGCTTGTCGAGGCTCCGGCCGAAGCCGACTCGATACCCGCGATGAAGTCCGCAGCGTCGACCGTGCCGTCGGTGATCCACCGGTGGACGTCGAGGTCCGTGCCGCTTCCCGGCGACAGCCGTGCCGCGACAAGTCAGCGCACGACGTCGAAGACGTTCAGCTGCATGCCGTTGGAGTACGCCTCGTGCTCGACGAGCTTCAGCTGCTGCGCGTCCTTGTCGGTGGTGCTGAACAGGCGCTTGCCCGCGCCCAGCAGAACCGGGAATACGAGCAGGTGGTAGCGGTCGATCAGGCCCGCGTCGGAGAGGTTCCGATTGAGGGTGGCGCTGCCGTGCATGATGATCGGGCCGCCCTCGGTCTCCTTGAGCGCGGCGACGTCGTCGAGGGAGCGCAGGATGGTGTTCTCGCCCCAGCCGTCGACCAGGTCGTCCTCGGACAGGGTGCTGGAGACGACGTACTTCGGCATCGGCTTGTAGTCGGCGAACTCCTCCATGCCCGGCCAGACCGGGCTGAACGCCTCGTAGCTCGTCCGGCCGAACAGCATCGCCGTGGCCTCCTGCTGCTCCCGGCCCTTGATCTCGTAGGCGGCCTCGACGAACTCGATGTCCTTGAACGTCCAGCCGGAGTTCCGGTAGCCGGGCTCGCCCCCGGGGGCCTCCACGACACCGTCGAGCGAGACGAAAGCAGTGCTGATCAACGTACGCATGGGATCTTCTCTCTCACACGGGCGGCACGGATCGTTCCATGCCGCCCAGCTAGTTGTGGTGTTTCACGACGTTCGTCAACGGTGTCCGATGGGGAGGCTCATCGAGGCCTGCCCCCAACCGCAGTGGCTGGGGGCAGGAAATTCCACCTGAGCGACGTTGAGACCATACTGACCACCCTGGTCGATGCGGCAGTCGGTGCGCGTAGGTAGCCCACCAGGCGATGAGCAAATGAGACGCTGGCGTCAGCCCTTGTGAGCGGCGGTGGTCGCTACGCAGCCGGGGTTCCCTGAAGTCCCCAGGAGTATCCGCCCTTACCGTCAGCGTCAAAGTCGTAGTACACGGTTCCATCCGCGGTCAGTCCGCGGGCAGTCGCCGGCTCAAGCCACGTCGTGTGGCATTGGAAGCCGCCGGAGCTGAGGCGGTTTATTTCCGACGTGTAATCGCAGGTGGTCTTCAGAATATTGACGCCCCCCTCGCCCTCCAGTCGGACCTGGAGGTCGAAGTTGTCGAACTTCCGGACGCCCCCACCGTCGGTCCAGTGGCCGTCCGCGGTGGCACGCACCTCTCCTTCACTGGTCTGGGTTACACACAGTTTGATGGTGAGGTCAGTGTTGTAACCAGACGTGGGGAATTCCTTCTTCTGGAAACTGCCGCACGGGGCAGCCTGGGCGGGACTTCCGAGGACTACCACCCCAGCAGCCGCGATGGTAAATGTCGCCAGGGCCGTCGTAAGACGGGGCAGCGTTCGCTTCATTGACTCTCCTGTTGGTGTCGGTATGTGGAGGAGTTCTCGATGTCACGTGGACACCGGTGCGAGCAGCGCGCGATTCCCGCGTCACGCCCAGGCGGCCTATGGCCTCCCCTGCTGGGCCATGGACCGCGAGCGGCCGCTCCCTGCGCCCGGATCGCGGAATCCCCACCACAGAACTCAAACGTGTTGAGAATCCGATTTGTCGGAAATCAAAGAATCCGTGTAACTCATCCGGAGGCGGAATGTGCTGTCAGCTTGCTTGAGGATCCGGTAGTCGATCAAGGATGGTTTTCTTATGCTTGCGATCGCTGTGAGCTATCAATGGAGGGACCTGCACCATGCAGTTGCGCGATATCGAGATATTCCTGACTTTGGCCGATGAACTGCACTTCGGGCGCACTGCTGAACGGCTGCGAATCGCCCAGGCGTCGGTCAGTCAGTCCATCGCCAAGCAGGAGCGCAGCATCGGCGGCAGGCTCTTCGACCGCAGCAGCCGCACAGTGCGGCTCACCGCCCTCGGCCGACAGCTCCGCGAAGACCTCCTGCCGATCCCGGGCGCGCTGCGGCGCAGCCTGGACCGAGCCGCACTCGCCGCCCGCGGCGGCACCGCCGTGCTGCGGGTGGGAATGATCGGCGAGAACGCTCACGACCTCCTGCCCTTCTGGGAGTCGTTCCGCTCTCGTCACCCCCAGTGGCAACTGAAGATTCGGCACAGCCCGTTCGTCAATCCCTTCGATTCGCTGCGCCAGCGGGATATCGACGTACTCGTCGCATGGCTGCCGATCGAGGAACCCGACCTCAGCGTCGGCCCTGTCATCTGCACCGAACCCATGGTCGCGATGATGGCCGCGACCCACCCCCTCGTCGACGACAAGAACGTGTCCATGGAGGCATTCGGCGATCGTGGACTGTTCGGGCCCAGCGAGCCTCAGCCCGCTTATTGGGAGGACGCCTACAGCCCGTTCACGACCCCCTCGGGACGCGCCATCGAACGCGCCCACACCGTCGCCAGCTGTGAGGAGGTGCCCACGATCGTGGCCACGTCCGACGCCATCGATCTCACCAGCGCCCACGCGGCCCGCTACTGCGCCCGCCCTGACATCGCCTACCTCCCGATCACCGACTCTCACCTGCTCAGATGGGGCCTGGTCTGGCGGTCCGACGCCGAGACGGAACCCGTCCGCGCACTCGCCCAGGTGGTGCGGGACCTGGGCGTGCTCGCCCAGTGACACGACATCGAACAGGGACACCACCCAGTTCTGGGAGCACGCCATGATCGACCGGGTTCCGGCGCCGTAATTTGTAGCAACACTCGGCCCGGTCCGGCGGCCCGTACCAATGTTCCGGTTCAGAAGTGTCGTCGGTGTGAGTGGACGACTCCGCGGTGAGCACCTCGCCGCCCAGTGCCGCGACGACGGAGGAGAACGAGTTCAGCAAGGAGAAGCGCGAGGCCGTGGTGCCGTCGCACACCCCCAGCGGCCGTCCCATCCCGGTCGGACCGACCGCCTCCGACTTCCTGGAGATGCTGCCGATCCTGTCCACCGACGAGGCCGTGTCGCCGGTACACCTGCAGGCCACCCGCTACTTCGCACGGCCCGACGTCGCCTATGTCCCCATCCACGACGCCCCGCCGGCCCGGTGGGCACTGGTCTGGCGCACCAGCGCCGAGACTGACGCAATCCTGGCCCTCGCGAAGATCGTCGAGCAGCTCGGGCCGCTGGAGCAGTAGCGGCCAGCCGCAAGCACGACCCTGAACGCGCCACCCGCCGCGCGATCACAGCCCCCAATCAGCTTGACTACAGCGTCACCCTCGCCCCGATCGACAACGCGCCTGAGCTCCAGCGCCAAACACCGGCGACCATCATTCAGAAGCAACTCAAGCCCGGCTCCTGATCCCTGGGACGGAGCCGAAATGTGTAAGCGATGCGTGAGCGGACGGTGTGTTCCACCCGGCAGGCCAGGCACAGACGGTCACGGTCCGGGACGGCTCGGTACGCGCGGCACCGACGGCGACGGAGTCAGCAAGAGTGAGATCGGTGCCGCGGCAGGCCAGGGCTCGGCAGCCGCAGGGGCGACTCTCGTTGTCGGCCCTGACTGTTCGACAGAGGGGCCGGTTGGTGTTGGGCCCGATGTCGGGCACGACGGGCCGTCAGCCACCAGTCAGGCAGTCGCAGATCAATCGGGCAGTACCCAACCCGTGAGCGCGATCCCGAGGGTGCGCTCCAGGCCGTGTGCGCCCGCGTTGGTCAGGTGAACTATCCGCGGGCTCGGTCCCCACCGTACCCAGTCCAGCGCGAACAGCCGGGCGGTCAGGGCGGCGCCGAGTCCTCCGGCAAGATGGTGCTGGTGCTCGCTCCAGTCCACGCAGTAGCGGATCGCGGGGCGGCGTGGGGGTAGACGTTCGGCGTCGACGCCCAGTTCGGCGAGGGTCGCGCGGCCAGTGTGGGTGAGTTCATACCGGACATCGTGCCCATAGGACGACGGCCGGTCGCGTACGGCTTCGTCGGGCCGGTGGACGCCGTCGTGACCGGTGAGTACGCCACGCTCCAGGAGGCCGCGCATCAGGGCGACGCCGAGTTCACCGGCGAGGTGGTCGTAGCAGGAGCGGGCCCGGTGCAGGGCGTTGGTGCGGTTGCTCTGCTTGAGCGAAGTGATGGCCAATGGTGGCGCGATCAGGGCAAGGCACTCCAAAGCTGCGCTCACGTCCGGGCCGGTGAGCCGGTACAGGCGGTGCCTTCCTCGCTGTTCGACGGTGACGAGCTCTCCCTCGGCGAGCTTGGCCAGGTGCGCACTGGCGGTGGCGGCACCGATGCCGGCCTCGCCCGCCAGGGCGCTCGCGGGCAGCGCGCGGCCGTCGGCCAGACACTTGAGGATGCGGGCACGCGAGGGGTCGGCGATGAGAGCGGCGGCGCGTGCGATGTCGGTCTGGTGCTTGAGCGGCTCTCCCTGGCGCTCGACCGGGCCGGCACCGGCCGCCGGGTTCGGGCCAGTGGGGCGGCTGGTGTTCGGCATGGAGCCAGCGTAGAACAACGACACTTCGTCGGGGAACGAAATATTCGGCCCCGATGCTCTTCTCATGACCACCGCAGCGTCTGCCACCAGTGTCCGCGGCCCGGCCGGCCGCACGCCCGCGCCGGCAAGCGGCGAGAAGAAGCCCCTCGATCTGCCCCCGCTGATCGCGCTCAGCCTCGGCTACTTCCTGGTGATGCTGGACGTCACCGTCGTGAACGTGGCGATCCCCGACATCCGGACCTCGCTGGGCACGGGCCCCTCCGCGCTCCAGTGGATCGTCGACGGATGCAGCACCGTCTTCGCCGCACTGCTGCTCCTCGGCGGAGGACTCGCCGACCGGTTCGGGCATCGCCAGGTGTTCCTCGCCGGCCTGGGGCTGTTCACCGCCGCCTCCGTGGCCTGCGGTCTGGCCACCACCTCCGGTCTGCTGATCGCCGGACGACTCGCCCAGGGCGCCGGAGCCGCCCTGCTCGTGCCCGCCTCGCTCGCACTGCTCCAAGCCGCATTTCCCGACCGCGCGGTGCGGGCCCGGGCCATCGCCGTCTGGGGAGCCGTCGCGTCGGTCGCCTTCGGTGCGGGGCCGGCGGTCGGCGGGCTGCTCGTCTCGGGCTCCGACTGGCGCTCGGTGTTCTGGCTGAATCTGCCGTTCGGCGCACTCGCCGTCCTGCTGACGCTGCGGCACATCCCTTCCTCCGCACCCCGGCCGAGCACGCGGAAGGCGGATCCGATGGGCCAGATACTCGCCGTCATCGGCCTCGTCGGTGTGGCCGGCGGCCTCAATGAAGCGGGCTCGCACGGCTGGACGTCACCCCTGGTCCTGTCCGTGTTCGGCGTCGGCGCCGCGGCCATGGTGGCCTTCGTGCTGATGGAACGCACCCTGGAGTCACGCTCTGCGCGGGGCCGCACCCGGCGCGATCCGCTGCTGCGGCCGTCCATGTTCCGCTCCCGCGCCTTCACGTCCACCACCGTGATCGGGATGCTGATCGGCCTCGGCTACTACGGCATGCTCTTCCTCGCCACGCTGTACTTCCAGCAGGAACGCCATCTCAGCGCCCTGGGCACGGGCCTGGCCCTGCTGCCCTCGGTGTGCATGGGGCTGGCCGCCGCCCCGCTGTTCAGCCGTATCGCGGCCCGCACCGGCCCGTACGTCCCGATGGCCGCCGGTCTCGTCCTCGGCACCGTCGGCTTCCTCGGCTGGCTGCTCGCCGGGCCCGGCACTCCTTATCCCGTCCTGCTCTTCGCGCTGATCGCCACCGGCCTCGGCCAGACCATGACGGCCCTTGCCGCCATCGCCGCCGTCGTCGAAGCCGCTCCGCTTTCCGACGCGGGTGTCGCCACTGCCGTCCTCAACGTGTCGCGGCAGGTCGGCAGCGCCGTGGGCGTGGCCCTCTTCGGCACGTTCGCCGCCACGGCGGACGACTTCACCTCCGGCCTGCGCCTGTCGGCGGGCATCGCGGCGGCTACGTTCGCCATCGGCGCCCTGCTCGCCCTGTCGGTCCGGCGCCGAGCCCGCGGGGTGCATGCCTGACCCACGGAGAGCAACAGTCCTCGACCCCGCAGACGGCGGCCGCCACCGGCCGCACCACCCCCGGGGCCGCGTGAACACACGACGGCACCAATCCCCGCACCGATACCAATACCACCCCACCCATGGTCTCCGGACCGCAAGGAGTTGCCACCATCATGACGACACTGCACCGCAGCCCTGAGATCCTCCGCTATACCGCGTTCTCCGCCGACCCCGCAGGAGGCAACCCCGCCGGTGTCGTCCTGGACGCCGCGGGCCTGTCCGACGAGGACCAGCTCGCGATCGCCGCGGAGCTCGGCTACAGCGAGACCGCCTTCCTGACCGCACCGCCGGCGGAGCTCGCCGGTCAGGAACGGGCCTACACCGTCCGCTACTTCTCTCCCCAAGCCGAGGTCTCCTTCTGCGGACACGCCACGATCGCCACCGCCATCGCCTACGCGGAACGCCACGGCCCCGGCGACATGCTCCTCGCCACCCCTGCCGGCACCGTCCCGGTGACGGTGACCAAGGCGCCGGACGGCGCCCTGCGTGCGACCCTGACCAGTGTCGAGCCCGCCGTCCACGACGCGGCCGGGAAGGACATCACCGATGCGCTCGATGCGCTCGGCTGGTCTGCCACCGACCTTGACCCCGCATTCCCGCCGCGGATCGGCTACGCCGGGGCACGCCATCTGATCCTGGCCGCCGCGACCCGCGCCCGACTGGCGGATCTCGCGTACGACTTCGAGCGGCTGAAGGGCTTCATGACCTCCCTGGACCTCACCACCGTGCAGCTGGTCTGGCGCGAGTCCGAGACGGTCTTCCACGTACGCGACCCCTTCCCCGTCGGTGGCGTGGTCGAGGATCCGGCGACGGGCGCCGCAGCCGCGGCATTCGGCGCGTACGCGCGCGAACTGGGCCTGGTCCCCGAGGAGTCGGTACTCGTCCTGCACCAGGGCGCGGACATGGGCCGCCCGGGCGAACTGCGCGTCGAGTTGCACGCCGGCGACGCGCGGGTACGGGTGAGCGGCACGGGAGCCCGGATACCGGAATCCGGCGCACTGTAACGCGTACGATCGGCGGCGGGGCGTCGGGACGGCTGAGCTGACCTGGGCTTCTTTGTAGAGGTTCCCCTTGGTGAGGCGCCCGTCGGTCCGTTGCGGTCGCCCTTCGAAGAGCCGGGTCATCGCCGCCCGCAGGAAGGCGGCGGTCTTGGGGCTGACCTGACGTTGTCGAGGGCGTCTTCAAGGTACTTGGCCCACTTGGCGTCGGAGGCGGCAACGACGGCATGTTGTATGCCGCTGATCAGGAAAAACAGCACCGCACAGCAGGGTCATGCAATCTCGCATCGATGAGATGCAGAAGCAGCACAAGCCCGACTCCTGCCCTCGCGCGAAGGCCGGGACTGCGTGAACGATGCGTGAGCGGACGGGACAGCACCCCTTGGATTGAGTAGCACGCCAGCGAGGCTGACAAGTCTCTGACCAGCAAAAACTGGACCGAGCGTGATCACGGAACAGCACGCGTCACGATCACGCAGGCCCTCGTAATGCGTAGGTCAGGGGTTCGACTCCCCTAGGCGGCTCCACTAAGCCCCAGGTCAGAGGCGATGATCCCCTGATCTGGGGCTTGATCTTCCTCCGCCGTGACATCCTCTGTGACATCTATCCCGGGATTCCCATTACCGTCCGGCCATGGCCAAGGGGAGCATCGACCGCCTGCCGAGCGGCTCGTACCGGGTTCGGGTCTACGCCGGCAAGGACCCGATCACGGGGAAGAAGGACTACCTCACCGAGATCCACCCCACCTTCGACAGGGCAGAGGCTGCCCGTGAACGCCTGGTCGCTCACGCCGAGGGCGGAGTCGACCCGGACCGCGCCGTGACCCCGAGCCAGCTGTTAGAGCGCTGGCTCGAGGAGGCCGACCTCGAGCTGACGACCCGGGAGGCCCACGAGGGCTACATCGCGCGCACGATCAACCCGGCCCTCGGCGATCAGCCGCTCCGCAAACTGCAGCACCGCGTCGACCTCCTCGACCGGATGTACGTGCACCTGCGCCGCTGCTCTTTGCTGTGCGACGGCAAACCCTTCATCGAGCACCGCACGAAGCGCCCGCACGACTGCAAGTCCCCGGGCAAGCGCCCTTGTGCGCAACACATCTGCCGCCCGGCTTCGCCGGCGACTGCCACCGGATCAACTCGATCATTTCGGCCGCATTCAACTACGCGATCTCATGGGGCTGGGTCGAACGCAACCCAGCTGAGTACGCCCACCTGCCGAAGCTCCGCCGCAAGCGAGCCAGGCCGCCGGCGCCGGAGAAGGTCGCCCAGCTGTTGAACCTTGCCTTCGAGAGAGATCCCGACTTCGGCCTCGTGCTGTGGCTGCTCATCACCACCGGCGCCCGTCGTGGTGAGATCTGCCAGCTGCGTTGGCCGTACGTGAACCTGCAGCTGTGCGAGGTGGTCATCGAGGAGAACTACGTCGTCGCCAAGGGGGAGAAGAAGGTCAAGGAGACCAAGACCGACGATCCTCGTCGGCTCACCTTGGACAGCGCGACGGTCTCGCCCTGGCGGAGCCTCCGCACCGTCGCCGGCCGTCTCGGGCACGCAGACGGCGGAGCGACGACGCTGCGCTTCTACGCCGACTGGATCCGTCCCGCCGACCGGGAGGCAGCCGAGAAGATCGGCGCGCTGATTCGTGACCTCCGAGACAAGGCCGCCAGCGACCCCGCGCTCGCCGTACCGCCGCCGCGCCGGAAGTTGGCGGGCGCCTCCGAGATCCTGGCCGCCGCGCTGCGCAAGGCGATTGCCGACGGCGTCTACCCCGTGGGCGGCAAACTCCCGAAGGTCGTCAAGCTGGCGGAGCAGTACAACCTCGGCTACGGCACGGCGCAACAGGCGATAACTCTGCTGAGGAACCAGGGGCTCGTCGAGTCAGGCAAGGGCCGACCCACCCGCGTAGTGAAGGCGCCAGAGGTGAGCTAGTGCCGTAGCAGGCAACGTTTGCCCTGTTGTGATGTGACGCGCGGCCCGGGTCCCGTCCTGGGCAGCGTGCGGCCGCCAGGCTGTGCGGGTGGCAGAACGAGTACGGGTCCGTGAGATCGATGACGATGCAGGCAGACGGCTGCTGCGGATCGTCCGCCGCGGTACCGGGTCGGTTGTGACTTGGCGGCGGGCGCAGATGGTGCTGCTGTCCGCGCAGGGCATGGCCGTGGCGAAGATCGCCGAAGTCACCTTCACCAGCGCGGACCCGGGTCCGGGACGTGATCCACAACTTCAACACCGACGGCTTCGATTCCGAAGTACAAGGGCGGGCGACCGAAGACCTTCACACTGCCGGCGCGGGTCGAGCACAGGTAGGCAATCGCCGACGGCGAGGTCAAAGCTGAGGAAAGCGAGCCGGAGGTGGTGGCGGCATTGCTCTACGCAGCGACCTGTTCGCACTTCCCAATCGGCGGCCGAGTCGTCGCGGGGAGCCGGGCGGCCAAGCCTTGCAAGCCACCAAGCGGCAGCAGCACGAAAGCCACACCCAGTTCCCCACAACCCCACGAATGGCTGGGGCAGACCCAGGGCAAAGGTAGAGCAGCATGATCCGCCGCTACATCATCCGGCGAAACCGTCACGCTGACGACCAGCGACTACGAGCCGTGGTCGACAAGGCGAACGTTGCCTGATGCGGCACTAGCCGGAGGTCACGGGCGTTGTCGTCGGGCGGCGCCGCGCCACGACGAGCGATTTCCGCTCGCGTCTCCCACAATGGAGGTGTCGCCCCCTGGGGCGTCGGCGTCGTGTCCCCCTGAGGAATGGGGCAGTTCCATGGGAATCATTTCGCGGGGCTTTCACGGCCGGGCGCGCCCAGCGGATGTGAAGTTGCCCCCCGGGCAGTATCTGACCGAGGACTTTCCAGTGTTGTCGGCTGGTCCCACGCCGAGCATTGCGCGGGAGGAGTGGGAGTTCACCATCACGACCGAGAGCGGTACGCGCCACCGCTGGTCGTGGCGGGAGCTGCTGGCGCTGCCGAGCGAGCGGCCGACGGTGGACCTGCACTGCGTGACCAAGTGGTCGAAGCTGGGCACCGGTTGGGAAGGGGTGTCGCTGGACACGCTGTTCGCCGGTGTGGAGACGGCAGCCGAGTTCGTGCTGGTCCACTCCTACGGTGACTACACGACGAACCTGCCGCTGGAGGACCTGCTGGGCGGCAGGGCGTGGATCGCCTACCAGTACGAGGGGGAGGACCTGGCTCCGGTGCACGGCGGCCCGGCCCGGCTGCTGGTGCCGCATCTGTACCTGTGGAAGTCGGCCAAGTGGGTGCGCGGCATGCGGCTGCTGACCGAGGACGAGCCGGGGTTCTGGGAGAGCGCCGGCTACCACGACTACGGTGACCCGTGGCGCGAGCAGCGGTACCAGGGCGACTGAAGGCCCCCCTGACCTGGCAGGCCGCCCGGCTGGTCGGTCTGCGCGACGAGACGGCCACGGCCCGCACGCTGGTCTTCGAGGTGCCCGGCTGGTCCGGGCACCTGGCCGGCCAGCACGTGGATGTGCGGCTGACCGCCGAGGACGGCTTCAGCACCCAGCGCAGCTACTCGCTGGCCTCGGCACCTGACGGCGACCGGATCGAGCTGACGGTGCAGCGCGTGCCCGACGGGGAGGTCTCGCCGTACCTGGCCGATGTGATGGAGATCGGCGACCTGGTGGAGGTCCGGGGCCCGGTGGGCGGTTGGTTCGTCTGGCGCCCGGCCGACACCCGCCCGGTGCTGCTGACGGGCGGCGGATCGGGGATCGTCCCGCTGATGGCCATGATCCGCACGCGCCGCAGCCTCGGCAGCCGCACCCCCTTCCGGCTGATCTACTCCGTCCGCACGCTCGAGGACCGGTACTACGCCTCCGAACTGCGCACCCCGCAGCCCGGTGACGGCGGCCTGGAGGTCACCCATCTCTACACGCGGCACACGCCTGAGGGCTGGCCGAGACCCGCCAAGCGCTTGCAACTCGCGGACCTGCAGACCTATGGCTGGCCACCGGAGTTCGAGCCGGTCTGTTTCGTCTGCGGGCCGACCGGCTTCGTCGAGGCCGCCGCATCCCTGCTGGTGGCCCTGGGCCACGACCCGCGCCGGATCAGAACCGAACGCTTCGGCCCCACGGGAGGCTGACATGGACCGACAGGACACCACGGAGTACGAGGACGGCAACGCGCTCGCCGGCCCCTTCGGCGAACTGTTCACCGCGGACGTCACCGCGGCCACCGGGCGCTGCGTCGGCTGCGGGCTAACGGCCCCCGTCGCCACCCTGCGCGTGTACGCGCACGCCCCGGGCCTGGTGGCCCGCTGCCCGGGCTGCGATGCGGTGATCCTTCGGCTCGTACGGGCCCCCGACGCCGCATGGCTGGACCTGCGCGGCACGGTCTACCTGCGCGTCCCGCTACCGCCCGCATGAAGCCGCCGCCCGCGGCAGCGGCAGTGGTGGACCTCGCCTAAGGGCAACGCTCTACGGTCGGTCGCCGCGGTCCGCGGCGCGCCACTGGGTCAGCAGGATCAACGGGGCTTGGCAGGCAGCCAAGCTCGAAAGGACCGCAGCCAGACCGGCCAGGGCCACGACCGGGTACGGCTCGAGTGGCCGCCCTACGATGTTGAGCGCAACCCATACACCGATGCCCACCAACAGAATCGCGGGGAACCACCACGAACCCACGACCGAGATCACCGCATTGGCGGCCCGCTCACCGCGGTCGGGAGGTGACTCGGGAACATCCACAGCTCATGACCGCTCTGGCAGGTCGGCGTGGATCGGTTACCGCTCGGTGTCGCCGTGGTGGTCATCCGCGTCCTCCTGCGCGATCCGCTCCGCTGCCGCCGCGTCTGCCGCGACTACCCGATGCGCCTCCTCGAGCACCGTTTCCACGTCCCTGGAGGGGATGACCGCGGCGCCGGAGTCGTCGGCGAACACGTAGTCGCCCGGCCAGATGCCCACACCGGCCACCACCACCGGCCGGTTCGCCTCGAACGGCGTGACCACGTCCCCACCCCACCGCAATGCCTCGCCCCGGCAGTAGGTGACCATGTCGTAGGTGGCGAGCTCGGCGAAGTCGCGCAGTCTGCCATCGGCCAGCACTCCGGCCAGGCCGTGGTTGACGACCCGGGTCAGCTTCGTGCCACCCCCCATGGACACCTCTGGATGTCCATTGCAAGCCATCACGAGTACCGCACCACGCCCGTCTTCCCCGATCGCCTCGTAGAACAACCGCGCGAAGTTGTAGCGCTCGGCGGGGAGGCGCTCACCGCACGACGGGAAGTAGGAGAGCGTCACTGCGGGACCGAACAACAACCGACCAGGCGTGGGGCAGACCAGGTCCAGCACGTCACACCGATGCCGATGAATGCGGCCCATCGCATCGACCACGTCCGCGGACCGCAGTCCCTCGGCACGCTCGCGCAAAGGCTCCAAGGCTGACCTCCGCCAACCGCTAACACTGATGGAACAGTATCCTGACGCTCCCCGTAATCATGGACGCTCGATGTCTACGCTGCGCGGGCGTGGCGGGCGGACGCCCACGACTGGTGTGTCTCCCCGTTGAGAAGGCGGAGCTGCTGCGGCGCCTGGCCGAGCGCAACGGACGTGACGATGCCAACGCGCTCACCGTCACCCCCGAGGCGCTGGACGACTCTTCGCCCGCCTCGAGCCCCCCGGCCCCCGACGAGGACGCGGATCGTCTACACCGCGACGTGGACGCCGTGCTGTGGTGGGGCCCACTCACTCCTCCTGGCCGTCGTCGTCATCGTCAAGGTCGACGGCGTCCGGGTCGCGCAGGGGCCGCATCCCGTCGACCGGCTGGGAGGCGGTGAAGCTGACGGCTCCGTCGACAGAGCCGGAGCGGCTCCGACGCGCCGGTTAGATCTTCGACAGGTCAGAACACCATCGGATGGGGCAACGTTGGTCAGAACCTGTGCCCGCCGACCGGCCACCGGAGTCACGATGTCGTACGACAACCTGGTCATCGTTCTCGCGGTAGCGGCTGGCGCCCCGTTCCTCCTCGCCGTGGTGCCCCGCGTCCCTCTCCCGGGCCCGGTCCTCGAGATCGTGGCTGGCGTCGTTCTTGGCCCGGCGGTGCTGAATGTGGTGCAGCCGGACGCCACCGTTCAGGCCTTGTCGATCATTGGACTGAGCTTCCTGCTGTTCCTTTCCGGGCTCGAGATCGACTTCCAGCAACTACGCGGGTCGCGGGCGAGGCTCATCGGTATTGGACTGGCCGGCACACTTGTGCTGGCCGCAACCGTCGGCTGGATGCTGCACATCGCCGGGTTGTTCGAGAGCCCGCTGCTCCTCGGCACCGCGCTGGTGGCCACGTCTCTGGGGCTTCTGGTCCCGATCCTCAAGGACGCCGACGCGGTCGACCGGCCAGTTGGCCAACTGACCATCGGTGGAGGCTCGGCAGGTGAGATCAGCGCTGTGGTGTTGCTGTCGCTGTTCTTCTCCGAGCATGCATCGGGCCCGGCCTCCAGACTGCTTCTCCTGCTCGGCCTTGCTTGCCTGATGGTGCTCATCGTGGTGGCCTCAATACGCGCAGGACGCTCCATGTGGCTGTCCCGGACGGTAATGAACCTGGCGGACACGAGCGCTCAAGTCCGGGTCCGCTTGACAATGGTTCTGGTTGTTGGTCTGTCCGCGGTCGCCCTGCATCTCGGATTCGAGGCCGTTCTGGGTGCCTTCATTGCAGGGGCGGTGCTACGGCTGGTCGACCCCGACTCCGAACAGACGCACCTGCAATTCCACGTCAAACTGGAGGGCCTAGGCTATGGGTTTCTCATCCCGGTCTTCTTCGTGACGAGCGGTATCCAGTTCGACCTTGGCGCCCTGTTCGCGGACGCCGGAACGGCGCTGCGGGTACCGATGTTCTTTGCCGCACTCCTCCTCGTTCGTGGAGTGCCCGCATTGGCCTACCGCCGCGCCGGCCTCTCGCGCGCCGAGGTCATGGCCAGCGGACTCTTGCAGGCCACCTCGCTCCCGGTCATCGTGGCTGCGACGACGATCGGCTTGAAGTTGGAGGCGATCCGACCGGCTAACGCCGCCGCGCTGGTGGCGGCAGGCCTGCTGTCAGTGGTCGTGTTTCCTCTGACGGCCTTGCCATTGCTGAACCGTTCACGGGGATCCGCAAGATCGGGGCCCGAGAAGGAGGCGGATTGATTCCGAGAACGGCTCCGCTGGCTGTCACTTGGCAGGGGGCATCGCCCTGCCCCAGGGCGACGCGACTCCGAGAGGACACGCGCCCGACACGGCGTGTACGCGGCGGATGAATGCGGTCAACAAGGGTGCCTGTCAATGTCACCACCGGCTGTCTGAGGTCGGCCGCCGAAGCGTATGCCGAGTACAGCCCCGCCTTGCCGAGGACGGCGACCTCAACCCCATCGCCTCGTGGGCCAGCAAGCTGCCCGGCAAGCTGGCCCGTATCGCCGCCGCGCTTACCTTGTATGACCATCCACAGGCTGTGGAAGTGAACGACGCCTACATGGCGAACGCCATCTCGATGGCCCCGTACTTCATCGCCCACGCCCGCTTCTGCCTCGACCTGATGGGCGCCAACCGTGAGAGCCGCCTCACCCCAGCTCGCGATGTGTTGGACTGGCTGCGGAAGCGCCCGAACCTGGCGGAGCCTTTCACGGTCCGCGATGCACACCGCGCTCTGTTGGGCCGTACGTGGGTCGCAGAAGGCGGCTCGGAAGCCGTCCGCGCCGCGGCCGACCACCTGGAAGACCTCGGCTGGATCGCCCTCATCCCACCCTCGGATACGGCGGGCCGCCCCGGCCGCAAGCCCCCGCCCAAGTACGAGGTGCACCCGTTGATCGCGTCAGGATCACCTCGCTGACCTCTTGTGCTGTCTCGCTGCCCGGCCGTTGTCAGACCGCGTCCCTACCTTGTTGGACCTTCGTGGTCAGTCCGCCGCGGGGACCGGCCGAGGGCATGGTCGGCCGGCTCGCCGGCCGCGGCCCTTTTTGCGGGCCCCGGCCGCGTGCTGGTGGGCTCGCAGCAGCCGTTCCCAGGTCCCGTCGACAGCCCACATCCGCAGCCGGTTGTAGACGCCCCGCCAATTGCCGTATTTCTACGGTAGGTGCACACACTGCGATCCGGTCTGGAACTTCCACACGATCGCGTCGATCACTTCACGGTGATCCCGCCACCGCCCACCCCTCTTCGGCGTCCGGTCCGGGAGTAACGGCTCGATCCGCGCCCACTGCGTGTCAGCCACCACCGATGGACCCGGTGCAGGCCAGTTCCGCCGCAGGCGCAGCAGACGGTGGCGTGGCGGGTGCTGAAGACTGACATGAGCCAGACGGTCTCCTCTCGCTCCACGGGCGGGAGGGGACCTTTCTGCTGCCCTCCCACGTTTGAGGGGTGCGGTGGTAGGTGGCGGCGGTGATGTCGGGACGGCGGGCCCAGCTGCGGAAGCCTCGGGCGTCATGCCGAGTCAGTAAGCGGTCATGGCCGTGGTGACGAGAGGTCGGCAGTCTCTGCCGAGTGGTGTGGTGACACGATCAGTGTGCCGGTCCCCCACACGCACGGCGCGAGCGTGGTCGGGTTCGCCTTCACCGAGCTGCTCAACTTCCGCCTGCTGCCGCGGCTGAAGAACATCGGCAGCTTTCGCCTGTACCGCCCCGACGACGCGCCGCAGGGCTGGCCCGCGCTCGGCGGCGCGCTGAGTCGGCCGATCCGCTGGGAACTGATCGAGCAGCAGTACGACCAGATGGTGAAGTATGCCACCGCGCTCCGGCTCGGGACGGCGGAGGCCGAACAGGTCCTGCGGCGCTTCACCCGCGGCGGCCCCAAGCACCCCACCTACGCCGCGCTCGAAGAACTCGGCCGCGCCGTGCGCACCATCTTCGCCTGCGACTACCTGGCGAGTCCCGGCTTGCGCCGGGAGATCCACGGCGGGCTCCAGGTCGTGGAGAACTGGAACAGTGCGAACACCGTGCTGCACTACGGCAAGGACGGCGCTCTGACCGGTCCGGACAAGGAGCACGCCGAGACGTCGATGCTTTCCCTGCACCTGCTCCAGGCCAGCCTCGTGCACGTCAACACGCTGCTGCTCCAGCAGGTCCTGGCCGAGACGGGGTGGGCGAAGAAGCTGACGGACGAGGACCGGCGCGGCCTGACCGCCCTGTTCTGGTCCAACGTCAACCCGTACGGCACCTTCCGCCTCGACATGGACAAGCGGCTTGACCTGGCTCCCCTGGCCGTTCCCCGTGCACGTACGCCGTCGGACGCCTCCGCGCTTGTGTGAGCCGAGGCAGCTCGCACGAGCTGCCCGACTGATTCCACTATGACCTTCACGACGGTGGAGGCTTCGGCAGCCCGTATCACCGCCGGTGTCACCGTCGAGGTCAGCTGTCGACGGTGACACCGGCTGGTGATCGCGGCGCCGTTGAATGCGTTCTGACGTGTCCGTCCGGCACGCGTGTGATCGCCTCGGTCAGGCGGAGGGCGGCGCGGTCGGTCTCCTGTTCAGTCTTCCGTGACGCGGATGATCGTCTTGCCGGGGGTGCGCGTGCCGGGGGCGAACGCGGAGGGTGCTTCGGCAAGGGGCCGCACGGCGCCGACGACCGGCTTGAGCCGGCCGTCCCTTACCCGCAGGGCGAGGTCGGTGAGCCGGGCGCGGTCGGGTTCGACGACGAAGAAGACCGCCCGCCCATCCTTGGGCTGGACCTTGGGCGGCATGGCGATGGTGACGAGCGTGCCGCCGGCGCGCACCAGGGCGGCCGAGCGGTCGAGGATGTCGCCGCCGATCACGTCGAACACGACGTCGGCCGCGCCGGCGTCCTCCAGCTTCTCGGCCTGCAGGTCCAGGAAGGTGTCGACGCCCAGGGCGAGTGCCCTGTCCCGGTCGGAGGCGCGGCCGGTGCCGATGACGCGGGCGCCGGCCTCGCGGGCGAGCTGTACCGCGATCGAGCCGACGCCGCCCGCGGCGCCGTGGATCAGGACGGTCTGGCCGGTGGTGAGGCGGCCGTGGTCGAACAGGGCCTGCCAGGCGGTCAGCCCGGAGATCGGCAGTGCGGCGGCCACGGTGTGGTCGATGTCCGCCGGCAGCGGGGCGAGGTTGCGGGCTTCCACCGCGGTGTACTCGGCGAGCGTGCCGTTGCGGGTCCAGTCGGCCAGGCCGAACACCCGCTGTCCGACGCTCAGGCCGGTGGTGCCGAACCCCAGCTCCACGACGACACCCGAGAGCTCGTGCCCGGGCACGCTCGGCGTCCGGTCGCGGCCGGCGCGATCGGTCCACGTTCCCGGCCAGTCCAGCTCGCCAGGGGTGAAGCCCGAGGCGTGCACCCGCACGATGACGTCGTTCCCGGCCGCAGGGGGGTAGGGCATGTCCGTCAGGGACATCCCTGCAAGACCGGCGTCGCGGTCTTGCACAGTGATGGCTTGCATACAGGTCCTTACTGGGAGGGGCGACTCAAGCGCACAGCCCGTTCACACGCAGGGTTCACAGCGGCTCGTCATCGGATCGATCTCATCCGCTCGCGCATTCCTTCGTCGCCCGTTTTGCTCTTTCTCATCAGGGAAACTAGGTAGCCCCTCCGGGTGTGACAGCTCAGACGCGCACGAGTTTGCCGGGATTGATGACCCTGCGGTACGCGGTGATCAGACCGTCTGTGATCTGGACCGTGTCCACGGAGTGGACCCGGCCTTCGCGGTGGAACACCAGGGCGAGCCCGCCGCCGACCTCAGCGAAGTCGATGCGGTCCGGATGCCACTGGCGCCCCACACGCACCATGACCTCGGCGACGCGCTCGCCGCTGTGGATGAGCTTGCGTGCCGCGAAGACCTTGCCGCCGCCGTCGTTGACGTAGACGGCGTCCGGGTGCAGGAGCCTGACCAAGCTGGCCAGGTCCCCGGCCTCGTACGCGGCACGGAAAACCGCGAGGACGCGTTCACGCTCCGCCTTCGACGCCTGCGGCATGGACTGCTTCGCCTTGGCCACCCGCCGTCGCGCCCGCGAGGCGAGCTGCCGGGCACCCGGCACAGAGACGTCCAGCAAGTCGGCGATCCGGCCAAACTCAAGACCGAAGACATCGTGCAGGACGAAAGCCACCCGCTCCGGCGGGCTCAGCTCTTCCATGATCAGCAGCATCGCCGAACGGACGGACTCATCGACGAGTACGGGCTGCGACGCGTCCGGCCTCCGTCAGCAGCGGCGCCGGCAGCCACGGCCCGACATAGGTCTCCCGACGGAAACGGGCACTCTTGAGAATGTCGTACGACCGCCGCGCGGCCACCGTCACCAGCCAAGCCCGCAGATCACCGATGTCCTGTAGATCCGCTCCGGCCGCCCGCAACCACACATCCTGGGTCACGTCCTCGGCATCGGCCACACTCCCCAGCAGCCGGTAGGCCACACCGAAAACCGCAGGCCGGTGCCCCTCCCATCCGGCTCCGAGCGAGTCCTCCTGCTCAGACCGTCCGGGCCCGTGACCGTCACCCATACAGATCGCAACCTCCTGCAGCTTGCGGATCCAGCGTAGCTATCCGAACTCGGGATCTTTGAAGACAGCTCCGCGGAAGCGAGCGAGCCCGCTCAGACCGACGACGTAGGGCGGCGGGGTTTCATAGGTGGTCGTTCGTGAAACAGCCGGTCGGGCGGTGACCCACCTGCGGCGATCACGTTTCATGAGTCGCTGCAAACGAATGGAATTCTGAAACACCCACAGGAAACGCTCGGTGTCGTGAGTGACGACTTCAAGCGCGTGGAAGCGCACGCCTGCCCGATGTCCACCTGCGCCGCCCCGCCCGGCTCGCCGTGCCGGACCGGCAAGGGCAAGGTCGCGATCCAGTACCACACTGCCCGCTTCCGCCTCGTGCCCCAACTCGCCAAGACGCTCAGCGTGCAGACCCCCGCCGTACGCAAGCGGGGTCGGCCTGGACCGAACACCCCCGGCCGGTGAACGCCGGCACCGAGCCGGTCGGACACGTCCGCATCGGGTACGCTCGCGCCTCAACCGCGCGGCAGTCCCTGGACGCGCAACTGGACTCGCTCGCCGAGGCCGGGGTCACCCGGGTCTTCTCGGAGAAGATCTCCACCCGCGCCACCCAACGCACCGAGCTGGAGGCCGCCGTGAAGCTCGCCCGGGGAGATCCGGGCCTCCGGCGCCGCCGTCACCATCGTCGTCCACGAGCACAAGCGCCTCGGTCGCGGCATGGAACTCGCCATGCTCGCCGAGGAGCTGAAGGCAAGCGACGTCGGTCTGGAGTTCCTCAGCGGGGAGCTGATGGGCTCGCACGACCCGTCCGGCATCGTGCTCACCGTGCTCGCCGCGATGTCCGGCATGGAACGCGAGTACATCCGCGACCGCACCCTCGAAGGCCACGAGTCCGCCCGCAAGCGCGGCAAGACCATCGGCGGCGCCAGCGTCACCGACGACGACATGCTGTTCACCGCCCTCCGCTGCGTGACGAGGAATTGAGCCTGCGCGACATCGCGGCCAGGCTCGTCATCTCCAAGGGAGCGAAGAAGGGCCAGCACCCCTCACCCGCGACTGTCATGCGGATGCTGCGGGAACACGACGAACAAGCTGCCACTGCAGCGAACGCGTAATGAGTCGCAAGCCGCGAAAACTACCGGCGGGTTACTTGTGCCCAGGTGTCTGGGCCAGGACTTCAGGGCCTTTCTGGTCGACGAAGTCGCACTCGGCCCGCTGCCGGAGCCATGGCTGCTGGCCTCCAGCACCGCAGGTGCCGCTCTCGCCGCCGGACTCGGCCTGCCGATCGCCATCGCACACCACATCCGGCCGGACAACTCCCTCGCGGCCCTGGAACGTTACCGGGCGGCGTTCATCCCGTCCCGTTGGTGTGAGCAACCTCGGGTGCTGTTGTGCGTGGAGGCGGTGTGTGCCGAGACGGAAGAAGAAGCCGCGTGGCGAGTCGGACCGATGGACGTCGTCAAAGCCGGGCTCCTCAAAGGATTGAGTGAGACGCCCTTCCCCACGCCCGCGGAGGCGGCCACCCATCCCTTCACGGCGAAGGAGCGACAGGAGCTGGTCGGCTTCCGTGCACTGCAAGCCGTCGGGACACCCAAGACCGTCGTACACCGGCTCACGCAACTGGCTGGTGAGACCGGAGCAGACGAACTGATGCTGACCACACCCGTCTACGACCTCCGCGACCGCATTCGCTCCTACGAACTCATCAAGAAATACTCCGAGGCCACGACAGCACCGTAGGAACAACGCTGGGAAGGATGCCGGTGCCCGCACGTCGCAGGCGCTCCTCGCCAGCACTCACCTGTATCTCGAACGCGGTGATGCCCTGGGTGCCCGGCGGGTCCTGGACCGGGCCGCGGAATCCGTCACCGACGTCGAGGGCATGCGGGCCCGGCGGACCTACTGGCTCGACGCTTTGCAGTAGCTACTCGATCCGTGGTGGCCGCGCGCCCTTTCCGAGTCCGCCCCCGGCGAGGCCGAGCGGATCGCGGAGCTTGCCTGTGCGATCGCCGACGGCGAGGACGTCGAGACGATTGACGTCGACCTTGACCCGCTACGCGGCTGAGATGGCCTACGAGCTCGCGTACCACCCCGTCGCCAAGCGGCCAGGCGGACGCACTGCCGGCGGAGCCCGGTCTGCCTTCAACGCCGTACTCCGCTCCATCGCGGAGGACCCGTACGCCTTTGCACGCTTCTATGACTCCGCACCGCCGGAGGCCCGGCAGACGACCTTCGGGGGTGGGGTTGATCGTGTTCGTGATCCAGGAGAGCCTCGTCCGCCTGGTGCTGATCACTCACCTGGGTCGGCCCGGTACCCGGCGCCTGACATCCCTCGTGACATCCGCACTCCGCGACCTGCGGATTCGTGGCGATGTGGGGTGCCGTAGGCGCAATCCTTGCAGGTAGAGCGCTTGTGGGAGCTTCCCGCCTCGCTCGAAATGCGTAGGTCAGGGGTTCGACTCCCCTAGGCGGCTCAACGAAAGGCCAGGTCGGATTGTCTATGACCTGGCCTTTTTGCTTGCCCGTGGCGTTTCGGGGCATGCGACGGCCGAGGCGTGCGATCCCATGCGTGAGCGGAGTCGGAGTCGATCTAGCCATCGGCTCTGTCCCCTGGGTCTTCTTTCGTGGCTTCGGGTTGCATCTTCACACCGGCAGCGCCGATAGCCCCCGACGGACCGAAGGGGCCGTGCGCCCTGACAGGACAAGGCCCAGTCCACCCGATGCCACTGGTCTGCCGGGCGCGCTCGGCAGACCAGTGGCAGAACACCCTCATACATGAGGCCGACTGCCTCCCAACGAGGTCCCGGGACGCACCCGGAGGGGAGATCGGCCCTCATGGGGGTCAGGTCAGGCGGAGCGCTGGATGCGGGCCAGACGATCCGCGCGGCTGCGCCGGGACGGGGACAGGATGTCCACCTCCACACCGGCGCCTTGGCCGGGTGTCGCGTCCCATCTGCGGAGCTTGTCGGCGACCTTCCTCACCCGCTCATCGTTCGGGCCGGCGTCGATGTAGAACAGCGATTCGTCCACCTCGCTGTCGTCGCCACCCCAGCGCACGACCCCCTCGCAGTCGGCGAGGATGTCCCGCAGCGTCAGCTCCTGGGAGGGGAAGAGCCCGCCCTTCGCGCCGGCGCCCGGCCGGATCTGTACCGCGGTACCGGAGGCGAGGTTCGACTCCGGAAGGTCCTTGCGGAGCTTGCCGATGTCCCGCCAGCCGGCCAGGTCGATCCGCTGGATCTGCTCCACTCCGTAGTGGAAGCGGCGGATCACGTGGACGAGAATCAGCTCCACGTCGCCGATCCGGACGTCGACCTTGAGCCCCGTACCGGCCACAGGGCGCGTCCACACCGTCGAGATGTGGTTCGCTTCCTTCTCGAGGGACCAGCCGTTCGCAGACGTCGGGGGCTTCTTCGGCTCCGCCTTCGGCGTGGCCGAGGCTGTGCCCGGCGCGACGGAGCCCATTGCGGCCACGGCACCGATCACCGCGGCGCCCTTCACCACGGCCCGCCTCGCTATGTCGTTCTGCACGTCTTCAATTCCTCTCTCATAGAACGATCATGAGCGCGATCGACGGCGCAAGGGTCATCAGGGCACCGGCCGACCAGTACAGGCGAGCGTCCAGCGCTGTCCTGCGCCGGACAGGGCGGTTGGCGAGCCACCAGACCAGAGCGAACAGCGTCATCACGGGTCCCCCGACCAGCAGCCATGGCAGCATGCCGTCGTTCTCCGTCGGCTCCCGCTGCGTCCAGCCGACGGCAGCGAGTGGCCAGTTCACCGCGAAATACCACAACAGCCACACCGGAACGACACCGGGAATTCCCAGCAGCAGGTTCACGCCCACGGCTGTCAGCAACCACTTCCGCATGCGCCCAGTATTCACGCCCATGATCGGGGTCACTTGTTGCGCGACAGCCGGTTGTAGTTCTCCAGCACGTTGTACAGGCCGATCAACTCGCGGCCGTACTGCTGGGCATCGTCACCGGTCCCGTTGTACCGGGCCAGCAGAGCCTGCGTGTCGGCCAGGCTGGTGGTCAGACTCGGCCTGGCGATCCCGAGCTGGTGCGCGTTGTAGACCGTCAGATAGGCGACCGACCGGATGTTGTAGGTCGGGTCCTGGAGGTCGTCCCACACCGCCCGGACATCGTCGTTGGTCAGCGGGGTGCCGTTGATGATGCCCTGCTGCATGCAATAGTTGCGGGCGTCGATGGTCACCCAGGCGAAGATCTGACCCCAGCCGGTGCTGCAGTCGTCCTTCAGCCCGTTCTTGACGGCTTCGTCGGCGGCGAAGTCTCCGGGATTCAGCTTGCGCAGCTCCCACAGGACCGGCGCCTGGATCAGGGCCTTGCGGAGCTTGAGCTGCCGCGCCAGCGACGTGAACAGCCAGTCCGCACTCAGTACGAGGTCGTACGCCTTGGTGGTGGAGATGCCGCCCAGCGTGGCCCAGTCCTTGTCGGTCCAGCCGTCGCCGCCGGTTTCCGGAACTCCAATGGACGTCAGATAGTTCTGGACGTCCTTCAGCATCGTGTCCCGGTACGCGGCCTTGTCCAGGTCGACGTCCAGGCCCTCGGTGTACGAGCCGGCGTTGAAGTCGCCCTGGCCGGTGTCACGCCCCGAGGCGATGTTGTTGTCGATCTCGATCGCGCCGCTGCCCGAACCGACGGTGATGGTGGCGATCTGGTCGAACGCCCAGTTCGTCGGCATCGGATAACCGAGATTCCCCGAGAATCCGCTCGACATGTCCGACACGAAACTCGCCGCCGAGTACCCGGCGTCCGCGATGCGCTGGCACACGTTACGCGGTCCGTAGACGCCCACGCCATAGCTGGAGTTCTCGCCGATCGTGCGCATCACGCCGCGGAAGTGCGGGACGATGTACTGCGTGACCTCACCGTCCATGGCGTCGTAGTCGACCGCGAAATAGATGATCGTGCCGGGCTTGAATCCATGATGCTGAGCCCATTCGATCGCCTTGAACGCGTCACTCGTGCCCTGGTTGTAGCTGAAGTAGTCCGCCGACCGGCTCCACGTCTGGAAGATGGGGAAGCAGCGCAACCCGTACTCCTTGATCGTGGCGAGCTCGCCGGGTTGGATCTGCTTCTCCGGCAGGCTCGTGCTGGACGGGTTGAAGAGGTACCGGCCGATGTACTTGTAGCCGGCGTCCTTCAGGGCCTGCGCACGCGCCGGCGTGATCATCGTGACACCGTCGCACGCCGTGCCCTTGCGGGACTGGTCGCCGTAGGAGACGAGCAGCGAGGCCCACGTCTGGAAGTCGCCGAGTCCGGTGGCCGGCAGTTTGACGAACGCCTGGAAGCTCTCCACGGCGGTCTTCACCTCGGCGGTGAAGTTCCCGAAGGGAACACTCCGCTTGTTGAGGACCATTGCCGCGGTGAACAACTGCGCCCACGTGCCGGTCGTGCCGACCGAGACCGTGTGGGACTTCAGGCCGGCCTGTGTGCCAGGCCCGAAAACACCGTTCGCGGTGCCGTCGGCCATGCCCAGCTCGTACTGGATCGCGAACAGCATCGACTTGGCGACATCACGGGAGTGGTGGCCGTCGCAGGGGATGACGTAAAAGTCCTTGCGGAGGATGTACCGGCCGTTCAGCCACTGCTGAATGGAGCGGATGGCGTCCGAACCGTTGTTGACGGTGACGTAGGCATCCATGTTGAACAGGCCTTTGACGACCTTCGGCCACAGGGAACTGCCCGGATACGTGGCACTCACGCCCATGTTCTGGTTCAGCTTGACGACGGCGGCCTTGACCCGAGAGTTGTACGTGCCGTCGATCTCGCCGCCGTCGTAACCCTTGCAGTACAGGGCGGACTGGATGATGCGGCAGAAGTTTGCAGAGGGGATGGTTGTTTCATCCAACTTGCCGTACTTCGCCCCGATCGTCGACAGTGTTGTCGGGCCGAAGGAGTCCGACAGAGCGGTGATGCCCATTTCGTACTGGAGCGCCCGCGTCAGGGCGTACATCGTGGGCCAGCCGGTGACGCCGTTCTCGTCCAGTTTGGATATGCCGAGTGTCGCGCCGTTGTTGTAAGTCGTGTTCACAAATCTTTGGGCAAGACGAACCATCTCGTCGGCCATGAACTGTCTCCTGACATCTGGGTGCGCATGAAAAGGGAGTTGGTCGAGCAGGGCTGGGAGGCCGTCCCGATACGGGCGGGCAGCGAATTGGCCCAGCGTGTCCGGGCACGAGGGGTTTCACAGCGGTCACGTTGCGGCGGCCGGTCGCGGGGTCAGCCGCGTAGTGCCTCCGTCGGGGGCACGCGCGAGGCCCGCCAGGCCGGATAGAGGCCGGCCGGCAGCCCCGTGGCCAGGCCGAGCGCGGGAGCCACGGCCGGGGTGAGGGGGCCCCAGGACTCCAGGACGGGCATCCACGCGGCAGCACAGGCCCGCGATGGAAGGGCGGCTATCGTTCCAGTCGGCTGCTGCTGGTGATCTCGACCTCGGGATCGCCAGGTACGGGGTGTTCGGGGTCGCCGGGGGTGAGTTCGGTCGGCCAGGTGGTGCCCGGGTAGACACCGGTGGTGTGGGTGTCCACGTGCACGGTGGCGCTGTAGCCACCGGGGCCAGTGACCCTGATGGTGACCCTGTAGAAGGCTCGTTCACCGCCGTGGTTGGTGACCGTGACCGGTACCCGGAGCCGCCCGTCAACCTTCCTCGGCCCGTACACCAGCACGTCCCCGTCTTCGGTTGTGGCGATCGGCTTGCCGAAGCCGTAGTCCTCCGGAGCCGGGATATCGGTGTTCCTCACCACCGGCTCGCCTTCAGCCGCATGTGCCGCCCGCTGCCGCTCTGCTTCCTCCCGGGCGCGCTCAACGGCGCCTTCGGTCGATCCGCCGGTGGGAGGCGTGGAGGACTTCTCGCCCCCATGGGAGGCACTGTTCGCCTCGCCGGCCGGCGACGGAGCGGCACCGTGCTCGGCGGGCCGTTCGGCTGCCGCGGCGTCAGCGTCTGCCTGAGTCGAGCATCCCGCCAGCAGTACCGCAGTCGCGGCGGCGGCCCACGCGCTCACGGCCCTAGTCGCACAGGTACGCATAGTCCGTCCCGTAGTTGATGTAAAGCGTTCCGGAGGAGGACCACATCTGGGCGGTTACGTGCGCACAGACCGGCTCAGAGGTGTAGACGGGGCCTGCGTACTGGCTGAAGTTGCCCTCGTCGGTGTCGCACACGGTCTTCTTCCAGTTGCACACCTTCAGCTTCATGTGGCGGGTGGCGCCGAGGTTGTTGTCCATGATCGAGCAGCCGTAGTCGTTGCCGCCCTTGGTGTAGTTGAACAGGGTTGCGTGACGCATGCTCGGGTCGGTGCCCTTGGGCAGCGGGGTGACGGTGCTGAGTTCGTAGCCGGAGCCACACACCGTGGCGGCGGCCGAGACCACCTCCGGGTTGGCCTGGGCGTAAGCCTTTGTCTGAGCGTTGGCGCTCTGCGCGACTTTCACATCGGGCTTGTCCGAGGCAACAGCCTGCGGCGCGATAAGGGCAGTCGCGGTCAGTGTTGCTATGGCGACGGCCATGCGTCTGACAGGCGTAGTGATAGCCATGAACGGGTTCCCCCTGATGAAGTTGTGCGGGACCGGTCCCATCCCAGCTTCAAGCCCTCTTCCACCCGTTGCGATGCCTTGCCCAGGTGAGGCGGACGGGCCGGCCCCGCGGTCGGCGGCAACCCTAGCCGCATGACCGTTCGAGTCACATCTGTTAACCATCCGAGAGGGCAGGGGCGGACAGGGGTGGATGGCAGGACTGGTGACGCATGGTCACCAGATATAGCGAATAGGCCCATTACGTGATGGGAAATCCACCTTTGGGTCTCCCCTGGAACATCACATTCAGTATGTGTGTGTCTTGAGTCACTTGTGGTGTCAGTGCTTCTCCGTACCACCCGGCTCCACCCGCGAACCGCAGGCGGCTGCTGGAAAGTTGTCCAGGGCCGTCGGAGTTCACTGTGCGGATCGCTCCGCGGTCGGTCCCCGGCAGACCGCGGTCCCGCGCGTACGGTCTTCGCGCCGCACGACGGCGCCACCAGGGCCGTGCGTCTCGCCGCCGCCCGCGCGCCGGCGTCCCGTGGATCGCCCTCCTCGACACCGTGGACCTTCTCGCCGCCCCCTCTACGGAGCAGCTGGTCCCCGCCCTCGTCCTGGAGGCGATGGCCCGGGCTTACCGCGCTCCCAGAGCATCCGGTACAGCGGCAAGCACACAGGGGGTGATCTCTCGGCTGCGTCGCGACACATGCGCGACACCTCAACATGCGCGACACCTCAACATGCGCGCCTACCAGTCCGGGGCCCGCTCTAACCCCGCGCAGGCCGGCACGGAGGAGCTTCGTGCGTGAGCGATGCGTGAGCGGAAGGGGCGGCATCGGTTGGACCGGGCGGCATCCGGGGCCCGGTGGCATGGTCCTAGGTATCCGCTGACCTGGCCTCTTAAGTTTTTCTGCCATCCAACTGCCCGCAACTGTCCTCAACCGCGCTCCTATCAGGACGGCTTCGCGCAGGCCGTCGAGGGGCGGGTGTCAGTGGCCGGTGCCAGGCTGAGGTCAAGGGATCTGCGAAGGGAGTCGCCATGATCACCACTGACGTTTCCGGCTCGCCGTGCTGGCTCGATCTCGGTGCGCCCGATGTCGCTGCCGCGGCAGGCTTCTACGGCTCGGTGTTCGGCTGGGAGTTCCAGTCCTACGGTCCGGACGCGGGCGGATACGGCGTCTTCCGGCGGGACGGAAAGGTCGTCGGCGCGGTCGGGCAGCTGACCGAGGAAGGTGCCCGCTCGGCCTGGATGATCTACTTCCACACGCTCGGAGCATCTGGCCCTCACCGGCGGCCGCCCGTACTGGCATCCGGTGTTCGCGGTCGCGGACTGTGACGCCACGGTGGCGAGTGTCACAGAGGGCGGCGGCAGCCTGCAGATGGGTCCTGAGGACGCGGAGGGCGTGGGGCGGCTGGCCGTCTGCCTCGACCCGGCCGGTGCGGATTTCGTGGTGCTCAAGCCCGTGGAGGCGCCCGCGTAAAGCGGAAATGACCTGAATAAAGCTGATATTTCTTCGGCCCGGATCTCCATGGGATCGGTGCTGGATCGCTACGGGATCGTGCACTGGATCATGCTGCGCCGCCCGCCGATCGTCGCGTATCGTCCCGGAAATCCCACATCCGTATCCGCTCCGGTGCCGGATTGAGTCCGTCCTGCCCCTCCCCACCAGGGGGTACCCGGCGGTAATGTCAGCGCCCTCCTAAGAGGAGGCGGCGCTTCCGGGGCCGCGGGTTTCGATCTCGAAAGTGCGAGGGGGCCTGATGGCAGCGAACACTCATCCCGCGCATTCCCGTGGGTCGTACGGCGGCTCCGAGGAGCGCTGGCGGCGGATGTGGAGCCACCGCGAGCAGTTGCTGAAGGTGGCCCGCCGGAGGTCCATGAGTCTCGAGGACGCCGAGGATGCGGTGCACGAGGCCATGCTGCGCGCGGTGGAGAACCCTCATGTCGACGAGGAGCGGCTCGGGGCATGGCTGACGACCGTGACGATGCGGCTGTGCGCCGACCGGTACCGGCAGGTCAACCGGGAGGCGCAGGTCGGCAGTCGGTCGACCTTCGCCGTCCCCCCGCCCCCGCCCGTCGAGGAAGAGGTGTGCGACCGCGCGGAGGCGAAGTGGCTGGCGAGCCGGAGCGATGAGCTGCCCGCCCGGCAGGCCGAGGCGCTCTGGCTCAAGTCGGAGGACCTGGACGTCGGTCAGGTCGCCCGGAAAATGGGCCTGAGCTACCGCACGGTCGAGTCGCTGCTGGCCAGGGCCCGGCGGACGCTGCGCAACTCGCTCGCCGCGACGCTGGGGGCCGCCCTGTGGGCGGGCGGGCAGGGACGGCACCGGGCGCCCGGCGGAGGCGCGCAGGCCGCGACCCTGGTGTCCACGGCGGCGACGCTGGCCGTTCTGGGATTCGCCGCGCCCCACTACCCGTACGAGCCGGACGGAGCCCGGCCCACGCCGACCTCTCCCGAGGCGACGGAGGACTGGCCCACGGCGTCGTACGAGAGCGATGTGCCTCCGGCCTCGTCCGGGTCCGCCGCGATGTCCGCGCCCGCCGGTCGGGGTGGTGCGCTCGCGGGTGACCTGGCCGCGGAGGTGCAGGCGATGCTGCCCGAGGCGGTGACGCTCCCGGGGCTGGCGGTTCCCTCGGTGCCCGCCGTCCCGCCGACCGTCCACATTCCGTCGGTTCCGACCGTCCCGTCGGTTCTGTCCGTGCCGACGGTTCCCGACATCCCGGACGTTGCCGGCACTCCGTCGCTCGACGACGTTCCGTCGGCTCCCTCCGTCGACTCGGCTCGGTCACACATCTCGAACTTGTCGGACTTGTCCGGCCTTTCCGGCCCGTCCGCCCCCTCCGTTTCGAGCTCGCCCTCCGGCGTCGACCCGTCGGCCCGCCTGGGCGGCGCGACCGCTGACGACTCCACCGGGCGGCACGCCGACTCGCTGCCCACGGGCTCGCTGCACACCGACGTTCAGCCCTGATCAGCACGTGATTGCGGGCCCGTAAAAAAATTCGGATTGCTCGCGACGGACGGCCCGCTCGCCCCCGTAGAGCAGATGACAGTAGCTGCTTCAGGGTCGAAGGGCGGAGCGAATGGGTGTCGAGATCTGCGTGGAAGGGTTGACCAAATCCTTCGGTCACCAGGTCATCTGGCAGGACGTCTCGCTGACTCTGCCCGCAGGAGAGATATCGGTCATGCTCGGCCCATCGGGCACGGGTAAATCGGTCTTCCTCAAAACGCTGGTCGGCCTGCTCAAGCCGGACCGAGGCTCCATATGGATCGACGGGAGGGACGTCACCGCGCTTCGCGAGCACGACCTCTACGAGGTGCGGAAGCTCTTCGGCGTCCTCTTCCAGGACGGCGCGCTGTTCGGGTCGATGGACCTCTACGACAACATCGCCTTCCCGCTGCGTGAGCACACCCGCAAGTCCGAGCGGGAGATCCGGCAGATCGTGCTCGAGAAGATGGACATGGTCGGCCTGATCGGGGCCGAGGGAAAGCTGCCCGGTGAGATATCCGGGGGTATGCGCAAGCGGGCCGGTCTTGCGCGTGCCCTGGTGCTCGATCCCGAGATCATCCTGTTCGATGAGCCCGACTCCGGCCTCGACCCGGTGCGCGTGGCCTATCTCAACCAGCTGATCGTCGATCTCAACGCGCAGATCGACGCGACGTTTCTGATCGTCACGCACGACATCGCCTCGGCCCGCCTGGTGCCGGACAACATCGGGCTGCTGTTCCGCCGCGAGCTGGTGATGTTCGGGCCCAGGGAAGAGCTGCTGTCCAGCGGCGAGCCGGTGGTCGGCCAGTTCCTCAACGGGCGCATGCAGGGCCCCATCGGGATGGCCGAGGAGAAGGACGCCGCCCAGGTCGAGCAGGAGCTCGCCGAACTCGACGCCGGCAATCACATCGGCCCGAAGGGCGGCAAGGGCGCATCCGGCGCGGGTGTGACCCCCCGCCTGCTGCCCAGCGAGGGCATCGTCCGCCCGCCGCGCTGGCAGGAGATCGCCGAGTACGAGGAGAAGATGCAGCGGCTGCGGGAGCTGCGGGTTGCCTCCGAGGGTGCGGTCGGCGCGGACAGCCGGGGGGTGACCGGCATATGAGCCTTTCGCCCACCAATGCGCTGAAACATTCCGGCAGCCTGTTCGCGCTGTTCATGGACGTCCTGCGGACGCTTCCGCGACGGCCGCTCCAGATACGCGAGTTCATCCAGCAGTCCTGGTTCATCGCGAGCGTCACGATTCTGCCCACCGCGCTGGTCTCCATCCCGTTCGGAGCCGTGATCGCGCTCCAGATCGGCAGTCTGACCCGGCAACTCGGAGCGCAGTCCTTCTCCGGCGCCGCCTCGGTCCTCGCAGTGCTGCGCGAGGCGTCCCCGATCGTGACCGCGCTGCTCATCGCCGGTGCGGGTGGTTCCGCGATCTGCGCCGACCTCGGGGCGCGCAAGATCCGCGAGGAGATCGACGCCATGGAGGTGCTCGGGATCGACCCGATCCACCGGCTGGTCGTTCCGCGGGTGCTGGCCTCGATGTCCGTTGCCGTCCTGCTCAACGGACTGGTCTCGGTGGTCGGTGTGGCCGGCGGCTACTTCTTCAACGTGGTCCTGCAGAACGGGACGCCCGGCGCCTATCTGGCCTCCTTCACCACCCTCGCCCAGCTACCCGATCTCTATTGGGCCGAGCTGAAAGCACTGCTCTTCGGGGCCATCGCCGCAATCGTCGCCTCGTACAAGGGCCTGACGGCCAAGGGAGGCCCCAAAGGTGTCGGAGACGCGGTGAACCAGTCGGTCGTCATCACCTTCATGCTGCTGTTCGTCGCCAACTTCGTGATGACGGCGATCTACTTCCAACTCGTTCCGCAGAGGGGTTAGTCGATGGCGCTGTCGGAACGATTCATCTCAGGCCCCCTCCGCTCCCTCGAGGAGCTCGGCGGCCAGCTGTCCTTCTACGGCCGCTCGCTCGCCTGGACCGGCCGCACGATGCGCCGCTACAAGAAGGAAGTCCTGCGCCTGCTGGCCGAGGTGAGCTTCGGCCGCGGAGCGCTGGCGGTCATCGGCGGCACCGTCGGGGTCATCGCGTTCCTCACCTTCTTCACCGGAACCGAGGTCGGCCTCCAGGGGTACGCCGCGCTCAACCAGCTCGGCACGTCGAACTTCGTGGCGTTCATCTCCGCCTACTTCAACACCCGTGAGATCGCGCCCCTGGTATCCGGGCTCGCCCTCTCCGCGACCGTCGGCGCCGGCTTCACCGCCCAGCTCGGCGCGATGCGGATCAGCGAAGAGGTCGACGCGCTGGAGGTGATGGGCGTCCCCTCGCTGCCCTTTCTGGTCACCACGAGGATGATCGCCGGTTTCGTCGCGGTGATCCCGCTCTACGTGATCGGGCTGCTCTCTTCCTACTTCGCCGCCCGCACGATCACCACCGGCTACTACGGGCAGTCGTCGGGCACGTACGACCACTACTTCCAGCAGTATCTGCCGCCCGTCGACGTGTTGTGGTCCTTCGGCAAGGTGATCGTCTTCGCCGTCGTGATCATTCTCGTCCACTGCTACTACGGCTACTACGCGAAGGGCGGCCCGGCGGGCGTCGGCGTCGCGGTGGGCCGGGCGGTGCGCACGTCCATCGTCGCCATCAACATCATGGACTTCTTCCTCAGCCTGGCGATCTGGGGAGCCACCACGACTGTGCGGATCGCGGGGTAGCAGACAGATGCCGATATTGACACCGACACGGATGCAGACGCCGGCGCCGGCTCCATCCCCGGCGAAGGCCCGTACGCCCGGCGGCAAGCTGCGGCTCTACGGCATTGTCTTCATCGTCGTCCTCGGGTTGCTGCTTGCGCTGACGGTCGCCATCTACCAGAAGGCGTTCACCCCGTCGGTCCCGATCACCCTCCAGGCGACCACGACCGGCAACCAGCTGGAGCCGCCCGCAGACGTGAAGCTGCGCGGCCTGATCGTCGGGGAGGTCCGGGAGGTACGGGCTGACGGCGAGAAGGCGACGCTCGACATCGACCTCAAGCCCGAGCACACGTCCCGCATCCCGGCCGACGTCCAGGCCCGGCTGCTGCCCAAAACGCTGTTCGGCGAGAAGTACGTCGACCTGGTCGTCCCCGACCACTCCCCGCAGCGGCCCATCCAGGCCGGAGACGTCATCACCCAGGACCGCACCAAGGCGGGCATGGAACTCCAGAAGCTGATGGACGACCTGCTGCCGCTGCTGCGCGCGGTCCAGCCGGGCAAGCTGAACGCCACGCTGTCCGCGTTCGCCGACGCGCTCGAGGGGCGTGGCGACGAGATCGGCACCAACCTCGTCCGGGTGGAGCGCTACTTCCACGAACTCAACCCGCACATGCCTGCCATGCAGGCGAACATCTCGAAGTTCGCGGACGTGGCCGAGATCTACGCGGACGCCGCCCCCGACCTTGCGAGGATCCTGCGCAACTCGATCGCCAGCAGCAAGACGCTGGTGGAGAAGAAGCAGGCGTTCGCCTCGGCCCTGACCGGGACCACCACCTTCGCGGGCACCGCGGAGAACGTGATCGACGACAACTCCGAGCGGCTCATCGGCCTGGCCCGGGTCTCCCGGCCCACCCTGGCGCTGCTCGCCCGCTACTCGCCCGAATACCCCTGCCTGCTGCGCGGCCTGGTGAAGTCGGAGCCGCTGGCCGAGCAGATTTTCAAGGGCGGAAAGATGCACATCACCCTGGAGGTCGCTCTGCCCCGCTCTCCCTACAGCCCCGGCGAGGAGCCGCGCTACGCCGAGCGCTCAGGACCGAGCTGCCGGGGCCTGCCCAGTCCGCAGAAGCCGTTCCCCGGGGCCAAGCTGAACGATGGCACCAAGGGCTCCGGCTCCTCTTCCCACTCCACGCCCGGCCTGCTCAGCGGCGTGACCGGTACGGCGGCGGAGCAGCAGGTCGTCGGTTCGCTGGTGGCCCCGGTCATGGGCGTGCCCGCCGACGAGGTGCCCGGCGTGGCGACCCTGCTCTTCGGCCCGATGGCCCGCGGAACGGCGGTGAGCGTCGCATGAAGGCACGAGAGACGGCCGCACCGCTGATCAAGTTCGCGCTTTTCGCCGTGGTGACTGTGCTGGCCACGGCCCTGCTCGCGGCCACCATCGTCAACATACGGTTCACCGATGAGGACACATACCAGGCGGTGTTCAGCGACGTCACTGGCCTGGAGAAGGGCGACGACATCCGGGTGGCCGGGGTCAGGGTCGGCGAGGTGCAGGACATCCGGATCAAGGACCGGACGCTGGCCGAGGTCGAGTTCACCGCCTCCAGCGACCGGCCGCTGCTTGCCTCCTCCGGCGCGGTCATCCGCTACCGCAACCTGGTCGGACAGCGCTACATCGCGCTGACCGAGGGCGCGGGGAAGAGCAGCGATCGGCTCCGGCCCGGAGCCACCATCCCGCTCTCCAGGACCCAGCCCGCCCTCGACCTCAACGCGCTGCTCAACGGCTTCAAGCCGCTGTTCGCCGCGCTGAGTCCGAAGGACACCAACCAACTGGCCACGGAGATCATCAAGACCCTCCAGGGCGAGGGCGGCACGATCAACAGCCTGCTCGCGCACACCGCGTCGCTCACCACGACGCTCGCCGACCGCGACGAGCTGATCGGCTCAGTGATCGACAACCTCAACGACGTGCTCGGGACGGTGGACAAGCGCAGCACGCGCTTCTCCGGCCTCCTCAAGCAGCTGCAGCGGGTGATGTCCGGGCTGTCCGCCGACCGTAAGGCGATCGGTGACTCGCTGGTGGGCATCAGCGACCTGGCCGGCGCCACCTCGGGCCTGCTCGAAGACGGACGCCCGGCGCTGAAGTCCGATATCGCCCAGCTGTCCCGGCTCACCGGAACGCTCAACAAGAACGAGAAGACCGTGGAGGGCGTCCTGAAGCGGCTCCCGCGCAAGCTCAACAAGCTCACCGCCACCGGCTCGTACGGCTCCTGGTTCAACTTCTATCTGTGCGACTTCGACGGCCGTGTCGTGCTGCCGAAGACCGCGGAGGCCATTACGCCCCGGCTCCACGTCGACCAGGCGAGGTGTGGTCGGTGATCCCCTTCCGCGAACGCAACCCCGTAACGATCGGGGCGGCCGGCCTCACCACCATCGCGCTGCTCATCGCCGCGGCGTTCAATGTGGAGAGCCTTCCGCTGATCGGCAGCGGCGAGAAGTACAGCGCCGCCTTCTCCGAGGCGGGCGGCCTCAAGTCAGGTGACGAGGTCCGTATCGCCGGGGTCAAGGTCGGCAAGGTCGACGACGTCGAGCTGGACGGTGACCACGTCAAGGTCACCTTCCGGGTCAAGGGCGAGCCGCAGTTCGGGACCAGGAGTGGCGCCGCCATCCGGGTCAAGACCATTCTCGGCGCCAAGTACCTGTCCCTGGAGCCCAAGGGGACCGGGCAGTTGGAGCCCGGCAGCGAGATCCCGATCCAGCGGACGGTCCCCGCCTACGACGTGGTGCAGGCGTTCAGCGACCTCACCACGACCAGCGAGAAGATCGACCACAAGCAGGTGGCGAAGGCGATGGACACGATCTCGGCGACGTTCAAGGACTCGCCCCCCGAGGTCAAGGCATCGCTCAACGGTCTGTCCCGGCTGTCCAGGACCGTGGCCTCGCGCGACAAGGCGCTGGGCGATCTGCTCAAGCGCGCCAACGGCGTCACCGGGGTGCTGTCCAACCGCTCGGACGAGCTGGTCTCCATGATGAAGGACAGCAACGCGCTGTTCGAGGAGATCCGCAAGCGGCGCCAGGTCATCCACACCCTGCTGGTCAACGCCACCACGCTCGGGGTGCAGCTCTCGGGTCTCGTCGAGGACAACCGGAAGCAGATCGGCCCGGCGCTGAGCCGGCTGAACACGGTCGTCCAGATGCTGCAGCGCAACGAGAAGAGCCTGAACCGCAGCATCAAGCTGATGGCGCCGTTCGCCCGGGTCTTCACCAACACCCTCGGCAACGGCCGCTGGTTCGACACCTACGTCCAGAACATGGTCGCGGTCAATCCCGCCTCGCCCCGCGGCGGGGGCTCCGCGCAGACATCCCCGGGAGGTTCACGATGAGGGCCGCCTCCAGGAGGAACAGGACGCGGCGCAAGCTGCAGCGCCGTATCGCTCTCGCCGTCGCGCTGGCGCTTGTCACGGGACTGGCCGTGGCGCTCTGGCCGCAGCAGGACAACGTCAAGGTCACCGCGTACTTCCCGCGCACCGTCGGCATCTACCCCGGTTCCGACGTCCGCGTCCTCGGCATCCGTATCGGCGAGGTCAAGAAGATCACGCCGCAGGGTTCCCGGGTGCGGGTGGAGCTGGAGTACGAGGCGGACAAGAAGGTGCCCACGGACGCCAAGGCCGCCATCATCAACTCCTCGGTGGTCAGCGACCGTTACGTCCAGCTGCTGCCGGTCTACCGCAGCGGTCCGGAGATGAAGAGCGGCGACGTCATCCCCGAGAACCGCACGGCCGTCCCGGTCGAGCTGGACCGGATCAACGACAGCCTGCACACCACGGCCGAGGCGCTCGGCCCGCGTGGCGCCAACAAGGACGGCTCGCTGAACCGGCTGCTCGGGGTCAGCGCGGACAACCTCAAGGGGCAGGGCGGGAAGATGCACCAGATGGTGAAGGACCTCTCGCTGGCCGTCTCCACCCTTTCGGACAGCCGCAAGAACATGTTCGGGACGGTCCGGAACCTCCAGGTGTTCACGTCCGCGATGGCGGCGGACGACAAGAGCGTCCGGACCTTCAACGACAGCCTGGCCGGCGTGGCGGAGCAGCTCTCCGGTGAGCGCAAGGAGCTCGGGGAGGCGCTCAAGCAACTGTCGATCGCCCTCAAGGACGTGGCCGGTTTCGTCAAGGGCAACAAGAAGTCGCTGACCTCCAATGTGAAGGGTCTCAGCGAGGTGACGCGCGTACTGGTCAAGCAGCGCGCCGCGCTGGAGGAGCTGATGGACGTCGCACCCGCCGGTCTCGGCAACCTCAACAACGCGTACAACCCGGAGTCCGGCACGCTGGACACCCGCAGCAACGGCGAGCAGTCGCATGACCCGGCCAGCGTGCTGTGCTCGATCTTCAAGACGACGGGAGAGAGGTCCGACTGCGGGGAGCTGCAAGAGCTCTTCAAGTCCCTCCCCGACATGCCGAAGGGCGACCCCGTCACCGGAGCCCCCCAGCAGGCCTCCGCAGGGACCGCCACAACGGACAAGACGCTCGGCGGGATTCTGGGGGCCAGCGCATGACCGCCCGGAACGAGGCCGCCCGCCCCGAGCGGCGGCACAGGACCGGCTTCGCGGCGAACGTCCGGCGCACGGCCGCCCTGTGGGTGGCCGCCGGGTCGGTGCTGCTGTCCGGCTGCGAGTTCAACGGCCTGTACGACGTCCAGCTTCCGGGCGGCGCCGCCGCGAACGACGACGCGTACCACGTCACCGTCGAGTTCCGGGACGTCCTCGACCTGGTGCCGCAGTCGGCCGTGAAGGTCAACAACGTCACCGTGGGCGCCGTCGAGAAGGTGGAGCTCAAGGGCTGGCACGCCAGCGTCCGCCTGCGCATCGCGGAGCATGTGAAGCTGCCCGAGAACGCGGTCGCCGAAATGCGCATGACCAGCATGCTCGGCGAGAAGTACGTGTCGCTGGCCAAGCCGGCGGGCGTCCAGCCGGTCGGGAAGCTCGAGGACGGCTCGCGGATCCTGATGTCCCGCAGCAGCAGGACCCCGGAGATCGAGGAGGTGCTCTCCGCCCTCTCCGCGCTGCTCAACGGCGGCGGGGTGGCCCACCTCCACACGATCACCAAAGAGCTGAACAACACGATGGAGGGTCGCGAGGACCGGATCAAGAACCTGCTCACGGAGCTGGACACCTTCCTTGGCGGCCTCGACCGGCAGCGCTCCGAGATCGTCCGCGCGATGAAGGGCATCGACCGGCTCTCCAAGCGGCTCCGGAAGGAGAAGACCGCGATCGGTGAGGCCATCGACACCATGCCGCCCGCGCTGAAGGTGCTGGCCGACCAGCGCCGCAACCTCACGCGGATGCTGCGGTCCCTCTCCAGTCTCGGCAAGGTCTCGACGAAGGTGATCAACGCGTCCAAGGACGATGCGATCGCCAACCTCCGGAACCTGCAGCCGATCCTCACCAAGCTCAACCAGGCGGGCAACGACCTGCCGAACGCGCTGGAGCTGCTGACCACCTATCCGTTCCCGCGCAACGCCCCGGACGCCATCAAGGGCGACTACACCAACCTGCACATCACCGCGGACCTCGACCTCAAGAGCATCTACGGCAACGTCACCGAGGACCCGAAGAAGGGCGAGGGCAAGAAGGACGACGGCGGGAAGCCCAGCGTGCCGGAGGCACCGGAGGCACCGGACGCGCCGGAGGCACCGGACGTGCCGGAGTTCCCCGGTCTCCTCGAGCCCACCTCGCTCCCGAAGTCGGACGGGGGCCAGGACACGGGCGGCGGCGACGCGATGTGCCTGCCGGTGTGCACCGGAACCCAGGCCTCGTACCGCACCTCCGGCATCGGCGAACCGGTCTATCCCAGCGGTTTCGACCTGGCTCTCGCGAGGCTCATGACGAAGGGGATGCTGTCGTGATCACCCGTATGGTCAAGGCGCAGCTCCTCGCCTTCACCTCCATCACCGCCGTGGGCGTGTCCTACGTCGGCGCGGAGTACGCCGGCCTCGGCGACCGGATCCTGGACCGCGACTACACGGTGCGGGCGAACTTCGCCGAATCCGGAGGCATCTACTCGGACGCCGAGGTTACCTACCGGGGGATCCCGGTGGGCCGCGTGGGCGAGCTGCGCCTCGGCGACTCCGGCGGTGTCTCGGTGGAGCTGCGCATCAAGGACGGCCCGCGCATCCCCTCCGACACCCTCGCCGTGGTGGCCAACCGCTCGGCCGTGGGCGAGCAGTACGTCGATCTGCAGCCGCGCGCCAGGAGCGGCCCGTATCTGGGCGAAGGCTCCGTGATCGCCCAGAAGGACACCCGTACCCCGCTGCAGACGACGAAGCTGATCAAGGGTCTCGACCGGTTCGTCCAGTCCGTCGACAAGAAGGACCTCAAGATCACGGTCGACGAGCTGGGCAAGGCGTTCGCGGGCACGGGGCCGCACATGTCCCGGATGGTCGACTCGGGCAACGCGCTCGTGAAGGAGGCGAGCGACTCGCTCCCTCAGACGATCAAGTTGATCGAGGACTCCCAGGGTGTGCTGCAGACCCAGATCGACAAGGGCTCGTCCATCAAGTCCTTCTCCCGCGATCTGGCGGACCTCACCGAGCAGATCAAGAACAGCGACGGCGACTTCCGCAGGCTGATGGACGGCCAGACGTCGGCCGCGCACGAGATGGACTCGCTCCTGAAGGCCAACCAGAGGGCGCTTCCGGTGCTGCTGGGGAACCTGATCAGCGGAGGCCAGGTCAGCGCGGCACGGCTGCCGGGCATGGAGCAGACCCTGGTGACCTTCCCGGCCGTCGTCGCCGGCAGCTTCACGGTGCTCCCGGGCGACGGCACCAGCCACTTTGGTATGGTCCTCAACTCCGACGAGCCGCCGGCGTGCCGGCAGGGATACGGCAGCACCAAGCATCGCTCCCCCAAGGACACCAGCGAGCGGCAGGCGAACACCTCGGTCCGCTGCACGGAGCCGCGCGGCAGCAAGACCTCGGTGCGCGGTGCGCAGAACGTCCCGCAAGCGGGTGGCTCCGCCTCCGGGAGCCAGGCCGATCTGGCGTCGTACGTGGCGCCTTACGACCCCGCATCCGGCCTCGTCACGGGACCGGGCGGAGGGGCCGTCCAGATCGGCTCGACCGGGGGAGAACAGAACGTGTTCGGAAAGGACTCATGGCAATGGCTGCTCGTTGGACCGATGGCATGAATGTCATGAATGTCCGGAACCTGGCCGCCCGCGCCGGCGGGCCGCCGCTCCGCCTGCTGGCCAGGGGGGTGCGCTCTGCGCGCCGCAGCAGGGCGTTCCCGGTGGGGCTTGCCGTCGCCGCCGTCCTGCTGCTGGCCCTCTCCGGCTACCTCGGCGTGCAGAAGTACGAGCACCACCAGGCGGACCGGCGCGACCAGCAGGTCCTGGCCGCCGCCCGCCAGTCGGTGCTCAACTTCACCTCGCTCGACTACCGGCACTACGACCGGGACAGCAAGAACGTCCTGGACGGCGCCACCGGTGACTTCAAGCAGCAGTTCGCCGAGCAGAACAAGCAACTGACCAAGCTGGTGGCCGCCAACAAGTCGGTCTCGCAGGGGCAGGTGCTCGAGGCGGGGATCATCCGGGCCGGCGACAAGACCGCCCGGGTCCTGGTCGTGGGCGACAGCAAGGTCACCAACGTCGCCGCTCCGAAGGGGCAGGCCCGCAACTACAGGCTGCAGCTCGACCTCGTGCGCGAGGGCGGGCGATGGCTGACGTCCAATGTCGAATTCGTCGGCTGACAGCCAGTAAAGCCAGTAAGGAGAAAGACCGTGGCGAAGCTGTCCGTTCGAGGGAGTGCCGGGAGCGGCACGACCCGGTCCCGTTCCTCCTTCGCCGCGGCTGCCCGTGCCGCGGCCAAGCGAGCCGAGAAGGCGCACGGTCCGGCCGCGGAGGAGGAGGCCGTGCCGTCGTCGGGACGTACGGGGCTGATCGACGCGCCGGAGGCGGAGGCGGAGACGCCCGCGAAGGCGGCCGCTGAGCCGAAGCCGAAGCCGAAGCTGAAGCCCGAGTCGGATCAGAAGGCGAAGCCGAGGCCGACGTGGCTTCGCTCCGGCCTGATCAGCGCCGTACTCGCGGTCCTCGTCGTGGCGGGTCTCGCTGCGACCGCCGTGCTCGGGTGGGACTACCGGGACGCCGAGCGCGCGAACGAGGCCCGTACGGAGGCGCTCGCGGCCGCGCGCAAGGCGGCTCCGGCGATCCTGTCGTACGACTACCGGCACCTCGACCGCGACTTCGCTGCGGCGCGCAGCCACATCACGGGCGCCTTCCAGGACAAGTACCGGAAGACCACCTCGACCGTCGTCGCGCCCACCGCGAAGCGTTACCACGGGGTCGTCAAGGCCACGGTGGCGAAGCCCGCGTCCGGCGACGAGGCGGCTTCGGTGGTGTCCGCTTCGCCGGACAAGGTCGTCGTCCTGCTGTTCATGAACCAGGTCACCAACAGCACCCAGGTCTCAGGCCCGCGCCTCGACCTCAACCGGGTGCGGATGACCCTGCAGCGGACGTCCGACGGCTGGAAGGTGAGCGCGGTCGACGCGCTGTAGGCGGGACAGGCGGCACGGGCGGGAGTGGATAGGCGGGACCGGCGGGCGAGGGCGGCTCGGGTCAGAACCCTCCGCCGAAGTCGCCGCCGCCGAACCCTCCGCCGAAGTCGCCGCCGCCCCCGAAGTCGCCCGAGTTGAAGTCGGAACCGGAACTGTCGCCGCCGCTATAGTCCCCGCCGTACCCGTCGTACCCGTACGCGTACGGCCCGGTCAGCATGCTGCCCAGCAGCGTGCCCGCCAGCAGCCCCGGCAGGATGCCGCCGCCGAAATAGCCGTAGGCCCACGGCCCGTACGCCGGTCCGGCCTCCCAGTACGGCCTGCGCCCGGACGCCGTCTCCACCTCGCGCCCCATCGGCTCCTCGCCGTCCTCGAGGCGCGCCGCGTCCGCCGCGCACACCGGCACGGTGCGCTCCTCGCCGCCCGACGGCGCCCACTGCACGTCCTGGACCGACGGGCCGTGCCGCGGGTCGAAGAAGCACGGCACCCGGCGCTCGGGCAGCGGCTCGCCGTCCCGCCGCGCCTCCAGCGTGGCCAGCGAGAACCGGCCGTCCTCCAGCGACTCGGTCACATCCCGTACGTCACTGGGCCGCCGCGCGCGGTCCATCGATGCCTTCGCCTTGTCGTACGAGTCCAGGGCGCGGGCGTAGTCCTCGCGCATCGCGTCGTCCGTCTTCGGTGCCGAGGGGTCGAAGTCGATCCGCTCCAGTTCCTCGCCGAAGGCGGTGATGTCCTCGTCCACGACCGGGCGGAGCGTCTCCAGCTGCGCACGGTCCCGCTCGGCCCTGCGCTGCTTGCCCCGGCGGCTGACCAGCAGGGCTCCGCCGCCGACGGCCGTGATCAGCACGCCGAGCGTCACGAGCAGGCCGGCCGCGCTGACGCCGGTGCCGTCCCCGGTGCCGGTGCTGGTGCCCGAGCCGCCGCTCCAGGTGGCCGGGGCGTGGCCGTTGGCCTGCTGCAGGGCCTGATCGACGAAGCCGTTGACCATGGCGCTCACGTCGCCGGGGTCGGAGCGCTCCACGGCGCCGGAGAGGTTGGAGACCGCGTTGCGGGACATCACCGAGGAGTCGGCGCCCGCGTCGAACCGGTCACCCAGCGCGACCGCGTACACGCCGGTAATCCCGACCTTGGTCCGCAGGTCCTGGAGCAGCGTCGACGGCTGGAACTCGGAGGCGCTGGGCAGCACGGCGACGAACACCGGCTTGTCCGCCTTCTCGATCTTGTCCGCCAGCGCGTCCGCATCGGCGGCGGGCAGCTGCCCCGAAGCGCGCGGATCGACGTAGACAGGGCCCTTCTTCAGGGCGTTCGCGGCGCTGTCGAGCCCGTCCGCGGCCCGCGCCCCGGGAGCCATGACGGCCACCAGTACGAGGGCGGCGGCGAGCACCGCCAGCACCGGCAGAAGCAGGGTGCGGCCCGCCCAGGACCTCGCTGCGGTGTTCATATCTACGAAACTACTCCAAAGGCGCAATTTCGGGCTCCTCGGTGTGCAGGGAAACCATCCCGGGGCCAGGGCAGGCGGCGCGAGGGCCTGCACCCGTACGAGACCGGGTGGACGAGTTCGCCTTCCCCGGGGGCGCCGCGCTGCTGCTGTTCACGGACGGAGTGACCGAGGCGCGGAATGCGGAGGGCGCCTTCTGCGACCCGGGGGAGCGGCTGCGCGGCCGGCGGTTACCCGGGCCAGACGCGCTGCCGGACGCGCTCGTGGCGGACGTACGGCGGCATGCGGCGGGCGGAGTGCCGGACGGCATGGCGATGCCGGCGGTCACCCGCCCCGCCTCCTACGTTCCGTAACCGCGCGCATCCCTGCGTATAACAACTGACGCACGATCAGGGGAGCGGTGTTTTCAGGCGTGGGGGCAACTCGCCCGAATTGGCGGCTTCCTGTCCTGATTGGTCCCTCGGGATTTCGTTAACGATCACACCGAACGGCTTGGAATCACGTCCCGCCGTCTATTAACGTTCGATAACGCAGCGCGGTCGTCCCAGCCGCCACAAGAGGTGGCACCGTGCGCCTACGCCGAATCCCGCACCACCAGCACCACCTGCACGACCTGCACCAAGGGAACCGGGGAACCACCACCTTGGGGTGAATCGGGCGCCTCTCCGGAGGGGCCCGTAGGAGACCTTCCTGCTCCGAACCCGTCAGCTAACCCGGTAGGCGAGAAGGAAGGAAAGGAGTGCGCCCGAGTGGCGTCCAACAGGCCTGTCCCCGAGATCTCGCCCGAACCCTCCGGCACCCAGAGCTTCGACTTCGGGCCGGGCGGATTCGGTGAGTTCGGTGAGGACTACCCGGCCGCCGGTTCCGGCGACTGGAACCCGACCACGGATTCCCTGGCCCCGGTGCGCGGCAGGCACCGCGTCGTCAAGCAGCGCGGTGGTGGCATGGCCCGCAGCGGCGCGGTCCTCGGGGTCGGCGTGTTCGCCGCCGTCGGTGCGGGCGGCATGGCGAGTGCGCAGGACAAGCCGCCGGTCTCCATCTCCATGCCGGACCTCTCGTATGTCTCGGACAAGCTCCCCGACGCCAAGGCGCTCCCCGGCATCGGCTCGCTGATATCCGACGACGCGGACAGCGTCGGCGACGGCACCGTGACCGCCGCGGCCCCGCTCTCCCAGGCCGGTCTCACCGACGAGGAGGCGGCCGAGGGCGCCGACGCGGGCGAGGCGCTGCGCGCCCGCATCATGCGCCAGGCCGAGCAGCAGCAGACGGCGGCGGAGACGGCGGAGCGCGAGGCCGCGCAGAAGGCCGCGGCGGAGAAGGCGGCCCAGGAGGCCGCCGAGGCGAAGGCGGAGGCCGCCGCCGCGAAGAAGGAGGCCGAGCGGAAGGCTGCCGAGGAGGCGGCGCGCAAGGCCGAGGCCGAGCGGCTCGCCAAGCTGGCCCGCAGCTACAGCCTCCCCACCTCCTCGTACACGCTGACTTCGAGCTTCGGCGAGTCCGGCTCCATGTGGTCCAGCACGCACACGGGCCAGGACTTCGCCGCCCCGACCGGGACCCCCGTCAAGGCGGTGCACGGCGGCACGATCACGGAGGCCGGCTGGGCGGGCTCCTACGGCTACCGGATCGTCCTCACCCTCGAGGACGGCACCGAGATCTGGTACTGCCACCTCTCCTCGATGACCCAGACGTCGGGCGAGGTGACGACGGGCGAGACGATCGGCCGCGTCGGCGCCACGGGCAATGTCACCGGCCCCCACCTCCACCTGGAGGTACGGCCGGGCGGCGGCGACCCGATCGACCCGGCGGCCTGGCTGCGCGGCAAGGGCCTCTCGCTCTGACGTCCGTACGGTTGCTCTGACTTATCGCACCCTGTTCGTCGGCAGCCCTGGTGCAAACCCCCCGACACCAGGGCTGTCGGCTTGCCTGCGTGTCCGCGTCCCCGCTTCTCAGTCCGCGTCGCTGTGCGGGCACGGCCCGGAATAGCCCGGCGCCGGGCGGCGTTGATCAGCCGTATGGCTGACAGGAACAAGATCATCGGTGATCTGACCGTCCACCCCCTCTCCCTCGGCGGCAACGTCTTCGGCTGGACCGCGGACGAGGCGCAGTCCTTCGCCGTACTCGACGCGTATGCGGAGGCGGGCGGCAACTTCCTCGACACCGCCGACGTCTACTCGGCCTGGATCCAGGGCAATTCCGGCGGCGAGTCCGAGACCGTCATCGGCAACTGGCTGGCGGCGCGCGGCAACCGCTCCGAGATCGTCGTCGCCACCAAGGCCGGCGGACACCCGGACTTCAAGGGCCTGGCCGCCGGCACCATCAAGGCGGCCGCGGAGGAATCCCTCCGCCGCCTGCGGACCGACTCCATCGACCTCTACTACACCCACTTCGACGACCCCGGCGTCCCGGTCGAGGAGATCATCACCGCCCTCGACCAGCTGGTGCGGGAGGGCAAGGTCCGGCAGATCGGCGCCTCCAACATCTCGCCCGAGCGGCTCGAGGCGTCGCTCGCCTTCTCCGACCGCGAGGGCCTGGCGAAGTACGCTGCCCTCCAGCCGCACTACAACCTCGTCTCGCGCGATACGTACGAGGGGCCGCTCGCGGACGTCGCGGCCCGCCACGGACTGGCGGCCGTCCCGTACTCCGCGCTCGCCTCCGGCTTCCTCACCGGCAAGTACCGGGCGGGCGCGGCGGTGGACAGCGCGCGGGCCGGGCGGGCGGCCCAGCACTTGGAGACGGAGCGCGGGCGGCGCGTGCTGGCCGCGCTCGACGAGGTCGCCTCGGCGCGGGGCGCGGAGATCGCCACGGTCGCCCTGGCGTGGCTGGCCGCCCAGCGAACGGTGGCTACCCCTATCGCCAGCGCCCGCACCCCTGCCCAACTCCCCGCCCTCCTGGCGCTCGCCGACCTCGAGCTGACGGACGCGGAGGTGGCCGTGCTGACGGCGGCATCGGCCTGACCGTTCCCCACCCCGCCCTTCCCCAGGGCGCAGTGATGCGCCGGAACTGCCCTAAGGGCGGGTGGGTGGGTATGGGCGGGCCGTGGGTGCGGGTGGGTGGTGGTGCGGGCCCGGGCCGGGGCCGTAGTACGGCGGCGGCGCGTAGCCGTACGGCGGCGGGCCACCGTAGCCGTGGGGCGGCGCCCACTGGGGCGGGACCCACGGGCGGGCCGTCAGCAGCGCCGCATGCGCAAGCGCAGGCTGCGCCAGGTCCTTGCGCTGCCACAGGTGGTGCAGCAACTCCTGCTCACGCGCCACGAAGTCCGCCCCCGCCGCACCCCGGTGCGCCCGCTGCCGCAGGAACGCCAGCGCCGTGGCGAACGCCTGGTACTCCGCGACCGCCCGCGCCGCCGCCTTCCCGTGGTGGCGCCGCGCCACGTCCCGCGCGATCGCCCGCGCCCGCATGGACGACAGCGCCTGCGGCTCCTGCGGCACCAGCCAGCCGGCCGCCACGTATGCGGGCAGGTGGCTCCGTACGGTCCTCAGCTCGCTGCCGCGGGACCAGATCACCAGCCACGTCAGCAGCCCGAAGACCGGGACCATGAACATGCCGTAGACGGCGATGAAGCCGTACCCGCCGAGGCTGGTCGAGCCGTTCCAGACGGCGTGCAGCACGATCGCCGTGAGCAGGCCGGCGAGCGGCACCAGGACCCGGCGGGCGCGCTGGCGCGGCGCGGCGAGCGCGGCGACACCGAAGCCGATGCCCGTCAGCGCGGTGAAGAGCGGGTGCGCGAACGGCGACATCACGATGCGGATGAAGAACGTCGCCGCCGTGACGGACTGAATGCCGGACGAGCCGAGGGCCTGGTCCTCGCCGAAGGCGTTGCCGAGGTAGAGGATGTTCTCGGTGAAGGCGAAGCCGGTCGCCGTGATCCCGGCTATGACGACGCCGTCGACGATGCCGTCGAAGTCGCGGCGGCGGAAGACGAAGAGCAGGAGCAGCGCCGCGCCCTTGGCGCTCTCCTCGACGACCGGGGCGATGACCGTGGCCCCCCAGGTCTCGGCCTCCGTCGCGGAGTCGGTCTCGACGCGGGTGGCTATCCACTCCGTGGCGAAGCCGTTGGCGATGATCGCCACGAGCGTCGCGGCGCACGCGCCCCAGGCGAAGGCGAAGGCCAGGTTCCGCCAGGGCTCCGGCTCGACGCGGCCGAGCCAGCGGAACGCGGCGATCATCAGGGGGACGGGCAGCACGGCGAGCCCGAGGCCGACCAGGAAGCCCTCGGTGCCGGTCTGTTCGCGCACGAGGGCGAGGATGACCAGGCCGCAGAGCGCGAGCAGGGTGATCAGCGTGCCGAAGCGCAGTGCCTTGCTGTGCCGGAGTGCACGGCGCGGGCGGTAGCGCCAGTGCGCCCGCTCCGGCACGGCGTCGAACTGCGGCTGCGGTTCGTAGGCCGGGACGGGCGGTTGCCCGGGAGGTTGACCAGGCGATTGTCCGGGCGCTTGCCCTGACGGCTGCCCAGGCATCTGCCCGGATGGTTGCGCAGGCGGCTGCCCGGGCGGTTGCCGGGGCTGCTGCGGGAACGGGGACTGGTGCACCTGTCGACCCTAACGAGGGCCGGAGCCCCGTGCGGCGGCGTATCGCCTTTCGTGCGCAGCCTCATACGCGCCGGGCCGCGCCGGGCAGAGGGCGGCGGGGCCGGGGGCCGCGGCACAGGCTTGTGCGCCTCCGGGCTCAGCGGCGTACGAACAGGAGGTCGCGCACCACGTGCCCCTTGTCGAGGCCCGCGCTCTCGAACTTGGTCAGCGGCCGGAAGGCGGGGCGCGGCGCGAAACCGCCGTCGGGCCGTGTGTTCTCCAGCTCGGGGCTCGCGGACAGCACTTCGAGCATCTGCTCGGCGTACGGCTCCCAGTCGGTCGCGCAGTGCACCAGCGCGCCGGACCGCAGCCGGGAGGCGGCCAGCTCGACGAACTCGGGCTGGATCAGGCGGCGTTTGTGGTGGCGCTTCTTCGGCCAGGGATCGGGGAAGTAGATGCGCAGCCCGGAGAGCGCGGCGGGCTCGATCATCTCGCGGAGGAGGATGATCGCGTCACCGTTCGCGACCCGGATGTTGGACAGGCCGTTCCGCTCCGCGAGACTGAGCAGGTTGCCCTGGCCAGGGGTGTGCACATCCGCGGCGAGGATGCCGGTGCCGGGGTCCGCGGCGGCCATCCGGGCCGTGGCCTCGCCCATGCCGAAGCCGATCTCCAGGACGACGGGGAGCCCGCCGAAGAGTGCGTCCAGGTCGAGCCGGGACAGGCCGTCGATGTCCAGCCCCCACTTCGGCCACAACCTGCGCAGCGCCTCGCCCTGGCCGGCGGTGACCCGGCCACGGCGCGGGCGGAAGCTGCGGATCCGGCGCTCGTGGTGCGAGCCCGCGGGGTCGGCGGCCGGCCCCTCGGGGAAGAGCACGGCGCGAACCTCGCGCGGCGCCCCGTCTCCGGGCCCAGGCGTACTCCGCCCGCCGCCGGGGCCGTCCTGTGGGGCGCCGTCGGCGGATGCGGACATGGGGGTCTTCTCGGACTCAAGCACAGTGCCTCCGATTCTACGTTCGGCCTGCTGCACCTCCGCCCGCCGACGCCTTCCGCCCGGCTCCCGCGCCCGGTCGCCGGGCGCTGTGCCCCTCTTCGGGGCGTTGGCGCGGGCCGCTGTACGCTCCGTCCGGCGAGCGGGCCGACGGCAGGCTCCAGGTCGGCAAGGGGCCGTGTTGACACCGCCCGCACGTCCCTTTTCGGGGCGTTGGCGCGGGCCGCCGTACGCTCCGTCCGGCGAGCGGGCCGACGGCAGGCTCCAGACCGGCAACAGGCTCCAGGCCGGCAAGGGGCCGTGCTGACACCGCCCGCCCTGTGAGGGCGCGCTTTCCACCCGTCTGCTCTGGGCGGGCATGGCCTTCCCCGCTCTGCCCGCCCTCAGGCCGGTCGCGTTACCCCACGCGCCTCGGTCAGCGGGGCGCCCGTTCCAACCCGCGTGCCCTTGAGGGCGATCGTGACTTCCCACACACCGGCCTCGTGAGGGGCACTCTTCCACGCTCGTCCGCCCTGGAGCCGACACGCCTCGTCCCCCGTCCGCCCGGGAAGGGCAGGAAACCGGGCGTGCCACGCGCGGGTCGGCGGGGCGTCCGCCGCCCCCGGCGCTGCCCGCGCCTCCGGCGGCGAAGGCGTGCCGCTTGGCGGCTACGTCCGCACGCCCGGCGCGGCGTGCGCTCGGTGGGCGAGGCGCGGGGCGTCCCGCCCGCCCCCCGGGCTGCTGCACGCGCCTTCAGCGGCGTGGAGGCGCGAGGCCGGCGGCTACGTCCGCACCGCGCCCAGCGTGGCGAGTGCTCGGCGGGCGATTTCGCGGCCGATCGGGAGGGATGCGGTCGCCGCGGGAGACGGGGCGTTCAGGACGTGGATCACGCCGGGGGACTGCGTGATGAGGAAGTCGTCGACCAGCGTCCCGTCCGGCAGCACCGCCTGGGCCCGAACGCCCGCCGGGGCAGGCGTGAGATCCTCGTCCGCGACGTCCGGGAGCAGCCTGCGCACCGCGTCCGCGAAGGCGTGCTTCGAGAGCGAGCGGCGCAGCTCGCCCGTCCCGTACCGCCAGTGGTGGCGGGCGATCCGCCACGTCCCCGGGTACGCCAGCGTCCCGGCCAGCTCCCGGGGCCGTACGGTCCGCCAGTCGTAACCCTCGCGGGCCAGCGCCGGCACCGCGTTCGGCCCGATGTGGACCGTGCCCTCGATGCCGCGGGTCAGATGGACGCCGAGGAAGGGGAACCGGGGGTCGGGCACCGGGTAGACGAGGCCGCGGACCAGGTCGCGCCGCTCGGGCACCAGCTCGTAGTACTCCCCGCGGAAGGGCACGATCCGCATGCCGGGGTCGTCGCCCGCGAGCCGCGCCACCTGATCGCAGTGCAGCCCCGCGCAGTTGACCAGCGCGCGCGCCCTGAGCGCGGCCCCGTCCGCCGTACGGACCGCGATCCGGGAGGCCCGGCGTCCGATGACCCGAACCTCGGACCCGTACCGGATCCGCCCGCCCGCGTCCTGGACGAGCTCGGCCAGCCGGTTCGCGACCGCCGTGAAGTCGCACACACCCGTGGTGCCCACATGGATGGCGGCGAGTCCTCGCACATGCGGCTCGCGCTCCGTGATCTGGGCCGGGCCCAGCTCGCGCACCGGAATGCCGTTCTCCCGCCCCCGCTGAACCAGCGCGTGCAGCCGCGGCAGCTCGGCCCGCTCGGTGGCGACGATCAGCTTGCCGGTCACCTCGTGCGGAATGTCGTGCTCGGCGCAGAACTTCACCATCTCCGCGGCACCGCGAACCGCGAACCGCGCCTTGAGGGACCCCGGCCGGTAGTAGATCCCGCTGTGGATCACGCCGCTGTTGCGCCCGGTCTGGTGCCGCGCGGGGGCGCTCTCCTTCTCCAGGACGGTGACGCGGGTACCGGGCGCGGCGCGGGTCAGCGCGTACGCGGCCGACAGGCCGACGATCCCGCCCCCGATCACCAGCACATCGCTGTCCTGCGCCACCGCCACCGCTCCACCTCCGCTCAGGTCACCATCCGGCCCGGTCCGCCTTCACCTCGTCTTCACGATGATGCCTTGGCCCACCGACAAACGTCCGAAACCCGCGCGGCGCAAGGGGGCGGGGCGCACAGCGGGCGCACGGTGGCGCGGCGGAAGCAGGGCCATCCGGGGGTCACGGGAGTCACGGGGACCACGGACGGAGACCGCGGAGGTCACGACGAAGACCGCCGGGGTCACGACAAAGCTTGCAGGGTCACGGCGATCATGCCGGGGAGACCAGCAGCGGCCGGTCACGGCGATCATGCCGGGGAGACCAGCAGCGGCCGGTCACGGCGATCATGCCGGGGAGACCAGCAGCGGCCGTGCCCGCTCCCGAAGCTCCACGACCCGCGGCTCGTCCCCGTACGGCTCGAGCCGGTGCAGCAGATCGCGCACATACTCCGTCGTGCGTGCCGACGAGATCCGCCCGGCGACCTCCACCGCGCGCGTGCCCTGTGCGCACGCCGCGTCGAGGTTCCCGGACTCCAGTTCGGCGACAGCGGACACGACGAGCCGCAGCCCGTGCGACCGTACGAACTCCTCCGTCGGCCGGGACAGCGCCTGCTCCGTGAAGCGGCGCACCTGGCGCGGGGCCTTCAGGTCGCGGTAGCACTCGGCGGCGTCGGCGGCGAACCGGTCCTCGGTGTAGAAGCCGAGCCAGGAGGGGTCGGGGTCGCCGTCCCTGGACCGCTCCAGCCATGCCTCGGCCGCCTTGAGGGCCGCGCCCGCCGCATGCGAGTCGCTCGCCTTGGCATGCGCCCGGGCCTCGACGAGCCGGAAGAAGCTCATGGTGCGGGCCGTGGCGAGCCCGCGGTTGCGCTCGAGTGCGGCCTGCGCGAGGTCCACCCCCTCATCGGCGAAGCCGCGGTAGGTGGCCTGCAGGCTCATCGAGGCGAGGACATAGCCGCCGAGGGGCACGTCGGCCGCGGCCCTGGCGAGCCGCAGCGCCTGGATGTAGTAGCGCTGCGCGGCCTCCTGCTGGCCGGTGTCGAAGGCCATCCACCCGGCGAGCCGGGTGAGTTCGGCGGTCGCGCCGAAGAGCGAACGGCCGACCTCGTCGCTGTACGTGCCGAGCAGCAGCGGTGCGGCGTCGACTCGTAAGCACTCCGGCACCATGGATGAACGCCAATCCCCGCCGCCGTACTTGGAGTCCCAGCGGCGCGCGTCCTCGGCCGCCTCGCGCAGCTTCGTCACATCGCTGTGCCCCACCCGCAGGGGCGTGCCGTCGCCGCCGTTCGCCTCGGCCTCCCTGGGGTCGCGGGCGGCCGCGCTGTCGGCCGGGGTTATCAGCCAGCGGGAGGCGGGCGTCGCGTACGCACTGACCGAGAACGACCCCGCCAGGCTCTGCCAGATGCCCCCGCCGCCCGCCCGGCGGCCCGCGAGGTCGAGCCGGTAGAGCTCGGTCGCGGAGCGGACCGCGGCTGCCACGTCGCGCGGGAAGGCCAGGCCGACCTCCGGCGCCGGGTCGGCGTCCGCCAGACCGATCTCGTGCAGCGGCACGGGGCGGCCGAGCTTGCCGGCGATCGCGGCGGCGATGAGGTGGGGCGCGGCACCCTGCGGCACCATGCCCTTGGACACCCACCGGGCGACGGACGTCTTGTCGTAGCGGAGCGTCAGTCCGCGCTGCGCGCCGAGGTCGTTGACCCTCCGCGCGAGCCCGGCGTTGCTGATCCCCGCGAGGGCGAGAACGGTGCCGAGCTTCTCGTTCGGCCCGCGTTGCTCCCTGGACATGCGCCACCCCTCGACACACCGACGACCCCCCGGCATAGGCACGGGGCATTCGTAAACCCAGCGTAGTTCGCCGCATCCCGACCGTTAAGGGGCAGGATTCCGGATGGCGAGATTGTTGTCCGTTCTGGCGTACGGGCAAGGGGGCGCGTGCTCCGGGTGTATGTGGCCGTGCGCCCGGCCGTGCGCTCTGTCCTGGCCACAGGGGGAGCGCTTCCATGGATGGCGCGTGGGTCGGCCCGCTGAACTGGAACCAGTGGGCTGGGGGATACCGCCACCTCATTCCCCGCGGGTGGCGGACCAGTCCGGGGGGCGGGTGCCGCCTCCCGGACTGCGCGGGTTCCGCCTCCCGGACTGCGCCGTTCTGCGCCGAAACGCCCTCGCTCGCGCCCCTGCCGCAGATTGGCTGAATGGTGCCTCCCGGTTGGGGGTTTGACCGCCCCCGGGTACGAAAGGACGGGGGCTCCGGGGCAGGCTTCCCGGCCTTCTCCGGCCACCTGACGCGCCACCGCCGCCGCGGATTCCGGAGGTATTTCGCGGCGACCGCGCCGAGGTCCCGCCGTTTGCGTCTGCTTGCGTCTCCTTGCGTCTGCGCTCGCGGAGCCGGTCCCGTACGCCCGTGTCGTGGCAGCATGGTCCCTGAAGCGAGAGCACGATCCCTTGGGAGACCGGCCGTTGGCCCGGCCGCGACGTAAGCGGGTTCGGCGCCGGAACCGCCGGCTGACTGTGCATGATGACTGCTGATTCCTGGTTGCCCAGCGTGTGGAGGCGGCGATGCGGTGGTTGGTGGGATGGAGCAGCGCCGCCGCGGTGCCGGTCACGGGCGAGGCCCGCACGGTCCACCCGGTCGGCGCCCAGCTCCTGTGGGGTGACCCCGATCCGCTGTGGGCCGTCGGCGACTGGCGCCCCGATGAGGTGCGCGCCGTTCAGGCTGCCCCCAACACCCGCCTCGCCGTGCTCGGTTGCTGCGGCGCGAGCGACGAGCAGCTGCGCACGGGCCTGTTCACCGCCCGCGGCGGCGCCCTGCGCCACCTCACCGCGTGGCCCGGCAGCTACACCGCCGTCGCCCAGGTCGGCCGCCGCCTCACCATCGCGGGAGACCTGGCCGGCGCCCGGCCCGTCTTCCACACCCCCTGGGCGGGCGGCACCGCGTACGCCACAGCCGCCCTGCCGCTCGCCGACCTCATCGAGGCCGAGCTCGACATCGGCCACCTCGCCGCGCTGCTCGCCTGCCCGGACGCGCCGGAAGCCCTGGGGGACGGCACGCCCTACGCGGGCGTGCGGCGGGTTCCGCCGGGACACGCGCTGATCCTGCGCGACGGCGCCCGCGAGATCACCGCCTACGAGCCCACCGCCTCGCTAGCCGTCGCCGCGCCCCAGGTGGAGGCCGCACAGGCCGTGGACGGCGTACGGGACGCGCTCGTCGAGGCCGTACGCGCCAGGCTCGCCGCGCCCCGGCACGCGCCCGAGACTCCCGAGCCCGACCAGGGCCCCGTCCCCGGGATGGGGCCCGCGGCCCGGCGGGCGGCGCGCGGTGCCCCGGCGCCGGGCATCGGCGCCGACCTCTCGGGCGGCAGCGCCTCCTCGACCCTCGCGCTGCTCGCGGCAGGCCTGCCGGGCGTGCCGGGGACGCCGTTCGGGCACGGCACGGGGGCGGGCGAGCGGCTGCTCGCCGTCACCTTCAACGACCTGGCGTCGGGGGCGTCCGGCGGCCACGCGCGCGTGGGGCGGGAGGCCGAACTGGAGCGCGCCCGCAGCATCGCCGCCAACCCGCGGTTGCACCACGTCGTCGTCACCGGCGGCGAGGAGGCCCTGCCGTACGCCGACCTCGACGCCATGCCGCTGACCGACGAGCCCGGTCCCTCGCTGGTCGTCGCGGAACGGCACCGGCGGCGACTCGCCGCGGGCAGCGCGGACCACCTGGTGGGCAACGGGGCGAGACAGGTCCTGGACGCGCACCCGGCGCGCCTCGCGGACCTGCTGATGGACCGCCAGCGGCGTCGCCTGTTGCGGCCCGTAGCGGCCCTGGCGAAGTCCGAAGGCCCCTCCGCGCACTCCCTGTTCGTCCCCTTCACCGTCTACCGGGCGGCCCGCAGATTGGCCCGTACCTCGTACCGGGACGGGGTACGGGAGGCGGCGGCGCGGCTGCTGGAGCGGCGCTTCGACGACGGAGCGGACGGTGGCGGCGGTGGTGGGGGTGGGGGTGGCAGCGGCGGTGGCGGCGCGGCGGCGCTCAACGGCAGCGGTCCTGCCGGGGCCGTGGACGCGTCTCTGGCGGCCCTCGCCTGGTGCCGGCCGGGGCCCGCGGCGCGCTGGCTGACGGGGGAGGCGCTCGCTGAAGTATCGGTTCGCCTGCAGGACGCGGCCTCCCGGACGGCGCCCGTGGAACGACCCGGGGAGCGGCGCGCCCGGGCCGCCCTTGCCCGCCACGCGCTGGACCACCGCGTCTTCGAGCAGGCCGCGGAGGTGCGCAGCCAGCGCCTGCACGCGCCGTTTCTCGACAACCAGGTCGTTCGCGCCTGCCGCGCGCTGCCCGAGGCGCTGCGCGTACAACCGGGGGCGCGCGCTTCTGTGTTGCGCGCTGTGCTGGCGGGCGCGGGCATCCGCGATCTCCCTCCGGGGTGGGGTGCCACCTCGCACGCCTCGCACGCGGCTGCGGTACGGGCCGGGCTCCGTGCCGCCGTCGGCGACCTCGTCGCCCTCTTCGACGCACCGCTCCTCGCCGACGCGGGACTGGTCGAGGCGCGCGTGATCCGCAAGGCGCTGCGCGCCGCGGCCGAAGGCGAACGGCTTCCGCTGGACGGCCTCGCCGAACTGGCTTCCACGGAGCTGTGGTTGCGCCGCCTCCTCTCGCGCCGCGGCACCTGCTGGGCGGGGTCCGCGGCGCCGCGGCAGCGCGCGGTGGCGGGCGGTGTGGTTCCGCGGCCTGCGCTTTAGGCTCGCCGCCGGGCTGCTCCGCGGAGGGGGAACCTCCCCCCTCCGGCCCCTGACCCGCCCGCCGGTGGCCGCCCGTGGCCGCTGGTGGCCTGCACCCGTAGCCCGAACTCGTCGGAGAACCTGCTGAACGAGCGGTCGCCCGCTGAATGATCAGCCGCAGGTGATGCTCGACTGCGCCCAGTCGGCCAGCGCCACATAACCGAGGAGCGATTGCCCCTCGACGACCAGGCGGATCGTCTCGCGCCCGGCCAGCGGCACATGGACGGGCACCGCCGCGTCGCCGCCGCGCACCACGCCCGAGCGCCACAGGCGCGCCCCGTCCCCGTAGACGGAGAACCGGGCGGCGCCAAGGCCGAGAGTCGCGTCGTCCACGCCGACGAGCGCGTCGTAGGCCGTGCAGGAGCGGTTCAGGTCGATGGTCACGGACGAGTCCGCGTGCACCGTCGCTCCGTGGTCGTACCGGGTGCCACCGATCCGCTGCCCCCCGCGCTGCCACAGCCACGAGCTCTCCATGGCCCGTACCTCCGGCTCCGTGCCGTCCCCGGTCACGTCGTACGACAGCCCGCTGATCCGGTACGTGGTCGTGGGCGGCGGAGGGGTCGGCTTCGAGGGCTTCGGAGGCTTCGGCGGTTCCGGGGACTCCGGCTCGGTCGGGGTCGGCTCAGGGGTGGTGGGGGAGGGCGTCGACTCGGGGGACTCCGGGCTCGGCGTGGGTGTGCTCGGTTCCGGCTCGCGCTGCGTGGACCGCGCGGTGGGCTTTCCGGGCTTCTGCTCAGGATCCCGGTCCGGCCGTCCCGCCTTGTGCTCGGGGGGCGGAGTCGGTTCGGGCCTGGTGCCCGGTGGTGCAACAGGGGCCGACGCGGGCGGCCTGGCCTGCGTCTGCTTCTCCGGCTCGCCGTTCCCGGCGATCACCGCGAACACGGTCGCCGCAGCCGCGACCGCGACGACTGCCGCGATGCCGGCCGTCACCGGCAGGCCCAGACCCTGGGACGCGACCGCTCCCCCGGAGCCTGCACCGCCTCCGGAGCCCGTCCCCGCGCCCGCCCCGGTTCCGGAACTCGCACCGCCTGCCGCGCCGACCACTGTCCCGGCCGCCGTTCCGCCCGCCCCCGGGGCGCCCGCGCCCGCCGCGCCCGCGCCCGCCGCGCCCGCGGCGCCGGCCGTACCGGCTGCGACTCCCGTCGCCTCGAGCGTGTACCCGGCGGCGATCCAGCCGATGACCGCGACCGGCAGCACCGCCCGCAGCCGCGCGTTGACGTCCTTGACCTCCAGCGCGGCCGTACGGCACCTCGCGCACGTCTCCAAGTGCTTGCGCAGGCCGCGCTCGGCCCGCACCCGCAGGCCACCGCGGGCATAGGCGCCCAGCCTGTCGGCGTACCGCGCGCAGTCGCCGGCCGAGGTCAGCGAGGAGTTCACATGCGCCTGCAGATAGGCCTGCTTGAGCCCCTCGCGGGCCCGGTACGCCAGCACAGCCGTGGCATTAGCGGTCAGCCCGAGCAGCGGGGCCACCTCGCTCGGCGACTCCTTCTCGACCGCGGTGTGCCACAGCACGGTCTGCCAGCGCTCGGGCAGGCTGCGGAACGCCTGCGCCGCCATCGACTGCTCGGCCTCGTGCATGGCCCGCACGTCCGCGCCCAGGTCGAGGGTGCCCTCACCGGAGGCGGATGTGCGCGCCGCGAACAGCGCGAAGTCCTCGACCAGCTGCTCCCGCCTCGCGGTCCTCGTCCAGGCCGCCGCCACCCGCCGTACGGTCGTCAGCAGATAGGCGCGCACCGCCGAGTCCGGGCCCGTGCCGCTCTGCACCGCCTGCAGGGTGCGCGCGAACACCTCGCCGGTCAGGTCTTCCGCGGTGTGGTCGTCCCGGCAGCAGGACCTGGCGTACCGGCGCACCGCATCCGCATGGCGCCGGTACAGCTCCTCGTACGCACCGATGTCTCCGCCGCGCATCCGCCCGATCAAGTCGGCGTCGGAGGGCCCCGTTTCAGTGGAGGCGGCACCGGCGGATGATCCGGCGGAATACGCGGCGCCAGACCCGGCCGGTGCCGCGCCGCCGCCCCGCTGCTGCGGCACACTCGGTCCTGTCTCCGCGCCCAACTCGCTGCCACCGAGTGGCTCGTCCCGCCCGTCAGCGCCCATATCCGAGGCCCCCGTACCCGCAGTTACGCCCGAACACCGGGCAAGCCTGCCACAAACGGGCGGCCCGGCTCACCCGTCATGGCGACCAACCACACCTCTGGGGCGTGTTCGCACGACGTGGCACTACAGATCCCCCGATCGGGGCATAATCCGCGGATGCCCGAAGGGCGAACCCCCCGGCCCTCGCGGCCGTGACGGGACGCCACGGCCGCTCCTGATACCCCGGGCGCCACAACGACGTCGACGGCGAGGACTGCCAGGGCAGCCGACGACGGACACGACCGCCGCACCGCATGCCCTACGTCACAGGGCGCGACCGAAGCCCCTCCAGCAGGATGTCCAACAGCCGTGCGGAAGCCGCCTGCTGGTGAGCCGCGTCCGGCAGCGACGGCGCGGCCGTGGCTATCACCAGCAGCACATCCGCGACCGTCACATCCCCCCGCAGCTCGCCCGCCGCCCGCGCCCGGTCCACCAGTTGTCCCACGACCTCCAGGAGCGCCGCCGCCCCCGCGTCGTCGCCCGGATCGCCTGCCGGTCCCGCGGCACCGTCCGTCCGCGCCGGCGACTGCTCCACCAGCCGGAGCCCCGGCTGCGGGTTCCGCTGGTGCGGCACCCGGCCCGCCGGGCCGGCGGCCGGGGCAGCCGGCGTGGCAGCTCCCGAATCAGTCCCGGACACAGCTCCCGAAGCGGCCCCCGATCCAGCCGCGGCCGCCTCCGGCTCGGCGTCCACCCCCACCCGCAGCACCTGCGGAGGCAGCAGCCGCCCCGCGCCCGAGGCCACCGAGGTCCGCAGGAACCTCGACAGCGCCGACCACGGCTCCTCCTCCTGCCCCAGCGCGGCCCGCGCCTGGTCGGTGAGCCGGGCGGTCTCCTCCTCGGCTATCCGCCTGACCAGCACGTCCTTGCTCGGGAACCGCCGGTACACAGTCCCCACGCCGACCCGCGCCCGGCGGGCCACATCCTCCATCGGCGCGCCGTAACCCAGCTCGCCGAAAACCTCGCGCGCCGCGCGCAGTACATGCTCCAGATTGCGCTGTGCATCCACCCGCAGCGTTGAAGAGCCCTGAATGTGCATAACGCGTATCCCCGTTCCCCCGGTAATGACGTCTCCCCCCGGAGACTCCCCGCCCTGACTGCCGGGGGCGGTCCGGCACCCCGACGAAGTACGAACATAGTTGAGCCCAGGTCAAGAATGAAGGGGGACGCTCCGGGCGCGCGGCACCCCGTTCGGACTACCAGCCACCGCCACTCAGGGCCCGTACCCCGCGATCGCCCCCGCCCCACCGGCTGACCTGCGCCATTGCGGCACCCACGAGCGCACCGGTCCGTACCGGGCGCCAGGCACCTCCGGTCACACATTTCGACGAGCCTGTGGACAAACGCGCGTGGCGGGTGCGTCATGGGAGTGTGCTGTGAGCAACGTCGCGAGGAGACCCTCTGTGAAGGAACCGGCGCGCATTCTCGTTGTCGGCGGTGGATACGTCGGGATGTACACCGCCCTGCGCCTTCAGCGGAAGCTGAAACGCGACGAAGCCCGCATCGTCGTGGTCGACCCCGAGCCGTACATGACGTACCAGCCCTTTCTTCCGGAGGCCGCAGCCGGCTCGATCTCGCCGCGCCACGTGGTGGTCCCGCTGCGCCGCGTCCTCGACCGGTGCCAGGTCGTCATCGGCGAGGCCAAGTCCATCGACCACGCCAAGCGCACCGCGACCATCTCCACGCTCGCCTCCGCTGAGGAAGGCACCGGTTCGGTCGAGCTCCACTACGACGAGCTGGTCCTGGCCCCGGGCTCCGTCTCCCGCACCCTTCCCATCCCCGGCCTCGCCGACTACGGCATCGGCTTCAAGACGGTTGAGGAGGCCATCGGCCTGCGCAACCACGTCCTCGAGCAGCTCGACATCGCCTCCTCCACCCGGGACCCCGACGTCCGCGACGCGGCACTCACCTTCGTCTTCGTCGGCGGCGGCTACGCGGGCGTGGAGGCGCTCGCCGAGCTCGAGGACATGGCGCGCTACGCCTCGCGCTACTACCACAACATCTCCGCAGACGACATGAAGTGGATCCTCGTCGAGGCGACCGGTCGGATCCTCCCCGAAGTCGGCGCGGACATGGGCAAGTACGCCGTGCGCGAGCTGCGCAGCCGCAACATCGACGTACGGCTCGAGACCCGCCTCGAGAGCTGCGAGGACCGGGTCGCGGTGCTCAGCGACGGCTCCCGCTACCCGACCCGGACGCTCGTCTGGACCGCCGGCGTCAAGCCGCACCCCGTCCTGGCCGCGACAGACCTGCCGCTGAACGGGCGCGGGCGCCTCGCCTGTACCGCGGCCCTCCGTGTGGACGGCGCGGATCACGCGTGGGCGGCCGGCGACGCCGCGGCCGTCCCGGACCTGACCGCCGACGAGCCGGGCAAGGAGTGCGCGCCCAACGCCCAGCACGCCGTCCGCCAGGCCAAGGTGCTCGCCGAGAACATCATTGCGTCCCTGCGCGGCGAACCCGTCAAGGAATACGAGCACTCCTACGCGGGATCCGTCGCCTCCCTCGGCCTCCACAAAGGCGTGGCCCACGTCTACGGGCGCAAGATCAAGGGCTACCCCGCCTGGTTCATGCACCGCACCTACCACCTCAGCCGGGTGCCGACCTTCAACCGCAAGGCCCGGGTGCTCGCCGAGTGGACCCTGGCCGGGCTGTTCAAGCGCGAAATCGTTTCGCTCGGTTCGCTGGAGAATCCGCGCGGTGAGTTCGAACTCGCCGCGGGCACCGGCAGGCACAACGAGACGACGTAGCGCGGTGCCGGGGCGCGAGGGCGCGAGACCAGGGCGCAAGGGCGCGAAGCGACGGCGCAACGCCCGGAACTGCCCGCCGGCCACCCGCGTCTGACGAATGTCAGTCCCCTCGGCCACACTGGACGTGTGACCATGGGTGGGCTCATACCTACGAAGCGTGCTGTAGGGAACGAACTGTTGCACTTGCTGTACCCCCGGCCGGCCTGGCTGACCCGAAGCGACATCACGAGGCAAAACTCAGTGAACTTCACGCGCTGGAGCGCCCGGCTCCCCGGAACACAGCGACGCGCCGCCGCGCGGACCGAGCGCGGCTCGCGCCCCCGGCAGCCGTCAGGGCCCGCGGGCAGCGGAAGCCCGGTGCCCGCCGCGCGCGGAGAGCACGCGGGGTCCGCCGTCACGCCCGCGTACCCGGCCGCGACCGCACCTCCTGACGGGCACCCCACCGTGGACGGGCTGTCCGTCCACGGCGTCCTCGGTCAAGTCCCGGGCCTGGTCGCGGTCGTGTACGGCCCGGACCACCGCATCGCGTACGTCAACGGGGCGTACGCCGCGGTCTTCGGCCCGCGCGCCCCGGGCGGCCCCGCGCGCGAGGCGCTGCCCGAACTCGCGGAGCTCGGCCTGCTTCCCCTGATGGACCAGGTCCTGCGCAGCGGCAAGCCCCGCACCGTCAAGTCCCGCCGCGTCCCCGCGGGCGGACCGGTGGGTGGCCCGGCGGCGGGGGCCGAGGGCTCCCGCCCGGAGCCGGCCGAAGGCCGTGGCCGGCACGGCTACTACACCTTCACCTGCAGCCCGATCGACATTGCGGTGCCCGGCGCGGGCGTCGGCGAGGCGGCCTTGCAGCCCGGAGCGGCGGCCGGGACGGAAGCCACTCGGGAGCCCGGAGCCGGGGCACTCGGAGCCGGGGACACCGGCACCGAGGGCGGCGCGCCAGGCGCGGAAGGGGGCGCGCGCAGCGCCAACGCGCCCTCAGTAGTCCCCGGTGCACCAGATGCTCCCGTTGCCGCGAACAACGCGCCGCCGGCCCCAGCCGCGAGGGGCTCCCACCGTGGCGTGCTGGTCTTCGCCGCCGACGTCACCGACCAGGTCGAGGCCGCTGAGCGGCTGCGCGCCAGTGAGCGCCGCCAGCGCGAGGCCGCCGTCACCCTCCAGCGCAGCCTGCTCCCCCAGGAGTTGGAGCAGCCCGACGACCTGCGCATCGCCGCCACGTACCTGCCCGGCGGCACGGACGCCGCGGTGGGCGGCGACTGGTACGACGTCATCACCCTCGGCGCCGGCCGTACGGCCCTGGTCATCGGCGACGTGATGGGGCGTGGCGTGCGTGCGGCCGCCGTCATGGGCCAGCTCCGCACGGCCGTACGGGCCTACGCGCGCCTGGACCTGCCTCCGCACGAGGTGCTCCAGCTCCTCGACGGGCTCGCCGCCGAGATCGACCCGAGCCAGATCGCCACCTGCGCCTACGCCGTGCACGACCCCAACGAGGGGCGGCTCGTCTACGCCTCCGCGGGCCACCTCCCGATCATCCTCCGGGACCCCGACGGCACGGTCCGGCGCGCGTCCGAGCCCACGGGGCCACCGCTCGGCACGGGCGGATGGCTGCACACCTCGGGCTCCGTACCGCTCGGCCCCGGCTCGACCGCCGTCCTCTACACGGACGGCCTCGTCGAGCGCCGCGGCGAGGACATCGACGAGGGCGTGGCCGCCCTGGAACAGGCACTCGCAGGCGCCACGGGCACACCCCAGGTGGTGTGCGACCGCCTGATCCGCGCCCTGGGCGTCACCGCGGACCACGACGACGACGTCGCCGTCCTCGCGCTCCAGCACCCGGCTCGTACGGGCCATGACGCCGAGCTCTTCCACAACGCCGCCCTTGAGCTGCTGGGCGGAGTGGAGGCCGCGCCACGCGCGCGTGCGTTCGCCTCGGGCGTCCTCGCGAGCTGGCGCTTCCCACCCGAACTGCACGACCTCGGCGTCCTGGCCGCGAGCGAACTCGTCGCCAACTCCCTCCAGCACGGCACCCCGCCGATGCGCCTGCGGCTGCGCCGCACCGACCGCCGCCTGATCATCGAGGTCACCGACGGCGACGACCACCTCCCGCGCCGCCGCCGTGCGGAACCGGCGGACGAAGCGGGCCGCGGGATCTCGATCGTCGCCACCATCGCCTCCTCCTGGGGCTCCCGCAGAACCCCTGGCGGCGGCAAAGCGGTCTGGTGCGAATTCGCCCTCCCGGCGGGTTAGCCGAACGGCTCTTCCCAGCCACCCCTTGCGTGGGACGAGTGGGTGGGAAGCGCCGGGCGCGTAGCGCCGGTCCCGGCCCGTGGGGGGCTCAGGCGGCCGCAGTGACCGGCTCGGACTCCGGGGACTGGGCCGGGAGCGACGCCGCGCCTGCCGGGCTCGGAGCCGGGCGCTGCTGCCCAGCGCGCAGCGGGCTGTCCTGGCGCGGGCTGAGCCGGCGCCCCAGCCGCAGCGCCAGCACCGTAATCCCCAGCGAGCACCCGATGAGCATCACGATGTACGCCACGTACATCCCGGCCCCGGCCATCAGCCCGCCCACCGCCGGCCCGACGGCCAGCGCCAGCTGCTTCACCAGAGCGAAAACCGAGTTGTACTGCCCCACGCGCGCCTGCGGCGCCAGGTCCGCCACCAGCGGAGCAACCGTCGGCGACAGCATCGCCTCGCCGAGCCCGAACAGCGCGTACGTCGAGATGATCGCCGCCGTCGCAATCGCCTGGCTCCCGTGCTCGAGTCCGGACGCACCGGCCGCAACCCATGCCACCGTCCAGATCAGCCCGACCAGCGCGATGACCCGGCTGCGCCGCCGCCGCTCCACCAGCTTCAACACCACGAACTGCGCCAGCACGATCACCGCCGTGTTGGCCGCCAGCGCCGCCCCCAGCATCGCGGGCGAGATCCGGGAGACCTCGACGGCGAAGGCGGAGAGCCCCGACTCGAACTGCCCATAGCAGGCGAAGAACATCACGAAGCCCAGCACGCACAGCTGCACCATGGCCCGGTCCGCGAGCAGCGCCCGCCAGCCGCCCTTCGCCCGCTCGTCCGTCGGCACCGCGTCCTCCATACGAGGCACCCGCGGCAGCCGTACGGTCGCCACCGTCGCCCCGAGCACCAGGAACATCAGCGCCTCGATCGAGAACAGGGTCACGAAGCTCGATGCCCGCGACGTGTCGACGATCAGGCCGCCCAGCAGGCCGCCGACGCCGAGACCCAGGTTGTTCAGGAAGAACTGCATGGCGAAGGCCCGCGACCGCGTGGCCGTCGTCGAGCACCACACGATCATCGTGGCCAGCGCGGGGTGGATGACCGCGATGCCGGCGCCCAGCATTCCCGCCGCAGCGATGACCAGCGGCTCGCTGCTCGCCAGCCCGAGACCCAGCGACCCCACGGCGCCCGCGACCCCACCCGCGACGGCGACAGGCAGCGGCCCCCGCCGGTCGATGATCCGGCCGGTAAAGGGCAGCACGACGAGCGCCGCCACGGCGAACGCCGCAAGCACTGCACCTGCCGTACTGGCGCCGAGTTCCCGCACCTGCGCCACGTAGATGAACAGGAACGGGACGGTGAAGCCATTGCCGAACGCGCTCAGGGCGTTGCCCAGTTGGATCCGGCGCAGCGCAGCGCCCATCGCGGTGGTCACACTCACCTGCCCAGGTCGAGAGAGTCGGAGGGTGATCCGACGTCGGAGGGAAGAAGGACGAACAGTCGAAGCCTGAAGACTTCAAGCATAAAGTTCGAAGCTAAAGAGTACACACCCAAGGACTTCAACGCCAATGAGTTGCGTGCGATACTTCCGGGCATGGCTGACACCCCCGCCCCCGCAGGCCCGGATCTGGAGCCGAGCCTCGAGGCACAGATCGCGGCCTACCAGCGCGAGTTCCGCGACCTCGACCCCCAGGTCGAGAAGGTCGTCTCCGCGCTCCAGCGCCTCAACCGCCGTATGAACGTGGCCTACGGGCGCCAGACCGCGACACTCGGCATCAGCAACGCCGAGTGGGAGGTCCTCAAGGCCCTCGTCCTGGCGGGCGCCCCGTACCGCCTGGGCCCCGGCGACCTCGCCAAGCGCCTCGGCCTCACCCCGGCCGCGATGACCCACCGCGTCGACCGCATGGCGGGCGACGGCCTGGTGACGCGGGAGCGGGACGAGAAGAACCGCGTACGCGTGATCGTCGAGCTGACGGCGGAGGGCAGGGAGAAGTGGCTCGAGGCGATGCGGATGGCGTCGGTCTTCGAAGAGGAGCTCCTCCAGGACCTGTCGGACAAGGAGCGCGGCCAACTCGGCGAGATGCTCACCCGGCTGCTGCGACGGGTGGAAGATGCCCAACCGGACGCCGGGGGGCGCCTGAACGACCTGGACTGAGGTGGCCGTTCACCCGCAGGACAACTGCCGGTTGACACGGGTCGACCCGATGCGTAGTGTTCTCCGGGTTGCCACGGAGCCGTACCGGTTCTTCGGCGACTACTCGCGCCGCACCGGCGGCAAACCACTGACGCACGATCTCCCCTCGGGGACGATTTCGGCATGCCGAAATCCGAGCCGAATGCTCGATTATGAGCACCGGAGGGAATCCGCTAACGTGGTGGCCGCGCCGGAAGGCGCAGCCCCCTCCAACGGGGACCGGAATTCGAATCCGAACCGGGAACGGAACGGAAAACGGATCTGGTAAGGTTGGAAACACCGAAGGGAAGCGCCCGGAGAAACCGTGGTTTCGAAGGAAGCGTCCGTTCCTTGAGAACTCAACAGCGTGCCAAAAGTCAACGCCAGATATGTTGATACCCCGTCTCCGGGCCGTGATGGTCTGGGGCGAGGTTCCTTTGAAGAAATACACA